>JADGQV010000008.1 GCA_017881465.1 Gemmatimonadaceae bacterium
AGCTACGACTCGCTCGGCTTCAAGGGACTTCCGCTGGTCGATGCGCCACCGACCGGCCCGAAAGCACCAATCGCCGTGGGCACGGCATGAGCGTGGTTCACGGTTTTCCGGTGCTTCTCCAGGCGGCAGACCCGAATATGCCGCCAGTGAGTGGGATGGTGTTCTTCATTTTCACGATCATCAAGTTGGTGGTCATCTTCACGATCTACATGGTCGGCGTCGCGATGCTCACCCTGGCGGAGAGAAAGATCTCGGCCTGGATTCAGGATCGTCACGGACCCAACCGTGTGGGCAAAGGATGGCTCCAGCCAGCCGCCGATGGACTCAAGAATTTCATGAAGGAAGAGACGATGCCGGCCGGCGTGAACAAGCCGCTCTTCGTTCTCGCGCCGATACTCTCGTTCATTCCCGCGCTGACCGCGTGGTGCGTCATTCCCTTCGGCGCGCCGATGCCCACGCGCTGGGGAAGAATCGACATGGTCGTCGCGGATCTGCCCATCGGCTTCCTGTTCATCCTCGCGATCACATCGCTCGGCGTGTACGGGATCGTCCTCGCCGGCTGGTCCTCGAACAACAAGTACGCGCTGCTCGGCGGCCTTCGCTCAAGCGCGCAGATGGTATCGTACGAGATCGCGATGGGCATGTCGACGATTCCGATATTGCTCCTCGCCGGCAACGTCAGCCTCAACTCCATCATCAATCAGCAGGCGTGGGGCGGGTGGAATGTGGTGAATCTGACGGTGGCATTTTTCATCTTCATGGTGGCTGCGTTCGCCGAGACCAACCGGTTGCCATTCGATTTGCCCGAGGCGGAAACGGAGCTGGTAGCCGGTTATCATACGGAGTACAGCGCGATGAAGTTCTCGCTGTTCTTCATCGCGGAGTACGCGAACATGGTGACGGCGAGTGCGTTGATGGCGACGCTCTTCTTCGGAGGCTGGGACGTGCCGTTCACGGCGCGGGACAATATCGGCCCCTTCAGCAAATGGCTGTCGCTGCTCTCGATCGGAATCTTCCTCGCCAAGATCCTGTTCTTTGTCTTCGTATTCATGTGGGTCCGCTGGACGCTGCCGCGTTTCCGCTATGACCAGCTGATGTCACTGGGCTGGAAGTTCATGCTACCGCTCGCTCTCGTCTACATCGTGCTCATCGCGTCCGTCATGCTCGGCCTTAGCGCCGCCGGGATTCCGGAGGGTGGGTGGTACACGGCGATACTTGGCTCCATCAACCTCGGGGTGATGATCCTGCTATTCGCGATTCTCGACCGTGGGCGCATCATCAGTCCCGCCTACGGAAGAATGCATCCGAGGGAAGTCGAGCGGCTGCGGCAGCTGGACAAACAGCTGGAAAAACGCCATCCCATCGCAACAGAGGGCGGCAGATAATGGCGATCAAGGTGAAGGTGGTCGAGCGGCCAACCGACGATGTCAGCTACATCCGCGCCACCCTCAAGGGAATGGCGCTGACCGCAAAGCATCTGTTCGACGTCCAGGGCCGAGTCACCACACAGTATCCAGAGGAGAAATCTCCGATCTCTCCGCGCTGGCGCGGCACGCACAGAATGCTGACGACGGAGACCGGGAAGGCGCGGTGCGTCGCCTGCGGCCTTTGCCCGACCGTGTGTCCCGCAAACTGCATCAAGCTGGTGCCCGGAGAGGACGAGGAAGGGAACCGCTATCCGCTTGTGTTCGAGATCGACGAGTTCCGCTGCATCTTCTGCGGGTTCTGCCAGGAGGTCTGCCCCGAGGAAGCGATCCACGTGGGGCGCCACTATGAGAACGCCGAGTACAGCCGGGAGGGCTTCGTTTACGACTTGCAGCGGCTGATGGATCAGACGCACCCGGTGTGCGAGATGTGGGATCCCAAAGACCCCAAGGGCGAGTGATGGAGCCGCACTACTCGCTCATCTACGTCTTTCACTTCTATCTTTTCGGAGTCATCGCGCTCGCATCGGCGCTGACCTTCGTGACGCGCAAAAGTCCGGTGACGGCGGCGCTCTGGCTGGTCAACACCATGTTCAGCCTCGCCGCGCTATACGTGATGCTCGACGCGCAGTTCGTCGGCGTCATGCAGGTACTGGTGTACGCCGGCGCTATCATGGTCGTGTTTCTGTTCGTGGTCATGCTGCTGAATCTCGGGCATCCATCGGAGCTGGCGGATGCACGCGGCACTGGTTGGAAGCTCGCCGCCGGGCTAATCGGGCTCGGCCTCCTCAGCGAGATCATGGTGATCGCCCGCACGAAGCTACCGCAACAGCTGATCGTACCGCGCGACTTCAACGAGCAGCAGTTTCAGAAGCTGAACGCCGTGGGCATGATCGCGGAGCCGCTCTTCAAGGACTATCTGCTTGCTTTCGAGCTGACGAGCGTCCTCCTGCTGGTGGCGATAACGGGAGCCGTGGTACTCGGAAGGGGGAGGGCCGCCGGTGCTCGCTGAGTCCCTCGCCCTCACAGCTGCGCTCTTCGTCATCGGTGTGATCGGCGTCCTGATTCACAGGAATGCGATCATCATCTTCATGTGCGTTGAGCTGATGCTGACGGCCGTCAATCTTACGTTCGTCGCTTTCTCGCGCTTTTACGGAACCGCGGGCCAGGTGTTCGTCGTATTCGTGATGACGGTTTCGGCAGCCGAAGCGGCTGTGGGCCTCGCCATCATCATCGCGATCTTCCGCCATAGGCAGACGATCGATCTCAAGGACATCAATCTGCTCAAGGGCTGATGCTGCTCCAGACCGCGGTTTCCGCAGCCTCGCAGGCTCATCCGCTCTCCGGCACGATCGCCGAATGGGTGTGGCTGCTGCCGATCCTGCCGCTCGCCGGATTCGTGATCAACGGGCTGCTTTCGCTCGCGGGCGCGCATTTCGGTCCGACCGATCCGACGGCCGCCGAGCATGAGCATCACTCCGAGGGCGCGGCCGACGCGTCAGCGATTTCGCACGCCGGGCATGGCGCCGACGGCGACGACCAGCATGCGGTGAAGCGGCATCGCTGGGCCGGCGTCGTGAGCGTTGTCGGACCCGGCGTGCTGATACTCTCATTCCTGCTGGCACTTGGGATCTGGCAGGCGATGGCCAGTGCGCAACCAGCCGCCCCGTTCATCCAGCGCTACTTCAGCTGGATGCCGGTCGGCGATCTGCACATCGATGCGGCGTTCCAGCTCGACCAGTTGTCGATGCTGATGATCCTGGTGATCACTGGAGTGGGCGCGCTCATCCACGTCTTCAGCGTCGGCTACATGCGGGACGATCCCGGTTACCCGAGATACTTCTCGTACCTCAATCTGTTTGTGTTCTTCATGCTGGTGCTGGTGCTTGGCGCCAACTATCCAGTGCTGTTCGTCGGCTGGGAAGGAGTGGGACTCTGCTCCTATCTCTTGATCGGCTTCTGGTTCAACGACAAGGCGAACGCGGATGCGGGAAAGAAAGCATTCATCGTGAACCGCATTGGAGACTTCGGGTTGCTGGTCGCGATGTTCATGCTGTTCGCGAATATCGGCGTCCTCGACTTCATCGGAGTGAGCGCCAAGGCGCTCGACCTGGGCGCCGGCAGTGCGCTCGTCACCACGATCTGCCTATTCATGTTCCTCGGCTGCACGGGCAAGAGCGCGCAGATCCCGCTCTATATCTGGCTTCCGGATGCGATGGCGGGTCCGACGCCGGTTTCGGCGCTGATCCATGCGGCGACGATGGTCACCGCGGGCGTGTATCTGATCGCGCGCAGCTCCTTCCTCTTTTCGCTTTCGCCGGTTGCATCGCTCACGGTCGCGGTTGTCGGCGCGGTAACCGCGATATTCGCCGCGACGATCGGACTCAAGCAGTGGGACATCAAGAAGGTGCTGGCTTATTCGACGATTTCGCAGCTCGGCTACATGTTCGTCGGTGTGGGTGTGGGCGCCTACGTGTCGGGAATGTTCCACCTCGTCACGCACGCTTTTTTCAAAGCTCTCCTCTTTCTCGGGTCGGGCTCCGTGATCCACGCGATGCACGCCGCGTATCACCGAACGCACAGCAACGAGGATGCGCAGGACATGCGCAACATGGGCGGCCTCAGGCGCTACCTGCCGGTCACATGCGTGCTGATGTGGATCGCTACGCTGGCGATCTCAGGGATCCCGCCGCTCTCGGGATTCATGTCCAAGGACGAGATCCTTGGATCGGTGTTCGCGCGGGCCCAGGGATCGACGCTCGCATCGGCCACATGGCTCGGAATCCCGGGCAGCACTCTGCTTTACATCATCTACGCCATCGGACTTGCAGCAGCCTTTCTCACCGCGGTTTACATGACGCGGATGATGCTCTACACGTTCCACGGTCCAGCTCGCACCGGGACGGAGGAGGAGGAGGCTCTGCATGAAGCGCCATGGATCATGACCGGTCCGCTGGTCGTCCTGGGAATCCTCACCGTCTTCGGCGGCTGGCTCAATCTGCCTGAAGTCATCACCGGCATCATTCCGTTGGGCCCTCGGGAGCTTCTTGCGCACTGGCTCGATCCCGTGGTTGGCGATGCGACGACGCGGATCGCCGCGGGAGCCGCGCAAGTTCCCGCATCCACTGAGCAAGCACTGATCGGGGCCGCGGTTGTGATTGCGGTCGCGGGCATTGTGTTCGCGATGACGCGCCTCAAGCCCGACCGCCTGCCGCGCAAGCGAGATGCTGTGCCGGAGCACGGGTTCGAAGGTGTCGTTGCCCACAAGTATTACGTGGACGAGGGTATCGAGAGAACGATCGTCGAGCCGACCTACGCGGTGTCGCGCAGCTTCCTCTGGCGTGTGATCGACAATGGCCTGATAGATGGTTTCTTCGTCAATGGAAGCGCCGCTCTGGCGCGGGGCCTTGGCTGGGTAGGATCGCGGTTGCAGACAGGAAACGTCGGGATCTACGCGTGGGTTCTGGTGGTGGGAGTGCTGGTGATGCTTGGCGCATTCACCCTTCGGTAATCTGATCAATGGCAAGTTTTCTCGACTCGATCGGCTACAACCTCTGGGTGCTTCCGGCGCTGCTCGCGATTCCGCTCGTCGGCGCCGTGATCGTGCTGATGCTGCCAGTCCGCGAGCCGGCGGCGACTGCTGCGGGCGTGGAGACCCCAGCGGCGCGCCAGGTTGCGCTCTGGCTGTTCGTGCTCGAGTTCGTGGTCTCGATCGGTCTTTGGTGGTCGTTCAATCCGGCGGACACCGGGTGGCAGGCGCCAATCGACATCGGATGGATTCCGACGTGGGGCGTCCGGTTCACTCTGGGCGTCGACGGGATCGCCTTGATGATGGTGTTGTTGACCACTTTCATCATGCCGCTTTCGGTTCTCGGGAGCTGGACGACGATCCGCACCAAGGTGCGCAGCTATTACGCTCTGCTCCTCATTCTCACCACTGGAATGCTGGGCGTGTTCCTGGCGCGCGACCTCTTCCTCTTCTACGTGATGTGGGAAGTGATGCTGGTGCCGATGTATTTCATCATCGGCGTCTGGGGTGGGGAACGCCGCATCTACGCGAGCCTCAAGTTCTTCATCTACACAATGTTGCCTTCGCTGCTGATGCTGGTGGCGATCATCTACCTCGGGCTGCACATGAAAGGCGCGGACGGAACGCCCGACTTCAGCTACGATCGCCTGCTTACAGGGGCAGTGGGCATGCCGGAGAGAACGGCGCTCTGGCTGTTCGCTGCGTTCTTCCTGGCGTTCGCGGTCAAGGTGCCGATTTTTCCGTTCCACACCTGGCTACCTGACGCGCATGTCGAAGCTCCGACGGCGGGGTCGGTGATTCTTGCCGGCATCATGCTCAAGATGGGCACATTCGGATTCCTGAGATTTGCGCTGCCGCTCTTTCCCGGCGCGGCGATGAATCCGACGATCAGAATGATCATCCTCATCCTGGCGCTGATCGGCATCATCTATGGCGCCCTGGTTGCAATGGTGCAGCCGGACTTCAAGAAGCTCGTGGCGTATTCGTCGGTCAGCCACCTCGGATTCGTCATGCTTGGCATCTTCGCGCTCACGCTCCAGAGCGTGCAGGGCGCGCTGATGGTCATGATCAATCACGGCATCTCCACCGGCGCGCTGTTCCTCCTGGTGGGCATCATGTACGAGCGCCGGCACTCGCGTCTGATCGACTCCTATGGCGGAATAGCGCGAGTGGCGCCGATGTTCGCCGCGATCCTCACCTTCGTCTCGCTCAGCAGCATCGGACTTCCCGGCACCAATGGATTCGTCGGAGAATTCCTGGTGCTGATCGGGTCGTTCCGCACGTACCCGGTGCTGACGATCATAGCGACAACGGGAGTGATATTCGCCGCCGTATATCTGCTCTGGGCGATCCAGCGGATCCTCTTCAACCCGCTCGACAAGGCCGAGAATGAGCATCTGACCGATCTCAACAAGCGTGAGCTCGCCATGCTGGTTCCTTTGGTAGCCGCGATCATCTGGCTCGGCGTCTATCCCGCGCCGGTCCTGCGCAGGATGGAAGGATCGGCGCAGCTCCTCGTCAACCGCGTCGAGCGCGCAGGAAGCCTTCCACGTGTGAGTGAGGCCGGCCGCTGATGCAATTCGACCTGACCATGCCCGCCCAGCTCACCTCGGCTCTTGGCCCCGATCTGCTCCTCATGGGCGGAGCGATGGTCCTTCTCCTCTGGTCAGGGTGGCGTCGCGAGAGCGACGAGCACCAGAGAAGCGTTGGGATCCTGAGCATGGTGCTCTGCGTCCTGACGATGGTAGCCGTTGGCTACTACGCATATCGGGGTTATACCGCGAGCGACGGCGTCATTGCCGTCGACAATTTTCGCTGGGCCGCAGACGAGATCTTTCTGATCGCGACGCTCGGCACCATCGCGATGTCGCTCGACTACAACCGGCGCGAAGGAATCACCCCGGGAGAGTCGCACGTCCTGCTTCTGTTCTCGACGTCGGGGATGATGATTCTGGCCGCCGCGCGCGACCTCATCATCGTCTTCCTCGGCATCGAGCTGATGTCGATCGCGATTTACGTTCTCGTCGGCCTCAATCGCCGCCGCGAGAGGTCCGCCGAGGGCGCGATAAAATATTTCCTGCTCGGCGCGTTCTCGACGGCCTTCCTGTTGTACGGGATCGCTCTCGTTTACGGCGCGACGGGTGCCACCAATTTCCTTGTCATCAAGGCGAACATCGTTCGCTTTAACCTCCAGCACAGCGGATTGCTGCTCGCCGGCATCGCCCTCCTTCTAGTGGGCTTCGGCTTCAAGATCGCGGCGGCGCCGTTCCACATGTGGGCGCCGGACGTCTATGAGGGTGCACCGACTCCGATCACCGCGTACATGGCTGCCGCTGTCAAGGCGGCGGCATTTGCCGCGTTCTTCCGGCTCTGGCTCGAGGCCTTTCCCACATTGCTATCCACCTGGCACGAGGCGGTGTGGTGGCTGGCCGCGCTCACCATGATCGTCGGCAATCTTGTTGCCCTCGCCCAGAGGAATATCAAGCGCCTCCTCGCATATTCGAGCATTGCGCACGCGGGATACATCCTCGTTGCAATGGTTGTGGGCACAAGCCTCGGCAGCTCAGCTTTCATGTTCTACCTCTTCGCCTACACAATGGCGACGCTCGGAGCCTTTGCCGTGATCGTCGCGCTCGGCAGAGCGGGAGAGGACAACATGGAGGTCGAGGAGTACGCCGGCCTCTGGAGTGTCAGACCAGGACTCGCGGTCGCGATGGCGGTGTTCATGCTCGCCCTGCTCGGCTTCCCGATCTTCGGCGGCATTGGATTCTTCGCCAAGTGGTACGTCCTCGAGGCAGCGCTCAAAGCTCCGTTCCCGCAGACCAGACTCGCTGTGATTCTGGTCGTCACGAGTGTCGTCAGCGCGGGATACTATCTGTACGTGGTGATGGTGATGTTCATGAAGCCGCGCTCGAGTACCGCAATTCTACCCGAGCGCGCGGGCGGCTGGACCCGTGCCGTGGTGTGGGGATCGGCCGCCATCATCCTGATTTTTGGACTTTTCCCAGACGCGCTTGTTTCCCTGACACAGCGCAGCACGCCGGCGATGAGCAAGGAAGTCGCGCTGCGATCGCGGTAACCGCGATGGCAATCTCTCGCGCGATCTTTCGGGAGTATGACATCCGTGGCATCGCCGGAAAGGATCTCACTGAAGAGGTAGCCACGGCAGTCGCCGGCGCGTACGCAGCGTTCCTGGCCGAAAGAGGAGTGAAGGGCGCGGTCGCCGTCGGACGTGACAACCGGCCGAGCGGGGAAGGATTGCATCGCGCGCTGGTGCGGGGGCTGCTTGCAAGCGGCGTCGACGTAGCGGACATCGGGATCGTTCCCACTCCGCTCGCATACTGGTCGCAGCACAATCTCACCGTGGTCGGCGGAATCCAGATCACGGGCTCCCACAATCCCCCCGAGTACAACGGATTCAAACTGGGGCTCGGCACCAGCTCCATCTACGGCGCGGACATCCAGCACATCTACGAGCTTGCGGTCGCCGGCAAATTCCCGCGCGGCAAGGGCACGCTTCGCAAAGAGCAAGTCATCGACCGGTACATCGACGACATCGCAGCGCGCGTCGGGACGCTCTCGCGCGACTCCTCACGCGACGATTGGGGGGTCAGGGGCGACGACCTGAAGGTCGTCATCGATTGCGGAAACGGAGTGGGCGCTCTCGTTGCGCCGAAGCTATTCCCGAAGCTCGGCATCAAGCCGCGTTGCCTCTTCTGCGAGAGCGACGGCACCTTTCCGAATCACCATCCCGATCCCACTGTTCCAAAAAACCTAGAGGCTCTCATCGCCGCGGTGAAGGAGGATCAGGCCGACATCGGCATCGCGTTCGACGGGGACGCAGACCGCATTGGCGTCATCGACCACACCGGCGAGATCATCTGGGGCGATTACCTTCTGATCATCTACGCGCGCGAAGTGCTGGCGCGGACGAGGGAGGGCCAGGCAATCGTTTTCGATGTCAAAGCATCGCAGGCACTGCCGGAAGCCATCGAGAAGGCCGGAGGAATCCCCGTGATGTGGAAGACAGGACACTCGCTCATCGAGGAGAAGATGCACGAGACTCACGCGCCGGTTGCCGGCGAGATGTCCGGGCACATGTTCTTCGCCGAGGGCTATTACGGATTCGATGACGCGCTATACGGCGCGGCGCGACTGCTTCGCATCGTCGCCGAGTCGGGGAAGACCGTTCGGGACCTACTGGCCGATGTGCCTCGATTCGTTTCCACGCCCGAGATCCGCGTCGACTGTCCCGACGACAAGAAGTTCGGGATTGTCGAAGAGGCCAAGAAATATTTCGGCGCCAAATACAAGGTCATCACGGTGGACGGCGCACGAGTCCTCTTCGGCGGTGGGTGGGGACTAATCCGGGCGTCGAACACTCAGCCTGTGCTCGTGATGCGGTTCGAAGCGCGGACGAAGGAGCAGCTGGAGAAGATTCAATCCGAGATCCAGGGCTGGCTCCGCTCCAAAGGCGTAAGGGTTTGATGTGACGCACTCCACCCGCAGGCGCCTCCTCATCGGAGTCGTCATCGCGGCGGCGGTGCTCGTCGGCGGGCGCGCGGCATCCGCCCTGTATGCCGATTACACCTGGTACGCCGTGCTCGGAGCGAGCTCGCTCTGGCGCGAACGGACAGGCGATCTGCTGCTGATCTATGGGATCGGTTCCGTCATCGCGGTGCTCGTTGCCTTTCTGAATCTCTCCGCGCTCGGGCGAAGCATAGGGGTGCTGACATTGCCTCGGCGGCTCGCAAACGTGGAGTTTGGCGAGGCGGTGCCGCGCAAATACATCGACCGGTTCGCCTTTTTCCTCTCGATTGCGCTCGCCGCCGCGGTCACGCCGGCGCTTCCTCCGTGGACCTCGCTGGCGCTGGCGCGGCTCGGCGCAAGCTTCCGCGAGAGCGATCCATACTTCCAGCACGACCTCGCGTTTTACACGACCTGGCTTCCTCTCGAAAAGGCGGTCTACTCGTGGGCGATGCTGCTGTCGGTTGGAGTCTCGATTGTCGTCGTCATCCTCTACTCACTCACGCCCGGCTTGAGGTGGGAGCGCGCCGGACTTCGCATGAGCGCGCGCGTCAGGCGGCACCTGAGCGTGCTGGCGGCGCTGCTGCTGCTCATAACGATGTGGAGCTACCGGCTGGAATCGTACGAGCTTCTGATTCACGGGAGCGGTGATGGAGGGGTCTTTTCGTACATGGATCATCAGTGGCTCCTTCCCGGGTTGGTCATACTCTCGATCGCCACGGCCGCTGCCGCGATCACCGTACTTTTGAGCGGGTGGACGGGACAACTCCGCACCAGCTTCATCGCCGTCACGGTGATAGTGGTGTTGTCGGTCGCCGTCCAGGAAATCGTGCCGTTACTCGTCCGGCACTTCACCGCTCGTGAAGCGCAGATGGTGCAAGAGCGGCCATACGCCGCCACCCGCGCCGACTTTACGCGGCGTGCCTACGCCCTGAGCGCGGCATCGTACGAAGCTTTGCGGAAGTCCGCGGTGTCAGCCGCACTCGATAGCGTGGTAACGAGCGCGGCGGGCCAGCAGCTGCTGCGTCAGGACTCCCTCGTCTATCCCGGTGCGCAAGGGCTGGTGCTCGTCTCCGATCCACAGCTCGATGTCGCGGGCCCACGGCTCGGCGACGGCTTTTCTAGATTGGGATACGCGTGGGCGTATCAGTCCTTCGATCTTCTATCTGATTCAGTCCCACGGCGCGCCAGACTTGTCACGATGCGGGACGTGCGGACCAGAATTCGCGCTCTTGCCCCGATCTTCGCACAGGGAAGCATGGTCGAGCCGATGTTTCATTCCGATACGCTCTACTGGAAGCTGGAGCTGTATTCCGCGTCGTCCAACTATCCACTCAGCCAGCGCTACGTTCTCGCGGGAGAGGAGCGCAGCTATTTCAGGCACGCCGCAACCGCGCTCGTGAACGCGAGGACGGCTCGAGTGATGATGTCAGCCGATCCAGCTCCCGATCCGATCGCGCAGGCCTGGATGACGGCGTTTCCAAACGCCTCCGACTATCGCGCGCCCGGAATTGCGCGCGAGCTCACTACAACACCGTGGTCGCCGCTAGCGGCGGAATCGTCGCCCGTGGGCAGCGACTCGACGTTCAGGGCCGCCGCGACTCGTCTCTACAATCGCATGCGGGCCGCGCTCGCTGCCGCCGATCTCAAGGCCTTCGGGATCGCATACGATTCGCTTGGCGCGCTCATTGGACCGACGCACAGATGACTGAGACACGGACCGCTGTAATCGCCGTCGGCGGCAATGCGCTTTCTCCGCCCGGAGAGCACTCGACCATCGCGGACCAGTTTCGCCACACGCGCGAAAGCCTGGGCCCGATCGTCGATCTCGTACTTGATGGTTGGCGGGTCGTGGTGGTTCACGGCAACGGGCCGCAGGTTGGAGACGAGCTCGTCAGAAACGAGAAGGCGCGGAGCGAGGTCGCGCCGCTTCCGCTTGGCGTGCTCGTGGCCAGTACGGCGGGGTGGATCGGCTACATGCTGCAGCAGTCGCTCGAGAACGCGCTGCGGAAGGCGGGGCATTCGAGAGATGTCGTGACCGTCCTCACGCAGGTCGAGGTTGCCGCAGACGACCCCGCGCTCAAGGATCCGAAGAAATTCATCGGGCATGGACTCTCGGTCGTGCGCGCGCGTGAGCTGAAGGCACAGGGTCATCCCGTGAAGAAAGATGCAAAGGGGCATTTTCGGCGCGTCGTAGGAAGTCCCCGGCCGATCGCGATTCACGAGCTTGCAACGATTCGGACACTGCTCGGGCGCGACACCGTCGTGATTGCGTGCGGTGGCGGCGGCGTTCCCATCTACCGTGATCCCGTGCTCGGACTCGAGGGAATCGACGCGGTCGTCGACAAGGATCTCGCCGCCGCGGTTCTTGCGAGAGAGCTTGGCGCCGATTTGTTCCTGATTCTCACCGACGTCGATGCCGTTTATACTGGGTGGGGCACGGAGGAGCAGCGCGCGATCAGCTCGATGACCGTGAGTGAGGCAGATCGCCTGGCGAGCGAAGGAGCGTTCGGCGAAGGCAGCATGGCTCCGAAAGTCGCGGCTGCCGCGGACTACGTGCGTCGAACACAGGGTCGTGCCATTATTACTGAGTTGAGCAAGGGAAGAGCGGCGGTGCAGGGCGTTGGCGGTACGGAAATCCTTCCATAAAGCTTTACATCAATATCGATAATCCGCGTGCACGCACGCGTTCGGAGCAAGAGTGAACATCCACGAGTACCAGGCAAAGGACATTTTCCGGAAGTACGGCATCCCGATCCCGCCAGGCGAGGTTGCGACGACGCCGGAGGAAGCTGAGGCAATCGCCCGGAAGTTCGGAACCACGGTCGTCGTGAAGGCGCAGGTTCACGCCGGCGGTCGCGGAAAAGCGGGCGGTGTGAAACTCGCCAAAACGCCTGAAGAAGCGCGGAACGTCGCCGCTCAGATCCTCAAGCTGACGATCAAAGGCCTTCCCGTAAAAAAGGTTCTCGTCACACCGGCGGCCGACATCGCGAGCGAGGCCTACGTCGGCATCATCGTCGATCGCGCCTCCAAGCGACCGGTGTTCATGGCGAGTCCGGCCGGCGGAATAGACATCGAGGAAGTCGCGGCCAAGACGCCCGACAAGATCCTCCGCCACGCAGTCGATCCTCGTTACGGCTTGCAGATGTTCGAGGCGATGCAGCTCGCGTTCTTCCTCTATTCCGACATGAAGCAGGTTCGCGCCGCCGCGAAGATCTTTCAGCAGCTTTACAAGGCGTTCTTCGAGAACGGTGGATCGCTGGCCGAGATCAATCCATTGGTGACGACACCTGCCGGAGAGATAGTCGCGCTGGACGCGAAGATGGTGATCGACGACAACGAGCTCGATCGCCGTCCGGACATCGCCGCGCTCCGCGACGAGTCCGCTGAAGACCAGAGCGAGGTCGAGGCGAGAAAGGCAAGCCTCACCTTCATCAAGCTCGACGGAAACGTCGGCTGCGTCGTCAACGGAGCCGGCCTCGCGATGGCGACGATGGACCTCGTGAAATACTACGGCGGGGAACCGGCCAACTTTCTCGACATCGGCGGCTCGTCGAATCCGGAGAAGGTGGTCGCCGCGCTCCGCATCATCACCAGCGAACCGAACGTCAAGGCGATTCTCTTCAACATCTTCGGCGGAATCACGCGCACCGACGATGTCGCGAATGGAATCGTGACGGCGATCAAGCAAAACCCGCTCAAGGTTCCGCTCGTCATTCGGCTCACAGGCACGAATGAGGAGATCGCGCTCGAGATCCTGAAGGAGAACGGGCTCTCCGCGATGACCGACATGGACGAAGCGGTGAAGAAAGCAGTGGCTCTCGCCACTGGAGGAAAGGCGAAGTGAGCATCTTCATCGACAAGAGCACGCGCCTGCTCGTTCAGGGAATCACTGGCAGGGACGGTTCCTTCCATACGAAGCAGATGATCGAGTACGGAACCCAGGTCGTAGGGGGTGTGACACCAGGGAAGGGCGGACAGAAGTTCGACGACAAGGTTCCCATCTTCAACACTGTCGCCGAGGCCGTGAAGAAAACCGGCGCGAACGCGACGGTGATCTATGTCCCACCGCCGTTCGCCGCCGATGCGATGATGGAAGCGGCGGACGCTGGGATTCCATTTGTCGTCTGCATCACGGAGGGCGTCCCCGTTCTCGACATGACGAGGGTCTATCCGTACGTGAAGGAGCGAGGCTCCCGCCTCCTTGGACCGAACTGCCCTGGCCTCATCTCTCCTGGCCAGTCGAAAGTCGGAATCATTCCAGGCAGAATCTGCACGCCCGGCAACGTCGGCCTGGTGAGTCGCTCGGGCACGCTCACCTACGAGGTCGTCTTCCAGATGACGCGCGCCAAGATCGGTCAGACGACGTGCGTCGGGATCGGGGGCGATCCGATCAACGGCACCAACTTCATCGATTGCCTCGACGCGTTTGAGAAGGATCCCGCGACCAAGGCAGTCGTCATGATCGGCGAGATCGGCGGAACCGATGAGCAGGAGGCGGCGCGCTTCGTCCGCGAGAAGATGAAGAAGCCCGTCGTCGGCTTCATAGCCGGCCAAACCGCGCCGCCAGGACGCCGCATGGGACACGCCGGAGCCATCATCTCAGGCTCCGCCGGCACCGCCGCTGAAAAGATGCAGGCATTCGAGGAGAACGGCGTGGGCGTCGCCAAGCGTCCCATCGACGTCGTGGATTTACTCAAACGCGCTATGCGCTAGGACAAGAACTAATAAATGGCTGGCAACAGAACACTCACCATCATCAAGCCCGACGCCTTCAATTCCGGAAAGGGCGGACAGATCATCGCGCACCTCGAGAAGGCTGGTTTCAAGATCATCGCTACGCGGGTGATGCGGCTTACCGAATCTCAGGCAAGTGCCTTCTACGCGGTTCATCGCGAGCGTCCATTCTTCGCCCCGCTCGTGCGCTTCATGACCTCCGGCAAATGCATGCCGGTCGTGCTCGAGCGCTCCGACGCGGTGGCGGCCCTCCGAACGGCGATCGGAGCGACGGACCCAGCCGAGGCGGAAGCGGGGACGGTTCGGAAGCTGTACGCGGAATCCAAGGAGCGTAACGCGATCCACGCCTCCGACTCCGACGAAAACGCGGAGCGTGAGTCGAGATTCTTCTTTCCCGAGTCCGAACTGGTCTGAAGCCGAGCGATCAATCGTAGCCAAGCCCGTAGCCAGCGGCTTGGACGCCGACGGCCCCTGGCCGGTAGTCTTAGTTAAGAAAAACCAGCCGCAAAAAACCGGAACGACACTGGAATAGGTGTCTTAAACCCGCTAGGTTAAAGGGCTTATGCTGTCCTTTGACATGCGCTCGCTGGAGACCAAAGCCGTCCATGTGGACGGCTCGATTCAACCGGACGATCCCATTTGGGAAGAGGGAGATGTCCGTCCGTCGCGGCCGGTCAGGGTGATCGGAAGGCTGTCGTCGGCGGGCGACGGACGATTCTATTTCTCCGGTCGCATTGACGGAGGGATCGTGCTTCCTTGCCGGTTGTGCCTGGAAGAAGTCGACGTCGCAGTCGATGAGGAGGTACACTTTTTTCTCGCCGCGGTCGGCGCTGACGAGGCGGACGATCCGGACGTGTTTTTGTACGATCCGAATGCGAGGATGCTGGATCTCCGCGCGGCGGTGAGAGAGACGTGGCTGCTCACGGCTCCTGCTTACGTCCAGTGCAGGGAGGACTGCAAAGGACTCTGCGCGACTTGCGGTACCAATTTGAACGAGAGCACTTGCAACTGCGCACCAACCAAGACTGAATCGCGCTGGGACGCGTTGCTCAAGCATCAGGGCGACGCACACTAGCTCGTCAAACCACCTTAAGGAACAGATACAATGGCCGTCCCAAAGCGACGCACCTCGAAGCGAAAGAAACGCGCGCGCAACACGCACAAGATCGCGCCTGCGATTGTCATCCAGAAGTGTCCCCGCTGCCAGAGCATGAGGCGTCCGCATCATGTCTGCGCGGAGTGCGGATACTACGATGGCGAACAGCGAGTAGAACCGAAGGAAGCCTAGTTTGGCGAGAATAGCGTTGGACGCTATGGGGGGAGATTTCGCGCCCAGAGCGACAATCGCCGGCGCCTTACTCGCCTTGCAGGAACTCGACGGTGCGCACACAGTGCAGCTCGTCGGGCAGACATCGGTCATTGAGGCGGAGGTCGCGAGATTGCTTTCGGGCGAGCTCTCCGGCGGCGCCTCGTCGCGCCATCGGCTCATCATCGTCGAGGCGCCCGAGGTCATCGAGATGTCGGAGAAACCGACCGCCGGGCTGCGCAAGAAGCCCAACAGCTCGATGGTCGTCGGGCTCAAGCTGCAGGTCGACGGAGAGTCCGACGCCTTCGTCTCCGCCGGCAACACCGGCGCGCAGATGGCGGCGTCGGCGATGCTGCTCAAGCTCCATCCGGGCCTTACGCGCCCGGCCATTGCCACCGTATTCCCGACTGCGCGCAACCCAGTCATCGTTCTCGATTCAGGCGCGAACGTGGACTGCTCCACGAGAGAGCTCCTCCAATTCGCATGGCTCGGCGTGGTTTACGCCGAGTGCATTTTCGGTCGCGCCAATCCTTCTATCGGCCTTCTCTCCATCGGGGAGGAGCCGGAAAAGGGGAACGCGGTTGTGAAGGACGCGCACGTGCTCTTCCGGAAAGCCGGGTTCAACTTTCACGGAAACCTGGAAGGTCGCGACCTTCCCGCCGGCGCAAGTGAGCGCGGCCCCTTCGACGTCGTCATCTGCGACGGCTTCGTCGGAAATGTCGTGCTGAAGTTCTACGAAGCCGTGGCACCGATGATCGTCCGACTTTTGAGCGACCACCCGCGTATCGATGCCGAGGACGTGAAAGCGGCCCTCAGCCGATTCGATTCCACCGCCTATGGCGGCGCCCCGCTCCTCGGAGTAAGAGGCGTCAGCATCATCTGCCATGGCAACTCTCCGCCGCGCGCGATCAAGAACGCGATCATGGTCGCGGTCCGAGCCGTGGAAACCCGCATGAACGATCAAATCGGCGAGAAGCTCGAGGCCGCAGCGCACGCCCTCAACGCAATAGCGGAGTCAGCATGAAGCGACCAATAGCCGCCGTCGTCGGGACCGGGCGCGGAGTGCCCGCCCACGTAATGACGAATCACGACTTCGCGTCCATCGGCATCGAGACCTCGCATGAGTGGATCTTCGAGCGAAGCGGAATAGTCGAGCGGCGGATAGCAGGGAAGGGCGAGACCACCTGCTCGATGGCATCCGAAGCCGGTCGGAAGGCGATGGAAGTTGCCGGGGTTCATCCCGGCGAGATCGACGTGATCGTCCTCAGTACGGCCACACCAGACCGGCTCCTTCCCTCCACGGCGGTCGACATTCAGGCGGAGCTCGGCGCGACACGTGCGGCGGCATTCGACATCAGCGCCGCCTGCTCCGGCTGGCTGTTTGCGATGACCGCTGCCGAAGGTCTCATCATGTCCGGCACGGCCGAGACTGCTCTCGTGATCGGGGCGGAGAAGATGAGCGCGATCGTGGACTGGAAGGATCGCTCGACCTGCGTCCTGTTCGGCGATGGAGCCGGCGCCGCAGTGCTCAAGCGCAGCAAGCACGGGAAGGGAATCCTGTCCGCGTACATACGAAGCGATGGCAAGCTGGCTGACCTTCTGTATCGGCCTGACGGTGGAGCGACGACGCCGATGTCCGCGGAAGTGCTCGAAAAGCGCTCCCATCTGGTGAGAATGGCGGGGCGCGAGGTCTTCAAGCACGCGGTGCGATCCATGTCCGATGCGGCCGACCGGGCGCTCGACGGCGCGCGCCTCACGGGAACCGACATCGATCTTCTGATTCCGCACCAGGCCAACGTTCGGATCATCGAGGCGACCGCCAAACATTCCGGCATCCCGATGGATAAGGTCTACGTGAACGTCGACCGTTACGGCAACACATCTTCCGCATCGATTCCGATCGCCCTCGATGAGGCAATCGAGTCGGGAAGAGTCAAGGACGGTTCGACTGTGATGATGGTCGCATTTGGCGCCGGATTCACATGGGCGTCGATGATCATCCGCTTCTAGGCGGTGGACATCGTGCTGCTCTTTCCCGGCCAGGGCTCGCAGAAGCCGGGGATGGGAAAAGATCTGGCCGACGCATTTCCGGTGGCGCGCGGCATTTTTGGCGAGGTCGACGCCGCGCTCGGAATGGACTTGAGCCGACTCTGCTTCGAGGGACCGGCCGAAGACCTGACTTTGACGCGCAATGCCCAGCCCGCTCTTTTTGCGCACGGCGCCGCTGTCTGGGCGCTCACCAAGGATGCGCTGCGCCCGTACGTCCGCGCGGCCGCCGGACATTCTCTCGGCGAATTCACCGCCTACTACGCCGCCGACTCGGTCAGCCTCCCTGGAGCCGCCCGCCTCGTGAGGAGACGTGGTGAGCTGATGTTCGAGACCGGGACGTCGCGTCCCGGAACTATGGCGGCGATTCTTGGAACGACGACGACACCGATCGAGGAGATCTGTGAGCGCGCGAGCAAAGAGGCGGGTCTGGTGGTGCCGGCCAACTTCAACACCGACGATCAGGTCGTGATCTCCGGCGAAATCGCGGGCGTAGAGCGCGCGATGGAGCTTGCAAAGGAGGCGGGTGCCAAGCGAGCGATCAGGCTTCCGGTGAGTGGCGCGTTCCATTCGCCGCTCATGGAGCCGGCGGTGGTCGGACTCACCGACGCGATCGCGACGTCGGCCTTCACGGATCCCGTTTGCCCGGTTTACTCGAACGTGACCGCTCAACCCTCCACGACCGCGGTTGAGGCAAAGGCCCTGCTGCTGCGGCAGCTCACGTCTCCCGTTCGGTGGTCCACAGAGATCAGAAATATTGCTGCCCGTTTTTCTGAGGCACTCTACGTCGAGATGGGGCCTGGCAACGTCTTGAGCGGTCTGGTGGGGCGGCTCGTCAAAGGCGCTCGTACTTTTTCCTGCGGAACTCGCGCGGAAGTCGAAAAACTTCTCCAGATGGTCGCACAATGAAGATCGATCTCACCGGAAAGAACGCCGTCGTCACCGGGAGCACCCGGGGAATCGGACGCGCCATCGCGGAAGCCTTGGCTGAATCCGGCGCACGGGTCGCCGTGGTGGGTCGCGACCTCCAGCGGGCCGAGGAAGCAGCGTCTGCCATCGGCAACAACGCCATGGGGTTCGCGGCCGATGTCGGCGATACGGCGGCAGTGGCGAAGCTCGTGGAAGACGTCGAGAAGGCATTCGGCTCGATCGACATTCTCGTCAACAATGCCGGAATCACCCGGGACAACCTGGTGATGCGCCTCAAGGACGACGATTGGGACGCCGTCCAGAACGCCAATCTACGTGGCCCGTTCGCGGCGATTCGCGCCGTTTCGAGAGGAATGATGAAGAAACGCTCCGGGCGGATCATCAACATCGCGAGCATCGTCGGCTTGATCGGCAACAAGGGTCAGGCTAACTACGCGGCGAGCAAGGCCGGCCTCATCGCCCTAACCAAGTCCGTCGCAAAGGAGCTGGGCTCGCGGAACATTCTGGTGAATGCTGTGGCGCCTGGATTCATCGAGACGGAGATGACTGCGGCGATGACGAAGGAGGCCCGCGATGCGTTGGGCCAACAGATTGCACTTGAACGGCTTGGCTCGGTACAGGACGTTGCCGCCATGGTCGCCTTCCTCGCTTCGGACCTCGCCTCCTACATCACGGGCCAGGTGTTCGTCGTGGATGGCGGGATGGTGATGTAACTTTGTATCAGATATTCGGTTAGATATATTTCACGCACCCCCACATACACGAGGAAACCCACCAAATGGCCGACAATTCCGACAAGGTCAAAGACATCATCGAGAAAGAGCTCGGTGTGGAGCGTGAAAAGCTGACCAACGAGGCAAGCTTCATCGAGGATCTCGGTGCCGACAGCCTGGACATCGTTGAGCTCGTAATGGAGTTCGAGAAAGAGTTCAACATTGACATCCCTGATGAGGACGCCGAGAAGCTGCGCACCGTAGGTGACGCGCTCGGTTATCTGAACCAGAAGGTCGGAGCGTAATGAAGAGACGAGTCGTCGTCACTGGCATGGGGATGATTACCCCCGTCGGTAACGATGTGGCGACGACCTGGCGGTCCCTGATAGAAGGGAAGTCGGGAACCGCGCCAATCACCAAGTTCGACGCATCGACATTTCCCGTTCGATTCGCCGCCGAAGTGAAAGGCTTCAACCCGCTCGATTACATGGATCGCAAGGAAGCAAGGCGAGCGGATCCGTACACGCACTACGCCGTCGCTGCGGCGCGGCAGGCCATGACCGATGCGGGACTCGCGGGCGGGCACAACGGAATGGATCCCGACCGGATCGGCGTCATCATCGGCAGCGGGATCGGCGGGCTCAAGAGCTTTGAGGAGCAGCACGACGTGTATCGGGAGCGTGGCGTCGGAAAGATCTCTCCCTTCTTCATTCCAATGTTCATCGCCGACATCGCCGCCGGCATTGTCTCGATGCAGTTCAACGCCAAGGGTCCAAACTACGCCACAGTATCAGCTTGCGCCACGAGTGCTCACGCAATAGGTGATGCATACCGGACGGTCCAGTACGGCGACGCGGATGTCATGATTACGGGTGGCGCCGAAGCCGCCGTCACTCCGATGGCGATCGGCGGCTTTGCCAACATGAAGGCCTTGTCCGAGCGAAACGATAGCCCCGAAACAGCGTCCCGTCCCTTTGACGCGACGCGAGACGGCTTCGTGATGGGGGAGGGAGCGGGAATCCTGATTCTCGAGGAGCTGGAGCACGCGCTCAATCGCGGCGCTAAGATCTACGCGGAGATGGTTGGGTACGGCGCAACCGGTGACGCCTATCACGTCACTGCCCCGGCTCCCGACGGAGAGGGTGCCCAGCGCGCCATGAAGCGCGCACTCAAGGACGCTGGACTGGAGCCGAAAGACATCCAGTACATCAACGCCCACGGCACGTCCACTCCTGCCAACGATTTCAACGAGACGCGTGCGATCAAGGCGGTCTTCGGCGTCCATGCGAAGGAGGTGAACGTCAGCTCGACCAAATCTGCCACAGGTCACATGCTCGGCGCTGCGGGGGCGGTCGAGGCAGTCGTCAGCGCGATGGTCGTGGGAACAGGCATCATTCCGCCGACAATCAACTACCACACTCCCGAGCCCGAGCTCGACCTCAACTACACACCGAACACCTCCGTCAAGCGCGACGTCAACGCCGTTCTCAGCAATAGTTTTGGCTTCGGTGGGCACAACACCACCCTGGCCATCAAACGTTACATACGCTGAGCCGATGACCCGGCCTGCAGATACCTCGCTCGACCTCGCGAAGATCAAAGATCGCCCGCTCAGAGCCGTAGGAGAGAAAGTGGCTGCGCACAAGCGCCTCTCTCACACCGACGCGGAGCTTCTCTTCACATCACCCGATCTTCTCGGAGTCGGGATGCTTGCGGACTACGCCAATCGTCGCAAGCACGGCGACGTCGTGACGTTCGCGGCCAATCAGCACATCAATCCGACCAACGTCTGCTACCTCAGGAAGACCTGTGTCTTCTGCTCCTTCGCGCGATTGCCGAAGGAGGAAGGTGCATATCACTACACGCTCGACCAGGTATTCGCCGAAGCCGAGACGGCCGCCAATGGGCTGACGAAGGAGTTCCATATCGTCGGTGGACTCGACATGAAGGCCGGTCTCCAGTACTACAGTGAAATGTTTCGCGGCCTCAAGGCGCGCCATCCGCAAGTTCACATCAAGGCGCTCACGGCCGTCGAGATCGCGCACATCTCGCGGATCGATAAAATATCCATCGAGGACGTCCTCATAACCCTGCGTGAAGCCGGACTCGACACATTGCCCGGCGGCGGAGCCGAAGTTTTCGGCAAAGGCGTGCGCATGGCGATCGCCGACAAGAAGCTCGCCGCCGAGGACTGGATCGATGTGCATCGGACCGCGCACCGGCTCGGGATCCGATCGAATTGCACGATGCTATACGGTCACGTTGAGAGCATCAAGGACCGCGTCCAGCACCTCTCCATGCTTCGCGATCTGCAGGACGAGTCCCATGGCTTCCTCGCTTACGTTCCGCTCGCCTATCACCCCGACAACAACGAGCTGGGGCTCGAGCTGGGCCGGCAGGGAACCGCGACGACGGGCTTCGACGACCTGCGCAATCTCGCGGTCGGCCGGCTCTTTCTCGACAACTTCGAGCACATCAAGACTCACTGGATCATGGTCACTCCGTTTCTCTCGCAGACCTCGCTCGCCTTCGGCGTGAACGACCTCGAGGGAACCGTGGTTCGCGAAAAGGTCTACCACGAAGCGGGCGCGCACACCGCGCAGGGCCTGAGTCTCGACGAGATTCTCGATCTGATCAGATCAGCCGGCAAGACTCCGGCTGAGCGCGACTCCTTCTACAATATTCTTCGCATCTTCGATCGGGCGCCCGCCGTGGCGGTGGCAGCCTGATGAAGATCGGACGCATCCCGTACATCAACTGCTACCCAGTCTACGGCGCGATCGACCGGGGCATCGTCCCACTCGACGCCGAGCTCGTTGATGGCGTCCCGACCGACCTGAACCGCCGCATGGGCGCGGGCCAGCTCGACATGAGCGTCGTGTCCGCGGTCGAATACGCGCGCGACTCCGACCGCTACCTGCTGCTGCCCGACCTCGCAATCTCGTGCGATGGTCCCGTCCGCAGCGTCATGTTGTTCTCCCGTCGTCCCGCCGCCGAGCTAGGCTCGAGGAGCGTCATCGTCAGCAGAAGCTCGATGACCAGCGTCGCGCTCCTCGAGCTCCTCTTCGAAAATGTCTGGCATGCGAAGCCACGCTTCGTCGCGGGCGACGCAGAGATCCGTGACGTGGTCGAGTCGAACGACGGCGGCGCGGATGCCCGCCTCGTGATCGGCGACGCTGCGCTCTTGCTCGGCTCCAATCATCGCGAGCGGTATCCGCACGTTTACGACCTCGGCCAGATGTGGAAAGATTGGACCGGACAACCCTTCGTCTTCGCGGTCTGGGTTGCGCAACGCTCGACCGACGTGAAGGAAGCGCTCGTTGCCCACGCCGGACTCATCGCTTCCCGCAACTGGGGTCTCCGCCACTTGCCGGAACTGGCCGAGCAAGCCCATGAGGCCACAGGCGTGAAGAGAGATGTCTGCGTGGAGTATCTTTCTGGCTTGGATTACGGACTGTCTTACTCGCACCTCGCCGGACTTACCGAGTTCTACCGCCGGCTCGTCGAGCGCGGACGAATCCCGAACGGAACACTGACATTCCTTCCCGCCGCATGAGCGAGACACGCGACCTTCTCGATTTCTACACGAACTCCTCGCTCCTCGAGTTGGGCGCCGAAGCGGATCGTGTGCGCCAGGAAAAGCACCCCGGCAACACTGTCACCTACATCATCGACCGCAACATCAACTACACGAACGTCTGCGTGGCCGATTGCGGTTTCTGCGCGTTCGCGCGCAGGCCCAAGCACGGGGAAGGCTACACGCTTTCTTTCGAGCAGATCGGCGCCAAGATCGACGAACTCAAGGCACTGGGCGGTGTCCAGATCCTGATCCAGGGCGGCCATAACCCGTATATCCCGTTCGAGTGGTATCTCGACCTGATGCATTACATCAAGCGGAACCACCCGATCCACATCCACGGCTTCAGCCCGAGCGAGATCGACTTCTTCGCCAAGCTGTTCCGGATGGACGCGGTTGAAGTGATTCGCGAGCTGCGAAAAGCGGGGCTCGATTCGATTCCGGGCGGTGGAGGAGAGATCCTCGTGCAGCGCGTCCGCGATATCGTGGCACCCAAGAAAGCGGGCGCCGACCGCTGGCTCGAGATTATGGAGCTCGCCCACAACGAGGGGATGAAGACGTCCGTCACCATGATGTACGGGCTCGGCGAAACGCTGGCCGAGCGGCTCGAGCATCTCCAGCGAGTGAGAGACGTTCAGTCGCGCACGGGCGGATTCACTGCGTTCATCTGCTGGCCCCTCCAGCCCGAGAACACCCCGACGATGTCCCACCAGCCGAAGACGGGCGCCACCGAGTACCTGCGGACCATCGCCTTCGCGCGGGTCGTTCTCGACAACGTTCCGAATCTCCAATCGAGCTGGGTGACCATGGGAATGAAGATCGGGCAGATCGCGCTCCGCTTCGGCTGCAACGACTTCGGCTCCCTCATGATCGAGGAGAACGTGGTGTCCGCCGCGAACACCACGCACCGCACGTCGACCGCCGAGATGGAGCGCTTGATCCGTGACGCCGGTTTCACACCGGCCCGTAGAAAGCAGGACTACTCGCTCATCGATCCCGCACCAGCTGTCCACGCGGATGCCGCGTGACGGCGACGCGACTATCCGCGTCGGCATCGGCTACGACTCCCACCGGTTCGCCCCGGGCCGCCCTCTAACACTTGGCGGCGTTCTAATACCAGCGGAAGTCGGCCTCCTGGGTCATTCCGATGCCGATGCCATCTGCCATGCCGTTACCGACGCTATTTTGGGCGCCGCGGGACTGGGCGACATCGGTGAGATGTTCCCGGACACCGATCCCGCCAACAAGGACCGCGATTCAATTGGAATGCTCGAGGCCGCCGTCAAACGAATAGCGACCGCCGGCTACAGGGTGCATCAGGTCGATGTGAGCGTCGTCGCCGAGTCGCCGCGCCTCTCGCCGCACCGCGAGAAAATCCGGGCCCGTCTGGCCTCCGCCCTCGGTATCGAATCGGCGAGCGTGAGCGTCAAAGGGAAGTCCAACGAAGGCATGGGCTGGATCGGGCGAAAGGAAGGGCTCGCCTGCATCGCGGTCGCCACTCTGAAAGGGAATCGCTAGCGAATGCTCCAGAACCTGACCCGATGGCTAGGTGACCTGCCGCTCGGATCTCTTTACGTAGCGATCGCCGCGCTCTCGGCGTTTGAGAACTTTTTCCCGCCATTCCCTTCCGACGCGGTGATCGCGTTCGGAAGCTTTCTCGCCGACAGAGCGCAGGGATCCCCGATTACCGTTTTCCTTTGTGGCTGGCTCGGGAACGTTGCCGGGGCCGGGGTCACCTACACACTCGGACGACGCTTCGGCGCGAAAGCGTTCCTGCGGAGAATCGAGAAATACGCCGGTCCCGACGCCGAAAATAGAATCAGGAAGCTCTACTCGAAGTACGGCTTCGCGGGCTTGTTCGTGAGCCGTTTCCTTCCCGGGGTGCGGGCCATCGTCCCGCCGTTCGCCGGAGCTATGAGGCTGCCTGCCTTCAGAGTGATGCTTTCCGTCGCGACCGCGTCCGGAGTGTGGTTCGGCCTAATTACGTTTCTGGCGTTCCGCGCCGGCGACAACTGGGATCTCGTTGAGCGCCATCTGGTACGGTCAGGCAAGGTCGCGGGTCTGATCGCCGTCGGGATCGTCGTACTCGCAATAGGAATCTGGCTATGGAAGCGTCAGGCAAAAAAACGTGAGTAATCCGAAGCTGGATGATGCCTTAGCCCGCGCATTCTACATCGAGCGGTTCGACGATTTTCTCGCTCTGGAACAGGGGGCCTCGGTACAGACCAGCCGCGCCTACAAGCTCGACATCGCCCGGTTCGTCACATACGCCAGCATCAAGGGCGCGTTATCCCCGACCGAGATTAGCGCGCGCATGCTCCGCGAATTCGTATATCACCTCAAGGACCTCGGGCTCTCCCCGGCCTCGATCAGGCGCAACGTGTCGGCAGTTCGGACGTACTTCAAGTTCATGCTTGGAGAAGGGCACGTCGTGCGTGATCCGAGCGAGAGACTGGAAACGCCGAAGCGTTGGCGCACTCTTCCCGAAGTGCTCGGCGTCGAGGAAATCGAGAAGCTCCTTGCCGCTCCATCACTCGACGAGCCGCTCGCGTTCCGCGACAGGGCAATGCTCGAGCTGGCGTATGGCGCGGGACTGCGAGTTTCGGAATGGATTTCGCTCAGCGTCCGCGATGTGATGCTTCAGGACCACCTCGTACGCGTATTCGGGAAAGGCGCCAAGGAGCGCCTCGTTCCCATTGGCCGCCGAGCGATCGGAGCGATCGCCATCTATCTGCGCGAGCTTCGTCCGAAGCTGGAGAAAGGTGAGGGCAAGGGAATCCTGTTCCTCAACGCTCGCGGCCGACCCTTGTCCCGCATGGGCGCGTGGAAGATCCTCCGCAAGTACGTGAACCAGGCCGGAATCACCAAGCCCGTGTCGCCGCATACTCTCCGTCATTCGTTCGCGACGCACTTGCTGGAAGGAGGCGCGGATTTGAGAGCGGTGCAGGAGATGCTGGGCCACGTAGACATCTCGACCACGCAGATCTACACCCACGTCGACCGCGAATACCTGCGCTCGGTACACAAGCAGTTTCATCCCCGCGCGTGATCGCGCTCACGTAGAATTAGCGATGCTCCTCGTGCTCGATAACTACGACTCGTTCACCTACAATCTCGTCCAGTATCTGGGCGAGCTGGGCGAAAGTCCCGTCGTGAAGCGCAACGACGAGATCAGCGTCGACGACATCGGAACAATGGGCGTGACGCGCATGGTGATCTCCCCGGGGCCGTGCACGCCATCCGAAGCGGGAATCAGCGTCGCCGCCATCAGACGCTGGGGAAAGTCGATTCCGATCCTTGGCGTATGCCTCGGCCATCAGGCGATCGGTGAAGCGTACGGCGGGAAAGTAGTGCGCGCGCGAACGCTAATGCACGGCAAGACCTCACACATCACTCACGACGGAAAGGGGATATTCAGGAACATTCCTAACCCGCTCGAGGTGATGAGGTATCATTCGTTGGTGGTTCAGACCGACTCGCTGCCAGCCGAGCTGGAGATCACGGCGCGGGCGAAGGACGATTCCAGCGAGATCCATGCGATCCGGCACCGCGAGCATCCGGTATGGGGTCTGCAATTCCATCCCGAATCGATCCTTACCGAAAGCGGTAAGGAGATTCTTCGAAACTTTCTAACAATCGGACGATGAAGGCTCATACCCTTGTCCCACTCGCCATCGCCCTCACGGGCTTCGCGTCCGTCTTGCACGCCCAGGACACCACTACTACCGCGCCCGACACGGGGTATGTCGAATATCACGAGTCGCCGATAACGCTCCCTCTCGGGGTCGGCCTGCGGATCCCTACCTACGATCGCGTGAACGGACTGGCGCTGCCGTGGGGTCCGAAACTCGAGCTGGACGACGCGAGAGTCGACGTCGATGCGCTCATCACTTACCGCTCGAACCTGGGGAAGTGGGACCCATCGCTCGAGGGAAGCCTCCGTCCGGGCGACGAGAACGAGCTCAGGTTTTACGTTGGACGAGGAACATTCACCAACGACGCGTGGATTCGTGGCGATCTCACGAACTCGGCGGTGGCATTCTTCGTCGGGAGCGACTCGCGCAACTATTATCGAGGCGATCGCGCGACCGCTCGAGTTGCCCGCACGCTCACGAGCAGTGGTCTTACCATCACGCCGTTCATCGGCGGCAATCTCGAGCGCGATTGGTCGACAGGCTCGCTCGCACCGACCAAATCCCCGTGGAGCTTCTTCGGCCGCAAGGGCGACTTGAGGATGCGGAGGCCGAATCCGCGCGTGGCTAAGGGAAGCATCACCTCGGCCTTTGGCGGAACAGCCATCGAGATCGTCCGAGGGGGCCTTGAAGGGAAGCTTGATGCGATGCTCGAGCAATCCCTCCGCACCGCGCTCAAGCCTGATTGTTCCGGTCTACCCGTTGGGGGCAACTGTTTCCAGCCACAGCCGGGAGACTCGTTTACCCAGGCTACGCTCGATGGACGGGTTTCGTTTCCGACTTTCGGCACGCAGACATTCGCGTTCAAGGCTCACGCCGTAGTAAGCGGCGGCTCTGGCGCCCCCGCTCCGGCTCAGCGGTTCGCCTACCTCGGCGGCGCCGCTACCCTCGCGACGGTAGATCTTCTCGCCCTTGGCGGTGATCACCTTCTGTACGTGCAGGGCGATTATATGATTCCGATCGACCGGATTCAGCTTCCGTTCGTCGGGAGCCCGTATGTCGGACTCAGGTATGCGGCTGGCAGCGCCGGGATCGGAGGGATTCCAACCCTGATCCAGAATCTTGGTGTTGGCCTCGGCGTGAGCTTCTTCCGGGTCGACTACACCATTGATCCGGCGCAGAATCGTTCGCCATTCTCGCGGAAATCGGCATTCTCGGTCGGAGTGTCGCTCTCGCTCTGAGCGAGAAAATCAGTTTGCTCCGGTTGTCCCCACTTGGTATATTACTGAGCGTGACTTTTGCATCGTGTCGCGCGAAAACGGGCGGGTAATGGGGACGCTAGTAGTCATACCGGCACGCCTCGGCGCCATGCGCCTTTCCCGCAAACCACTCCGTCTCCTTTCCGGACTCCCTCTCATTGTCCGGGTCTGGCAAAGAATCTCTCAAATGAACGTGGCTGATGCCGTCGTCGTGGCTACGGACGACGAGTCCGTCGCGTCCGTGGTTCGCCAGGCCGGAGCCGAATGCGCGATGACCAGCGGTAAACACACGTCGGGAACCGAGCGGGTCGCCGAAGTCGCAGCTCTGCCGCGATTCCAGGGGTACACCACGATCGTGAACGTCCAGGGAGACGAGCCATTCATTGGTCCCGGAGCGGTGCGCGGAGCCGCACAGCTGGTCTCTTCCGGGAGGTTCCCGCTGGGCACGGCGGCTTCGCTGGCCAGCAGGGAGATACTCGATACGCCTAGCCTTGTTAAGGTTGTGGTGGCCGACGATGGGCGGGCGATGTACTTCTCGCGCGCGCCCATCCCTTTTCTCCGGGATCAAGCCGACCGGGCCACGCTGGCCGAGCGGACGTTGCAGCACATCGGTGTATACGCGTATTCGCGGGAGGCTCTTCGAGAATGGGTCTCGTTGCCTCCCCATCCGCTGGAACAGGTCGAGCGTCTCGAGCAACTGCGGCCGCTGGCCGCTGGCTTGCCCATTGGCGTGGCAATCACCAATGAAGCGCCGGCGAGCGGGATTGACACTGAAGAGGACCTCGCGCGCGCCAACGCGCGCTGGGATGCCTTTATGACGGGAGCAGCAACCAATGCAGGGTAATTCCAGCCAGCAGACGCGCTACATCTTCATCACGGGCGGGGTTGTTTCCTCGCTCGGGAAGGGGATCGCGGCGGCTTCGCTAGGACGGCTTCTCGTCGAGCGCGGAATGCGCGTGACGATCATGAAGTTCGATCCCTATCTGAACGTGGATCCGGGGACGATGTCGCCCTTTCAGCACGGCGAAGTGTTCGTCACCGACGACGGGGCCGAGACGGATCTCGATCTCGGTCACTACGAGAGGTTCATCGACCGGTCGCTCGCGCAGGCAAACAACATCACGACTGGCCGGATTTACCTCAACGTGATCACGAAGGAGCGGCGCGGCGAATACCTCGGATCGACGGTGCAGGTGATTCCGCACATCACCGACGAGATCAAGGGCGCGATGAAGCGTCTCGGGCCCGAGAGCGATGTGGTCATCGTCGAGATCGGCGGCACGGTCGGCGATATCGAATCGCTGCCGTTCCTCGAGGCGATTCGCCAGTTCCGCCACGAGATCGGACGCGAGAACGCAATCTTCATTCACCTCACGCTCGTGCCATACATCGCCGCTGCCGGCGAAGTAAAAACCAAGCCGACGCAGCACTCGGTGAGAGAGCTGATGGAGATCGGAATTCAGCCCGACATCCTGATCTGCAGAACCGAGCGCGCCCTATCCGAGGAAGTGAAGCGCAAAATTGCGCTCTTCTGCAACGTCGAGTTCGGGGCGGTAATCGAGAGCCGGGATGTGCCCACCATCTACCAGATACCGCTGCTGTTCCACGAGCAGGGACTCGATGAGCGGGTGATGCACAAGCTCGGCCTGCTGGGCCGCCGCGCTCCGGATCTTTCGAAGTGGCGGGGCATGGTCGAGAGAGTACTTCATCCCCATGGCCGCGTGAAGATCGCCGTGATCGGGAAGTACACGGGTCTCATCGACAGCTACAAGAGCGTGCAGGAAGCGCTCATTCACGGCGGAATCGCGAATGACGTCGGCGTCGACGTTGCATGGCTTGCCAGCGACCTCTTCACCAGCAGGGAAAAAACACGCGAGCTGCTCGCTGATTTCCACGGGGTGCTGGTACCGGGCGGGTTCGGAGTCCGTGGCGTCGAGGGCATGCTCGAAGCGATTCGCTATGCGCGCGAGTCGGGCTTGCCGTTCTTTGGAATCTGTCTGGGAATGCAGACGGCGATCATCGAGTTCGCTCGCAACGTGATCGGCTTGTCCGACAGCCACTCGAGCGAGTTTGCGCCCGAGTGCGACGATGCGGTCATCTCGTTGATGGAAGACCAGCAGCACGTCACCGACATGGGCGGCACGATGCGTCTCGGGGCGTATCCGTGCAGACTCGGAGCTGGAACGCAAGCCGCCGCGATCTATGGCGCGCCACAGGTCAGCGAGCGCCATCGGCATCGCTACGAGGTCAATAACAAGTACCGCGATCAGTTCATCGAGCACGGACTCAACCTGAGCGGTCTTTCGCCGGATGGATCGCTCGTCGAGATGGTGGAGCTGCAAACGCATCCGTGGTTCATTGGCTGCCAGTTCCACCCCGAGCTTCAGTCGCGCCCGACGCGCCCCCATCCTCTGTTTGCGAGCTTCATCGGCGCGGCCGTCCAGGCGAAATCGCCAACCAGAAGCACACGGAAGCGCGCGCCCCTAGAAGCGGGCGAATAGCGTGGCGGAACTCTTTCCGGCAGACAAGCTCTTTCTGATCGCCGGTCCATGCGTGCTGGAGAGCGACGATCTCAACCTGCGCGTGGGTGAGACGCTGGCGAAGCTCGCTGAAAAACTTCCGGGCGGCATTATCTACAAGGCGAGCTTCGACAAGGCGAACCGGTCCAATCGCGGCGCGGCGCGCGGCCCCGGACTCGATGCCGGTCTCGAGGCACTCGACCGAGTGCGCAGGGCAACCGGCTTGCCCATTCTCACCGATGTCCACACACCGGAGCAGTGTGGTCCCGCGGCGAGCGTCGTAGACGTTTTGCAGATCCCGGCCTTTCTCTGCAGACAGACCGACTTGCTGGAAGCGGCCGGCGCGACCGGGAAGCCGGTCAACGTCAAGAAAGGCCAATGGATTCAGCCCGAAGGCATGCGCGGCGCGGTGCAGAAGATCCGTGGCGGCTCCAATTCGAACGGCCGCTCCCGCGACATCGCGGTGACGGAGCGCGGAACGTTCTTCGGATATGGTGACCTCGTCGTAGACATGCGCTCGTTCGCGCGCCTCCGCGACGCGTGTGACGCACCCGTGATCTTCGACGCCACGCACAGCGTCCAGAGGCCGGGACAGGGGCCCGAGGGCGCCAGCGGCGGAGCGCGGGAATTCGTTCCGATTCTCGCCGTCTCCGCCATCGCGGCCGGCGCTCAGGGACTTTTCCTCGAGACACATCCCAATCCCGACTACGCTCCGAGCGACGGCCCCAACATGCTGCCGTTGTCCGAGATGGCATCGCTGCTCGACCGCGCCGTCGACATCTGGGCTCGCGTCAACCGATGACGCACAAGGACATCGTCGAGCGCGGACGACGGGTTCTCCGAATGGAGACTGAAGCGCTCGGCGAGGCGGAGCGCCGCATCGGAGACGATTTTGCGCGCGCCGTCGAGACCATCGCCCACTCGAAGGGGCGGGTCATCGTGGCGGGCGTGGGAAAGTCGGGCCTCGTTGGCCGGAAGATCGCCGCGACACTTACATCGACCGGAACCCCCGCGAGCTTCCTGCACCCCGCCGACAGCGCGCACGGCGACTTGGGCATTGTCGGCGAGTCTGACGTCGCGATTCTCATCTCGAAGAGCGGCGAGTCCGATGAAGTCCTCGGCCTCCTCGACCAATTGAAGCGCCTCGGTGTATGCACGATTGCGCTCACGAGCAACGTGAAATCGACGCTCGCGCGGCACAGCGATGTGACACTCGATGCGTGGGTGAAGGAAGAGGCTTGCCCTCACGACCTAGCCCCGACGACGAGCACGACGGTGGCGCTCGCGCTGGGTGACGCGCTGGCGATCGCGCTCCTCGAGGAGAAGGGGTTCGACGCGGACGATTTTGCCCGCCTGCACCCTGGTGGCACGATTGGAAAGCGGCTCCTGACCCGAGTATCCGACGTGATGGTAACCGACAATCTTCCAACCCTTCCTGAGTCAGCCACGATGCGCGAAGCGGTCGTGCAGCTCGCGGAACGCCGCGGAATCGCGATCGTCACGGCCAACAAGGGCGCCGTGGCGGGTGTAATCACGACCGGGGATCTCTCGCGGTTGATGGAGCACGAAGAGAACGTCTTTCCGATCCCGGTTACGAAAGTCATGAACCGTGCGCCAAAGCTGGCGCGCGCCGACGAGCTGGGAAGCGCGGTCGTTTTTCGCATGGAGACGCACGGGATCGTCGCCATGCCGGTGCTCGACGGAGACGACCGGATCGTCGGTGTGATCCACCTGCACGATCTCATGCGCGCAGGAGTCGTCTAGTGCGTCTTGCTCTGGTCATTGGAATTCTTGCGGTCGCGGTCTCTGGTGCGTGTACCACCAAGAAGGAACCTCCGGTAGCCACACACTCGCCCCTCGCCGATTCGGCGGATCAGGTGATGTACGGCGCGCGATTCAAGCTCACGGACCAGGGGTTGGAGAGGGCGCAACTCGAGGCCGACACAGCGTATTTCTTCGACAATAACACGCGCATCGAGCTCGAGAACGTCCACACGACGTTCTTCACCGTCACCGGGGCCAAAGACGCGGTGCTCACGTCCCGGTACGGAACCACGAACACCCGCACAAACAACATGATTGCCCGCAAGAACGTCGTGGTTGTATCCGAGGACGGCCGGCGGCTCACGACTCCGGAGCTGATTTACAATCAGCAGAAGAATGAGATCTCGAGCGATAGCGCGTTCGTGATGACTGAGCCGGATCGCCAGGTCGCTGGCATCGGCTTCCGGTCTGATCCCAGCATGAAAAACATCAAGATCCTGAAGGGCGCCAGTGGATTCTCGAAAGGAGTGTCTACTCAGTCCGCGCCTGCTCCCGCGGCAGTCCCTCCGGTTCCGACGAAACGTTGAAAGTTGCGAAGTTGCACTTCACGCTCGTCTTGTTTCTCGCGGTTACGGCGACGACAAAGGCGCAGGAAATTCCGCGGAGCTGCGATCTTGAATTCCCGCCCGGGACAGGCACGCGCGCAAATGTTGTCACGGACGCGACCGGAAACAGGATCACCTACTTGGGCGGCGGCATCGTCGCTCGCTGCATCGGCCAGGGGAACAAACTCACCGCTGATAGCGCGCAGCAATACGAATCGGAACGGAGACTTTTTCTCGTGGGCAACGTGCACTACACCGAGCCCCGAGCAACGGTGACTTCCCGCACGATGACGTACTACCAGAACGACGACCACCTCCACGCCGAAGGTGATGTCGTGGCCGTGCAGTCCAACGGCAGCACGCTCCGCGGCCCCACCGCCGATTACTACCGCAGCACTCCTCAGCGCCCCCTGACGCGAATGTTTGCCCCAGGCCGCCCCACCGTCACGCTCGTGCAAAAGGATACCTCCGGGCGCGGCAGGCCACCCGATACCGCCCACGTCGTTGCCAACACGATCACAATGGAAGGGGACAGCCTCGTGTACGCGTCGGGGCAAGTTCAGATCACCCGGCCGGATCTTCTGGCCACCGGTGATTCGGCCTTCATGGACAGCGGGCACGACTTCGCCCGGCTAATGCGCGAGCCATCAGTCCAGGGCAAGGGGACCCGCGCCTTCACTCTCACGGGCGGGGTAATCGACGTTTACTCCCGCAATCGCCAGGTCGAGCGCGTGGTCGCGACCCCCAAGGGGCACGCTCTCAGCAAGGACCTCGAGCTGGTGGCTGACTCGATCGACCTGAGGATGCAGAGCAACCAGCTCCAGCGCGCGATTGCATGGGGAGTAGGCCGGGCGCACGCCGTTTCTCCCGACCGCGAGATCATTGCCGACTCGATTGATGCGATAATGCCGGGGCAGCGCGTCAGAGAGGTCCGAGCATTGCGTAACGCCTACGCCGAAAGCAATCCCGATTCGGGTGTCGTCTCGAGTCAGAGAGACTGGATGAGCGGCGATACCATCGTGGCTCACTTCGATTCTCTGGTCGGTACCGATACATCGAGCAAGCCCAGAATCCGCGAGATTGTCGCTGAGGGCAACGCCAGATCCTTCTATCAGATGAAGAATTCGAAAGGGCCCCAAACCGAGCCCACAGTCAACTACGTGCGTGGAAGGATCATCGATATCATCTTCGAGAATGCCAAGGTCGCCACGGTTACCGTGACGGATAAGGCAACGGGCGTGTTGATCGAGCCCGCTGCGGCGTCGACCGGAGAGAAACCGGGCGCGGTCCCGACGAAGACCAAGCCCCCCGCCACGGTGAAGCCTCCCGCAGTGGTCAGGCCTCCCGTTGTTCCACTATGAGCGATAGCGACAAGCTCCCAGAGAGCGTTCGCGCGCTCATCTCTGGATTTTCGCAACGGGACCAGCTCGATGGCCTCGCCCTCCATGCAATCGTCCGCGCCGCGGACGACGAAGGCGTCGCCAAAATCCGCGATGTTGCCGCGCAATACCGGGACGATTACCTCCGCGCCTTACGCGTAAAGGGTGTCAACGCGGAGCACGAAGCGGGGCGTCTGGGTCAGGACGAGGTCCGTGCCTATCTCACCACGTCGATCCTGCCCCGTCTGGCAGAGAGTGGCGTGATCGCCCCGCTGGACGGCGATCTCGAGCGCGACGCCGCGACGGTGCGAATTTCTCCCTCCCTCTGGAAAGACATCGCCCCGCGTCGCGCCGAGTTCGCGGAGGCGATGCGCGAGACCGGCGAGCATTCCCGCATCGCGCTCTCGACGCCACCGCGCCCGACGCTTATCGGCGGCAGCGTGCTCGAAGCGGAGGGATTGACCAAGGTTTACCGGGGCAGAAAGGTCGTGAACAACGTGGCGCTCCGGCTGCAGCAGGGTGAGATAGTCGGACTCCTCGGCCCGAACGGGGCTGGAAAGACGACGACGTTCTACATGATCGTCGGTCTCATTCAGCCGGACTCCGGCCGAATTCTCCTCGATGGACAAGACATCAGCAAGCTCCCGATGTACGAGCGGGCGCGGCGCGGGATTGGTTATCTTTCGCAAGAGCCTTCGATCTTTCGGAAGCTGTCGGTCGAAGACAACATTCTCGCGATTCTGGAGACGCTTCCGCTCTCGGCCGCAGAGCGCTCTGAGCGGCTCGAGAAGCTCCTCGACGAGCTGAGCATCAAGAGGCTCCGCAAGAACAAGGCATACTCGCTCTCCGGCGGCGAGCGCCGCCGGCTCGAGATAACGCGGGCGCTCGTCACGGATCCGAAGTTCATGATGCTCGACGAGCCTTTCGCGGGGGTCGATCCAATCGCGGTACACGACATACAAACAATCGTCGCCGGACTGCGCCACCGCGGAATTGGAGTGCTCATTAGCGATCACAACGTTGAACAGACGCTCGACATCGTAGACCGTGCATACATTATGTTCGATGGGCAGGTTAAGGTCTCCGGAACCGTCCGGGACCTCGTATTCGACGATACTGTGGCTGACATCTATCTTGGTCCGACGCTTACCGCACGGCTGCGCGAGAGATTCTCCCGCAACAGAGACGAGGTAACTGGCTCTTGAGGCCGGGTCTCAATCAGTCGACTCAGCTCCGTCAGGAGCTCAAGATCAATCCACGCCTCTATCAGGCGATGGATCTGCTCTACATGCCGCTCCTGGACCTTCAGCAGCATCTGAAGCAGGAACTTCTCAACAATCCCTTCCTCGATCTCGTCGAGGCCGATGAGGAGGAAGAGGAGGAGCAGGAGGGCGAAGAGGCAGAGCCCGTACAGGCGGAAACCGAGGCCGAGCGAGCGGGCGAGATCGACTGGGAAGAGATCCTGCTCGATGGCTTCGACACCGCGGGCGGTCGCCGCGAAGAGCACGAGGAGAAGGAATACTTCGAGCCGGTCACCGTCGCCACGCGCGACCTGAGCGACCACCTCCGCGATCAGGTCAGTCTTCTCGAGCTGACTCCGCGACAAACTCTGCTCGCCGACGAGTTCATAGGCAACATTAACGACGATGGCTATCTCGCGTGCGGAGTTGAAGATATCGTCCGAGCGCTGAATGACGTCGTGACCAAGGCGGCGGAGGACGCCGGGCGCGACACCGACGATCTTCCGCTCTACACGGATGAGGAGGGGGTGACCATGCTGGACACCGTCCAGACCCTCGATCCGCCCGGAGTTGGAGCCCAGAATCTCCGTGAGTGCCTGCTGCTGCAGCTGCGGGAATCGGGACTGGAGCAATCGGTTCCGTACCGTCTCGTGAGAGACTGCTTCGAGGAGCTGATCAACCACCGCTGGAGCGAGATCTCGAAACGATTCGGCATCAGCGCCAGCGACGTCCAGAAAGCGGCGGACGAGATCGCGAAGCTCGACCCCAAGCCGGGCCTGCAGTACGGCTCCCGCGACGACAACTACATCATCCCCGATCTCATCGTCGAGAAAATCGACGACCGCTACCACGTCTTTTTGAACGACGCGAATCTTCCGCGTCTCAAACTGAGCCGGGCCTACCAGGAAATCGCGCGCGACAAGAAGAAGTTCGATGGCGAGAACAAGGAGTTCATCTCCAACAAGCTCAATTCCGCCAACTGGATGATTCAGGCGATCGAGCAGCGCCGGCAAACGATGCTCAAGGTGATGAACTACATCGTCGAGCGGCAGCGCGAGTTTTTCGAGAAGGGAATCCAGCACCTCAAGCCGCTCACACTCCGTGAAGTCGCCGAAGTGATCAACATGCACGAGTCCACGGTCAGCCGAGTGACAAACGAGAAATTCGTCCAGACGCCCCGTGGCGTGCTTCCCCTGAAATTCTTTTTCTCCTCGGGTCTCGCCACGTCAGACGGAGAGGACGTATCCGCCCGCGGCATCAAGGCCCAGCTCCAGAAACTCGTTCAGGAAGAAGATCCCAAGCACCCGCTCACTGATCAGGCGATCGTCAACATTCTCCGCGAGAGCGGGGTCCAGATCGCGCGCCGCACCGTCGCCAAATACCGCGACCAGCTCGGCGTTCTCTCCGCCCGGATGCGGAAGCGCGTATGACCTCGCCCCCTCAGGCTGACGCGGCGCAGCGCCTGAAGGGCAGCTCTGCGCTTCAGCGTGTGGCCAGCCGTCCCGATGTGAGCGTCCTCGTCCCCGCCAAGGACGAGGCGGAAAACCTACCGGTCTTCATGGAACAGGCGCGTGTCGCGTTCGCCGCGACGCCCGGACGCTACGAGGTCGTCGTCATCGACGACGGGTCGGTAGATGATTCATGGAACGTCCTCCAGCGACTTGCCTCCGAGTACCCGTTCCTCCGGCCAGTGAGGCACGGCGTTCGGCGCGGAATCGCCGATGCGCTCCGCACCGGATACCTGCACTCGCGCGGAAGCGTTCTCGTATTCTATCCGGCCGACCTGCAGTACAAGCCCGAAGACATTCCGCGGCTTGTCGCGCCAATCCTTGCCGGTGAGTCGGACATCGTCACCGGCTACAAGGAAGGGAAGTACGAGAGGGCGTTTGTCTCAGGCATCTACAACAGGCTCAGTCGCTCGCTTTTCAAGGTCAATGTCCGCGATCTCAATTCGGTCAAGGCATATAGGAGGGAAGTGATGGATGCGCTTCCTAACCGGCCGGATTGGCATCGCTACATGGTCGTGATGGCCGCAGCCGATGGTTTTTCCTTGTCGGAGGTTTCGGTGCCGCTTTATCCACGAAACGCGGGACAGTCGAAGTTCGGAATCGGACGCATTCCCGTCGGCGTGCTCGACATGCTGGCCGTCTGGTTCGAGCTCCGCTTTGCCAGGAAGCCGCTCCTTCTCTTTGGAGTTCTGGGTGCGGCGTTGTTCATCGTCGGCGTGATCGTTGGAATCGTGGCCATACTCTGGCGCGTGATCGGCGGAGTTGGATTCCGCCCGCTCGTGAATCTCGTCGAAACCTGCGTGACCGTGGGAAGCGTGTTCTTCGCAACTGGGCTCCTCGGTGAGATGATCGCCGCGCAGCGGGCCGAGCTGAGCCAGCTGCGCGGGCGCATCGAAGACTTATCGCGGGAACGCGACACGACGGCGAATCGCTGAGCAAATGAACGTACTGTTCCTCACGCACTCGTTCCCGCGATCGGAAGGAGACGCCGCCGGCTCGTTCATCCTGCGCCTCGCGGTCGCGCTCCGCGGAGAGAACGTGAACGTTCGCGTCGTGGCCCCCGCGGGCCCCGGCCTTCCCGCCGAAGAAGAGATGGAGGGCATCAGCGTCGAGCGATTCAGATACGCGCCCCGCCGCTACGAGAAGCTGGCCTACACGGGGAACATGGCGACCGATGTCGCTTCGTCCTGGACCGCCCGGCTCGCGCTCGTCGGATTTCTCGGCTCCGATTTCGTCCATTCCGTTCGGGCGAGACGCAGCTTCGAGCCGGAGCTGGTTCATGCCCACTGGTGGTTCCCCAGTGGGGTGGTCGGAACGTGGGTCAGCGGGCTCGCGCGCATCCCCCTCGTGACCACGCTCCACGGAACTGATGTCCGCCTGGCTCGCAAGGTTGGCGTCGCCAAGCCACTCTTCGGGCACGTTCTCAAGCACTCCGCGGCCGTCACAACCGTCTCGCGCTGGCTCAAGGAAGAGACGGAGGCGCTCGTTCCCGGAGTTCATCCGACTGTGGCGCCGATGCCGGTCGCAACGAATCTCTTCGGGCCGGGCTCGTCGCGTGACGGACAGCGCCTGCTCTTCGTAGGTCGCCTCACCAATCAGAAGGGCGCGGAGCACCTTCTCCATGCGCTATCCTCGATGAAGACACCCGCCGCTTCGCTGGACATCGTGGGCGACGGGCCGAATCGCGAGGCGCTGAAGCAGCTGGCGCAACAACTCGGAGTCGCTTCGCGTATTCGCTGGCATGGACAGCTTTCTCAAGCGGAGCTTCCTCCGCTCTACCAGCGTGCCGCCGCGGTCGTCATCCCGTCGGTTGATGAGGGCCTCGGCCTGGTCGCGGTCGAGGCGCTCCTTTGCGAGACGCCGGTCGTGGCGTTCGATTCCGGCGGACTTCGCGACGTGATACAACACGAGAAGACGGGGCTGCTCGTCAAGCCCGGTGACAGAGCTGCCCTCGCCAGCGCGCTCGACAATTTGCTTGCCCGCGATGGTCGCGGAAGTCAGCTGGGCAGGGCAGGGCGCCTCTACGCACTCTCTGCCTTTGCGCCCGAGTCCGCCGCGCGCCGCTACGCAGAGATATACCGACAGGTTCTTGGCGCTAACGCGTCGTAGCCTATTCAAGGTCGCGCAGTGGACATTTGCGGCGGCCGTGCTGTTCTTCGCCGCGCACTCGCTCGCGACCCAGTGGAACAAGGTTGAATCGAGGCTCACCCACATCCAGTTCGGATGGGAATGGATCGCCGCGGCGACGGCGCTGATCCTCCTCTCATACGCGCTTCTCATCGAAGGCTGGCGCCGCGTGCTGGAAGCCTGGGATTCCCACGTTCCTTTCATCGACGCCGCCCGGATCTGGTTCCTGTCCAACCTCGGAAAGTACGTTCCGGGAAATGTCTGGTCGCTGACCGCGATGGGCGTGATGGCGAGAAAGCGCGGACTATCGGCGATTGCCGCTGCCGGCTCGTCGGTGATCATGCAGGCCGTGAGTCTCGCCACCGGCACCGCCATCGTAATGGTCACGGGCGCGAAGCTTCTCGGCCAACCGATACTCGTGGGCGCCGCCGTTGTTCTACTCCTTGCTCTCCTCCTCAGCGCGCCGCGGTTTCTACCTCCGCTCGCGATCTGGATGGGCAGTCTGGTTGGAAGGGAAATCGTGCCTCCTTCGGTTCCGGCGACGAGCATCTGGACCGCGGCCGTCGCGAGCGCTCTCTCGTGGCTGTTCTACGGAGTCGCGTTTCAGCTTTTCGTGCGCGGCCTGCTCGGCGCCGCGCCTGGCGAAATGTCCTCGTACATCGCAGTTTACACCGCTGCGTACATCCTCGGTTTCATCTCGCCGATCGCGCCGGCCGGCCTGGGCGTAAGAGAGTTCACACTCGCCGCGTTCATGACGCAGCTTGGACTTGCCAACGAAGCTGATGCGGCGCTCGTAGCAATCGCAGCACGCCTGTGGCTGACAATCGTCGAGCTGGTGCCGAGCGGATTGTATATTGCCGCGGGCCCAAACCGAACGTCTTCACCAACCTGAACGACCATGGCTCAGCGACGAGAGAAGTCTCCCCTCCGGCAATCGACGAGTCCCGCTGGCACATCCGCGGCGCCTCCGGCGCCGCGTTTCGCGTTTGGTTGGGCCACCCTAGCATACGCGCTGGCCACGCTTTCGCTCGGATATCCGGCGCTGCTCGGGAAGTTCCTGGTAAACCCGGACAGCGATCAGTACATCGCGGGTTACGCCTTCCGCGAGTTCGCGGCCAGCACGCTCAGGGCAACGGGACATTTCCCGCTCTGGAATCCCTATCTCTTCGGCGGCATGCCGTACGTCGCCGCGATGCACGGCGACATTTTCTATCCGACGTTTCTGTTGCGCATGATAATGCCCACCGACGCGGCGATGACGTGGGGCTTCATCATCCACATTTTCCTCTCGGGCCTCTTCACATACGGATTCCTTCGCGCGCTCGGGTACAGCTTCCACGGCGCGCTCGTTGGCGGAATCGCGTACATGATGAGCGGACAGATCGCGTCGTACGTCTC
>JADGQV010000113.1 GCA_017881465.1 Gemmatimonadaceae bacterium
CGGGTGGAATCCTTTTCACGTATGAGCGGTACAAGACTCGAACTTGTGACCTCCACGATGTCAACGTGGCGCTCTAACCAACTGAGCTAACCGCCCTCTTCCTCATCGCACCGGAGAGCGGGAAACGGGACTCGAACCCGCGACCCCAACCTTGGCAAGGTTGTGCTCTACCAACTGAGCTATTCCCGCGAACAAACAACCGTTCTCGTCTCACCGCGAAGCCATGGAGGTGAGGGGAATCGAACCCCTGACCTCTTGAATGCCATTCAAGCGCTCTCCCAACTGAGCTACACCCCCGGCATTTCCTGACGGTACACAACGCCCGAGAGGAACCGCGAAGGATATCCAAGGGTAGTATCGATGTCAAGAAATTTGCTCTGGCCAAAAGGCCAACGGCCGGTATCTTGCAGCGCTGCTAAAGCCTGAATTTTTCGGTTACGCAAAAAGGCTTTTGTTGTCGCTCCGTCAGGCTGTAGGAACAACTAATTCGCTTGCATTGCTGGCCCAACACAGGCTGCATCGCATAAGGCTTTCACGGCAGTACCAAGAGGTGTGCAACAATGGCTGAAGTAAAGCGTCGCCGCAAAGCGGTTGTCGCCGGAATCGCTCCGACTGAGCCCGAGAGGGACATTCTCGATCAGTACCTTTATGAGGTCAGCACTTTTCCGCTGCTCAAAGGTACCGAGGAGATCGAGGTTGCCCGTCGGATTCGTGCCGGTGACCCGGACGCTCTCCAGGAGCTCGTGCAGCGCAACCTGCGCTTCGTGATCTCCGTGGCAAAGAAATATCAGAACCGCGGCATGCCACTCATCGATCTTATCGGCGAGGGCAACGTCGGTCTGCTCACGGCTGCGCGAAAGTTTGATCCCGACCAGGGCGTCAAGTTCATCTCGTATGCAGTATGGTGGATTCGCCAGGCGATTCTCTCGTCGCTGGCGCGCCAGGGCCGCACCGTGCGTGTCCCGCTCAATCGCACGGCGGATCTCTCGCGCATCATCAAGGCGTCGGAGATTCTCCGCCAGAAGATGCGGCGCGAGCCGACCCCCGAGGAGCTGTCCAAGCTCACCGGCCTGTCGGTCGATGTCGTGCAGTCGCTCGCCGCCCTCAACACCGGCGACGTGCGTCTCGATGCGCCGATGGATCCGGAAGGCGATCGCTCGCTGATCGAGCGCTTCGTTGCCGACGAGATGCCCGACACCGAGGAGGAGGCGATGAACCGCTTCCTCAACGACGAGATCGAAACCGCGCTGTCGACCTTGCCGCCGCGCGATGCCAAGGTGCTTCGCTTGTACTTTGGTCTCGAGGGTGGCCGTGAGCACACTTTGGAGGAGATTGGATCCTTGCTGGGCGTCACTCGCGAGCGGGTTCGCCAGCTTCGCGATCGTGCTTTGAAGCGGCTCCGCGAAGGGGACGTAGGTCGCGCGCTCGGAAGCTTCGCGGCGTAAGACTTCTGAAACCGCAGAAAGAAAGGGACGAGCAATGCTCGTCCCTTTTTGCATCCACAATACCAAAGCAGGGAGCTGTCGGCTTCGCAGCTAATCGCCTGGAGCTGTTCGGTTTTGTGGATATCAGTCGGGTGGTAGTGTCTCAACGCCGAGACCATGCGCCTAGCTCTTTCCCCGACCGCGTTTAACTTCAGTTTTGTGATATCGTCCCGGCAATGATCAAGCTCATCGACGTCTACAAATCGTTCGGCCCCAAGAAAGTCCTCGAGGGCTTCTCCCTCGAAGTCGATGAGGGCGAAACAATGGCCCTCATCGGCTTTTCGGGCAGCGGCAAGTCGGTCGCGATCAAGCACATCGTTGGATTGCTCGAGCCCGATCGCGGAACTGTCTGGGTCGACGGCCAGGAGGTCCCGAAGCTCTCGCGTCCCGAGCTGTACGCCCTCCGGTCCCACATCGGCTACGTGTTCCAGTTCGCTGCGCTCTTCGACTCGCTCAACATTGGCGACAACGTCGCCATGGGACTGCGAAAGGAGGGACGGCTCAGTGAGCGCGACATCATGAAGCGCGTCGGCGAAGCGCTGGATCTCGTCGATCTTCCTGGCGTGGAGTCGAAGTACCCCGCCGAGCTGTCGGGCGGAATGAGAAAGCGAGTGGGCATCGCCCGCGCGATCGCGCGGCAGCCCAAGTACATCCTGTACGATGAGCCGACCACCGGGCTCGATCCGGTCACCAGCGCGATCATCGACCAGCTGATGATCCGCATGCGTGAGAAGCTCGGCGTCACGAGCATCGTCGTCACCCACGACATGCGAAGCGCCTACACCGTTGCCTCGCGCATCGCGATGCTGTTCGAGGGGAAGGTCCGGCAGGTCGGAACGGTTGACGAGATCCAGCACACGCATGATCCCGTCGTGCGACAATTCATCGAGGGCAAGCCTGACCTCGACGCCGTGGACGCGGGGGTCTGATCTTGGCTTCATCCGCGAATGGATCGACGCTGCCATCGCTCGTCGTTCACCTGGAGCGCGACCGGGCTCGCGCGCTCGTCCGAGCAGCGTTTCCGCGGCGGAAGTGGAAGATCATCTCCGCGCGCTCGGCCGAGGAGCTCGAAGCTGTCTTTCGGAGAGTGCTGGTAGATGCCGCGCTCATCGACCTCGGCTCACCCGGCGAAGACACGTGGAAGGCTGCCGCGTTCGCCGCCGAATTTCCCAGCGCAGCCTTCTTCGCGATCATGCCGCTACGACCGACGGATACCCCGGCCGTTGCCCGCTGCGCGGGACTCGGGTTCATCGATGTGATCGTCGAAGGAATCGACGAGAACGCGGCGCGCGATCTGGTGTATCCGCATGCATTCTCCACGCGCTTTCGCCAGGCGCTGGGAGAGCCGCCACCCCCGCTCGGCCTCACCACTCCGCTCCAGAAAAGCGCGTGGGAGGAGATCGTCGCGCATTCAGGCCGGCCGGTCACGACGAAGGAGCTGGCAAACGCCGTCGGATTGAGCCGCGAGCACCTGAGCCGGAATTTCGCAAAACCGGGCGCGCCGAATCTCAAGCGCGTCATCGATCTGGTCAGGCTGATCGCGGCAGCGGAGCTGGCAAAAAACCCCGGCCACGACATCCGCGACATCGCGCGGATCCTCGACTTTGCCTCGTCATCCCACCTGGCCGTCACCACGCAAAGGATCTTCGGCACCCGCCCGGCTTCGCTCGCCCGTCTCAGAACGACTGATCTCATCGATCGGTTCGCGCAGGGGCGGACGAGGAGCCGCACCTAAGCCGGCCTAGTCAGGATCTCGGCGCGATCGGATCACACGACTGCAAAAGCGGAGAGCTCCCTGCTTTGGTATTGTGGATGCCAGACGCAAGCGCCCGAATCTCGAATGGGAATGGAACGGCCCGACTCTTCCAGTTAGCCCATTGTTGCCCGTCAAAGAAGCTTGTGATAAATTTCACAAGCTAGGAAAATCCCTCCGCCGAACGGGTTTCCAACGCTCCCGCCAACCCAGCTTCAGAGCACACAGATCATGGCCACTGATACGATCCTTCGCCCCAGTGAAATCAAGGACATACTCCTCCGAGAAATCGAAGCGGCGGACCTCCACGAGCTCGATGTCGAGGACGTCGGCACCGTCCTCGAGGTCAAGGACGGAATCGCTCGCATCTACGGACTGCAGAAGGCGATGGCAGGCGAGATGCTCGAGGTGACTTCGTCCGAGACCGGTGAGAAGATCACCGCCCTCGCCCTCAATCTCGAAGAGGACAACATTGGATCTGTGGTGCTGGGCGACTACCTCCAGCTCAAGGAAGGGGACGAGGTCCGGCGCACCCGTCGCGTGCTCGAGGTTCCGGTCGGGCACGAGCTCGTCGGCCGCGTCGTCGATCCACTCGGACGTCCGCTCGATGCCGCCGGTCCGATCAACGCCAAGCACACGCGCAAGGTCGAATCGGAGGCGCCTGGTATCATCGTCCGCCAGCCGGTGAAAGAGCCGCTCCAGACGGGCATCAAGGCCATCGACTCGATGATCCCAATCGGCCGCGGGCAGAGAGAGCTGATCATCGGCGATCGTGGAACCGGGAAGACTGCCATCGCGATTGATACGATCATCAATCAGAAGGGCACCGGCGTCATCTGCGTCTACGTCGCGATCGGGCAGAAGAATTCGACCGTCGCCTCCGTGGTCGAGAAGCTCCGCCAGGCGGGCGCGATGGAGTACTCGATCGTCGTCGTCGCGGGTGCATCCGATCCGGCGCCCTTGCAGTACATCGCGCCTTATTCCGGCTGCGCGATGGCCGAGTACTTCATGTACAACGAGGGGCTGCCGACGCTGTGCGTGTACGACGATCTCTCGAAGCAGGCCGCGGCATATCGCCAGCTCTCGCTGGTCCTTCGCCGTCCTCCCGGCCGCGAAGCCTTCCCCGGCGACGTGTTCTATCTCCATTCGCGCCTGCTCGAGAGAGCCGCGAAGCTGAGCGAGGACGCGTCTATCGTCGATGGCAAGACCATCATGAAGGCCGGCGGATCGCTCACCGCGCTTCCGATCATTGAGACTCAGGCAGGCGACGTCTCCGCTTATATCCCGACGAACGTCATCTCGATCACGGATGGGCAGATCTTCCTCGAGGCGGATCTCTTCTTCGCCGGCGTCCGTCCGGCGGTCAACGTCGGAATCTCCGTTTCCCGCGTCGGCGGCTCGGCGCAGGTAAAAGCGATGCGCTCCGTCGCCGGCAGACTGCGGCTAGACCTCGCGCAGTACCGCGAGCTCGAGGCGTTCTCCTCCTTCGCGTCGGACCTCGACGCCGCTACCAAGAAGCAGCTCGAGCGCGGAGCGCGGACGGTCGAGATACTGAAGCAGCCGCAGTACCGTCCGATGGCGGTGGAGCAGCAGGTGATGGTGATTTTCGCCGTCACCAACGGATTCCTCGACCCGATTCCGGTGAACCGGCTGAAGGACTGGGAGAAGGGATTCCTCGAGTTCATGGACAAGCAGTTCCCGCAGGTGCCGCAGAAAATCCGCACCGAGAAAGTCCTGTCGAAGGAGGTCGAAGCGGATCTCAGGCGCGGGATCGATGGCTTCAACCAGCAATTCAACCCCGCAAAGCCCGCGGTCGCCAAGGAAGCCGGAGACTCGCGCCCGGTAGAGGCGAAGCGCTAGAGCATGGCGAAGGGTCGTGAGCTGAAAGGGCGGATCAAGTCCGTCGAGAACACGCGGAAGATCACGCGGACGATGGAGATGGTGGCCACGTCCAAGATGAAGCGCGCGCAGGATCGCGTCGTGGCCGCGCGTCCATTCGCCAACTCCCTTACGGAAGTGATCGCGAATCTCTACACGCCGGAGCTGGCTGAGAGCTTCCCTCTCATGCGCCAGCCGGCTGCGATCAAGAAGGCGGCGGTAATCCTGCTCACGAGCAACCGCGGGCTCGCGGGCGCGTTCAACGCCAATCTGCTCAAGGAAGCGCGCAATCTTCTCGCGCGTCTCGGAGAGCAGGGCGTCGAGCCGGAGCTTCACGTGGTCGGCAAAAAGGGGCTCGGCTACTTCCGCTACATCGGACGTTCAGTGGCGTCCAGCCGGACCGACATCACGGGCCAGCCGACAGTGGCCAACGCTGCCGAGCTCGTCGATGGCCTGATCAAAAGATTTGCGTCGGCCGAGATCGACGCAGTCTATGTCATCTACTCGAAGTTCAACTCCGCCCTCTCCACGCCGCCAACATCGCAGCTCGTGCTCCCGGTCACACCACCGGAGCGCAAGGGTCCTCAGCCCGACTACATCCTGATGCCGTCTGCTGAAGTGATCCTCACGCAGCTTCTGCCCTCGTACGTGCGCAACTCCATTTACCGCGCGCTGGTCGAGAACGAAGCCGGATTCCAGAGCGCGCAGCGCACCGCAATGAAGAACGCGACCGACAACGCGGGTGAGATGCTCAACGTCTTACGCCGCACATTCAACCGCGCCCGCCAGGCGCAGATCACGCAGGAGATCGCCGAGATCGTCGGCGGTGCCTCTGCGTTACAGGGGTAACCAATGGCTACGGCCGTCCGCACCGAGAAGAAAAAGCCAGCTGCCGCCGAGGCGAAGAAAGTCAATTTCGGAAAGGTGGTCCAGGTCATCGGACCCGTCCTCGACGTCGAATTCGAGTCCGAGCACCTGCCCGAGCTTTATAACGCTCTGCGCATCCGTGAGAAGTCCGATTCGGGCGTCACCATTGACGTCGTCGTCGAGGTGCAGCAGCACATCGGCCGTAACCAGGTGCGCGCGGTGGCGATGTCGTCGACCGACGCCGTCGTCCGCGGGATGAAAGTCGAGGATACCGGCGGCCCGATCACGGTTCCGGTAGGCGAGGCTGCGCTCGGAAGAATTCTCAACGTGCTCGGCAATCCGGTCGACAACGGTCCGCCGATTCCGGACAGCGTCGAGCGCTGGCCGATCCACCGTCCCTCCCCGCAGTTCGCGGACCTCGAGCCCAAGACCGAAATCTTCGAGACTGGCATCAAGGTCGTCGATCTGATCGCTCCGTTCGTGAAGGGCGGAAAGATCGGACTCTTCGGTGGCGCCGGCGTCGGAAAGACCGTCGTCATCATGGAGCTGATCAACAACGTCGCGAAGGGGCACGGCGGCAAGTCGGTGTTCTGCGGTGTGGGCGAGCGCACGCGCGAAGGGAACGATCTCTATCTCGAGATGAAGGAATCGGGCGTCATCAATTCGGCGGCGTTGATCTACGGCCAGATGAACGAGCCGCCGGGAGCGAGACTGAGAGTCGGACTTTCTGGACTTACAGTTGCCGAGTACTTCCGCGACGTCGAGAACTCGGACGTGCTGGTGTTCATCGACAACATCTTCCGCTTCACCCAGGCGGGCTCCGAAGTCTCGGCTCTTCTTGGCCGCATGCCGAGCGCGGTGGGTTATCAACCGACGCTGGCGACGGAGATGGGAGACTTACAGGAGCGCATCACTTCGACCAAGAACGGATCGATCACTTCGGTGCAGGCGATCTACGTACCCGCCGACGACATCACCGATCCGGCGCCGGCGACGGCGTTCGCGCACCTGGATGCGACTGTCGTGCTGTCGCGCGCGATCACTGAGCTGGGGATCTATCCAGCGGTCGATCCTCTCGCGTCGGCGTCACGAATTCTGGACGCGCAGTTCATTGGAGAGCGCCACTACAAGGCAGCGACGGATGTGCAGCGGATTCTCCAGCGCTACAAGGAGCTGCAGGACATCATCGCCATTCTGGGCATGGACGAGCTTTCGGAAGACGACAAGCTCGTCGTCGGCCGCGCGCGCAGAATTCAGCGCTTCATGTCGCAGCCGTTCTCGGTGGCGGAGCAGTTCACCGGCATCAAGGGCCAGTATGTGAAGCTCGAGGAAACCGTGTCGTCGTTCGAGCGGCTCGTCGCCGGAGAGTTCGATCAGTATCCCGAGCAGGCGTTCTTCATGCAGGGCGCGATCGATGGAGTGATCGAGGCCGCGCAGAAGCTCTCGAACTCGTAAGCGATGCTCAAGGTATCGGTAATTTCTCCGGAAGCCGTGCTGTTCGAGGGCGAGACGGATTCCGTG
>JADGQV010000114.1 GCA_017881465.1 Gemmatimonadaceae bacterium
GCGGCTCGCTCAACCGCGCCGCCTGGCGGCGGCGCTGGCTGCGGCCGCTCCCTCCGAGGACACCCTCACCTCCCTGTACAGGATCGCAACAGCACGCGCATCGAAGGCGATTCGCGCCCGCTGACTCTCTCACGGACACGCGACGATCTCGGAATGAGGGCGGCGCGAAGACGAACGCATGACAAAGCCGAGCACTCAATGGGAAGTCGGAAGGAGTTCTTCTGAGGGAGCGGCCGCAGCCAGCGCCGCTGCCAGGCGGCGCGGTTCAGCGAGCCGCAAGGCGACGCTGAAGGCGAGAGCTCCCGAAGAAGATCTCCTTCCGACGGACCGGCAAAGATGCCGGCTACGTCAGCCGCGAGACAACGGATTTGATCTCGTCGAGATCGTACCCGCGGCGCGCCAGGAAAGCGAAGAGGCGGCGCCGGAGAACAACGGGCTCGAGATCGCCCAGCTGTGCGAGCCTTTTCCGCGCGACGCGGTCGATCACGACGGCGGGGTCGATCTCGTCCTGCTCGACGACGTTCGCGATGGCCTCGGTCGCGACGTCGCCCTTGATTCCCTTGCGATAAAGATCCTGCGTGAGCCTCCGCTTCGACGCGCCCGTGCTCTGCATCTTGGAGCGCGCGTACTGCTCGGCGAATTTCGCGTCGTTCAGAAGCCCGTTATCAAGAAGGCGGCGGATCACGTCATCCGTGTCCGCCGCCGGGTACTCCTTCTGAATCAGTTTTCGGCGCAGCGCGCTCGAGGCGTAGGGACGCGCCGCCAGCAGGCTCAGCGCGTAGTTGTACGCCGTCGGGCGAGGACGCGTCAATCCGCCAGCTCGACCTCTGCCTCGTCGGCAACCGGAGGCTTGATGCCGAGGACAGTCTTCACCTTCTCCTCGACTTCGGCGAGCAGCGAGGGATTGTCCTTGAGGTACATCTTCGCGTTCTCACGACCCTGACCGATTCGCTGCGCGCCGTAGCTGTACCACGCACCGGACTTGTCGATGATTCCCGATTCGGCCGCGATGTCGAGCACGAGCGACACGTGGCTGATCCCCTCGGAGTACATGATGTCGAACTCGGCCTGCTTGAACGGCGGCGCGACCTTGTTCTTCACGACCTTCACGCGCACGTGGGAGCCGATCACCTCTTCCTTCTCCTTCACCGGAGCGATGCGGCGGATGTCGAGGCGCACCGAAGCGTAGAACTTGAGCGCCCTGCCGCCGGTCGTCGTCTCGGGGTTGCCGAACATGACGCCGATCTTCTCGCGGAGCTGGTTGATGAAGATGACGGAGGTCCTGGAGCGGGCGATCGCGCCGGTGAGCTTGCGCAGCGCCTGGCTCATGAGGCGCGCCTGGAGACCCATGTGCGAGTCGCCCATGTCGCCCTCGATCTCGGCCTTCGGCACGAGCGCCGCGACGGAGTCGATCACGACGACATCGACGGCGCCAGAGCGGACGAGGATCTCGCAGATCTCCATCGCCTGCTCGCCGGTGTCCGGCTGCGAGACGAGGAGGTTCTCGACGTCGACGCCGAGCTTGATCGCGTAGTCGGTGTCGAGCGCGTGCTCGGCATCGATGTAGGCGGCGGTTCCACCCGCTTTCTGGGCGTTGGCGACGACGTGGAGGCAGAGTGTGGTCTTGCCGCTCGACTCCGGACCGTAGATCTCGGTGACGCGGCCACGCGGGATTCCACCGACACCGATGGCGGCGTCGAGGTTGATGGCGCCCGTGGAGATCGCATCGACACGGACGCGCGAATCGGTCGAGCCCATCTTCATGATCGCGCCCTTGCCGTGGTTCTTCTCGATCTGCGCGATCGCCAGGCCCAACGCCTTTTTCTTGTCTTCCTGAACCGTCGAAACAGCCATCTCGCTCACCCTGTCGTTAGACGTTTAAGGCCTGGCAGCCAGGCAAATGCGCCGGATTTCGGCACCCGAACAAAATACGAAGTAATGCGGTCAAGGGCAAGATCGAGAATCCGAATCTCTGCGGGAGAGGCAGAATCGCGCATTGGTGCTGCGCGCCTCAGCCGAGAGGTCCGCCATCAGCTCTTGCTCTGAATCAGGAACGCGTTTTCGACGTGCTGGATCCGAACGTTCTCAGCGCCAAGAATGACGCCGATCACATCGAACCGGAAGGTGTCGCCGGGCTTCTGAAATCTCGACATCCAGACCTTCGCCGAGCGGGTGAGCTCGCGCTGCTTCCGCCAATTCACGGCGCTCACCGGGCCACCGAAGTCGGCCGAAGTGCGGGTCTTGACCTCCACGAACGCCACGGTGCGACTGACGCCTTCACGCTTGGTCGCTACCAGATCGATATCGCGGTGACCGTTCCTGAAGCGACGCTCGGCAATCTCCCAGCCGTGGACGCTGAGCCATTTCTCCGCGACGCGCTCGCCACGCAAACCCATCGTCTGTCTCGCTGCTGACATGGGGGGCAAAACTAGGAGCTTGATTGACTGGAGTAGCATCTCCTTAGCGCGAATAGAAGCAATAGCGCGAGGCGGACACGCGCAATCGTCCGAAACTTCTTAAATCACACGGGCTGGGTGGGACTCGGCATCCCGCGATATGCCTGCGAAGCGCGCGTACCCTGCGAAGTCTCCCGGCGCGGCACTTCCTCGCCCCACACGGGGAGCGCGAACGAAAAGACGCTGCCGCGCCCCACTTCGCTTCGGACGTCGATCGTCCCGCCGTGCGCCTCCACGATCCCGCGCGCGATGGCGAGGCCAAGCCCGACTCCGCGGCCATCGCCGCGCCTTGCCTGCCAGAATTTCCCGAACAATCGCGGGATCTGGGCTGCCGGTATTCCCGGCCCCGTGTCGGTCACCGAACATTGCACCGAACCAACGGTTCGAGCGGCGGAAAGCGTGATCGAGCCACCCGCGGGCGTGAACTTGATGGCGTTTCCAATGAGGTTGGAAAGAACCTGGAGCACGCGCGCAGGGTCGGCGCGAACCGCCGGAAGATCGTCCGCCGCCATGACGGCGAAGGTGATTGACTTCTCGCGGGCAATCGGCTCGAGCATCTCCGACGCCTCACGAAAAATGTCGCGCACCGTCACCTTTCGCGGGACAATCGACAGCCGGCCCGCTTCGATGGTGGTGACGCTGAGCAAATCCTGAATGAGGCTATTCATGCGCTCGCCGGATCGCTTGATGATGCGCAGCTGATTGATTCTCTCCGTCTCCGGACCCGGCTCCTCGATGAGGAGCGTCGCCGCCATGTGGATCGTGTTGAGCGGATTGCGCAGATCGTGCGCGACGATCCCGAGGATCTCCTCGCGAGCGTCGATGATTCGCTGCGCATCGTCATACAGGCGGTCGAGTGTGATGCGCCCGACTTCGTTCATCACGACTCGACGAACCATGTCAGTGACGCCGAGTGCCAGCACTCCGGAGAGCAGCACCGCCACGACTGATCCGCCGGCTGCAAGCACCGGCACCCAACCCAACGCCGCCGCGACAAGAAGAGAGAGGACCCCCAGGCTGGTAGTGAGGTCGACGGCGGAGCGGGTAAGGCGGAAAGCGCCCGTGAAGGCGAGCACCACGCAAAGGCCCGCAAACGTGGTAGCCAGACCCGGTGGCCCGGAGAATGGATCCACGCCGATGCGGCTCAGTCCCAACCCGGCGACGAGGAGCGTTGCGTCGGCAATCGGGAATCCCCTCCGCAACCACGACTTGTACCATTCCCGCCGAAGGAGTCCGAGGACGGTCGCGGCAAAAGTCATCCAGATCAGGGACGCAACCAGACTGCCGATCGTCGGCGGTGGCACTGCAGCGATCTTGCTGAGCAGGAGGCGGCCAATCACGAAAACCGCGAATACACCCGCGGCCGCGATTCGCAAGTATGCGAGCTTCAGCTCAGCGCGCCGCGCCTCGTCGACCAGGTTTTTTTCGATCGCGACACTGAGGTTCTCGGCGGAGTGTTTCGCGCGCAGCTCGCGCCGGACTGAATCCGCGATTTCCGCCGCGAGCGCCCCCCGGGAATCGAGAGCGTTGGACGACGTTGGCCCTCCGCGGTTCACGGCGTTGAAGAATGCCATCTCAATTGCGGTAACCAAAGGGGACGTAGGGCAGCGATGGCAATTTTCAGGCGGTCGAGGGAGGACGGCATGCCGGTCGGAATGGGAGGCCCGCGCGCCTACTATAAGGCTGTTTTTCAGTACACGCCAGACACGGTCAAGCTCGGGGCCCCGCGATGCGGTCGAGGTCGTCCAGACCAGCCAGGACGTCCCGCGGCCGGGAGCCATCCGGCGGCCCCAGTATCCCCGCGGCGTGCAACTGGTCGATAATGCGCGCGGCGCGGCCGTAGCCGACCTTGAGGCGGCGCTGGAGAAGCGATGTCGAGCCCTGCTGGTGCTGGATCACGACCTCGGCAGCTTCGCGGAACAACTTGTCGCGATCCGCGTCGTCGAGATTGTCGGAGTCTCTGCCGCTCGCCTCCTCTGCTTCCTTGCGACGAATCTTCTCGATGATGTCGTCTTCGCTCGGCGTCTCGTCGACGATGAGTCCCTGGGCCTCGAAGGCGGCCTTCCGCTCCGCTCGACGCTGCTCGTACCAGCCCATCAGGCGCTCGGTGTCCTCGCTCGAGATGTAAGCGCCCTGTAGCCGCGCCGGTTCTGATTTCGCTGGCGGGATGAACAGCATGTCGCCGTTGCCGAGCAGCGATTCGGCGCCGATGCCGTCGAGGATCGTGCGGCTGTCTACCTGCGACGCGACGCGGAATCCGATGCGGCTCGGGAAGTTTGCCTTGATCAATCCAGTGATGACGTTCACGCTCGGGCGTTGCGTCGCCAGAATGAGATGGATTCCGATCGCGCGCGCCTTCTGCGCCAGCATCGCCAGCGGCGTCTCGATCTCGGCCTGCACCGTCATCATGAGATCGGCGAGCTCGTCGATGATGACGACGATGTAGGGAACGATTCCTCCCTTGTACTCGAGGTCCTCGAACGCCACTTCGTTTCGCTTCGCGTTCTTGAGCTTCTGCCCTTCGTGGACCTTGCGGTTGAAATCCTGGATGTTGCGGGCGCCATTGGCGGCGAGCAGCTCGTAGCGGTCCTGCATCTCGAGCACCGCCCACTTGAGCACGGCGGCGGCGTCGCGATTGTCGGTGACGACCTTGTGCCGCAGGTGCGGAAGAACATTGTACACCGAGAGCTCGACCATCTTCGGATCGATCATCAGGAAGCGCAGCGTCGTCGGCGTGTGACGATAGACGAGGCTCGTGATCAGTGTGTTGATGCACACCGATTTTCCGGAGCCGGTCGCGCCGGCGATGAGCAGGTGCGGCATCTTGGCCAGATCGGCGATGACCGGACGGCCCTCGAGATCCTTGCCGAGCGCGATCGGCAGCGCCGCGCGAATGTTCTGGAACTCGCGCGACTCGATCAGCTCGCGGAACGCCACTATCTCGGCGGTCGGATTCGGGACTTCGACACCAACCGCGCCCCTCCCCGGAATCGGCGCGACGATGCGGATGCTCTGCGCGCGCATCGCCAGCGCCAGATCGTTGGAGAGATTCGCGATCTGGCGGACTTTGACTCCGGCGGCGGGCGCGACTTCGAATTGCGTCACGACGGGCCCCGTGGTACGTCCGACGAGATCACCCTCGACGCGGAAAGTTCTCAGCGCGTCCATGAGCTTGATGCCCATCGCGTCCAGCTCGCGCTTCCCGAGGTCGGCGTTGCGCGGCGGGGGCGGCGTCAGCAGCGCCGGTGACGGAAGATCTTCATCGGTGAAGAGGAGCCCATCGCCGTCAGTCTCCCCCATTTCGGCCGCAATCTTCTTCGCGTGCCGGGACGCCACGGAGGACTTGGACCCGCGTTCGCGCTTGTTCTCGATCGGGAGCACGGGCTGCTCGTCGATCGCAGCGTTCATGAGCGAGTGATCGACCTGCGGCATTTCCTCCGGGCTCGGCTCGATGAGTGTCGTCGCGACGACTGTTGCTGCCTTGTCCGCGGCGCTGACGACGATCTCCTTCGAGGGATCGAGCCCGGCGCGCTCGGCGGGAGTGGGCGGCACAAAATCGTCGAGAGTTGTCACACGCTTGGAGACGACGACGCGGATCGGATTCCAGGACAGCGTCGCGGCCATGAGCACGCTGAGGCCGATCGCCACGAGAATCCACGCGCCCGCCGCTCCGGCGAACTGAAGGACGTAGAACGCGGCAAAGGCGCCCCAGATTCCAGCGAGCGCGGTCGCCTCACGCACTCCTCCCTGCGCCAGTCCGAAAACGATCGGCAGCAGGAAGACCATTCCGAGGAGGAAAACCATCCACGATCTGTCTTTGCGCTCGCCAAGGCGCCCGAAGAGTCGCAGCGCATGCGCGGCGGGAGCGACCGGAAGGAGCGCGGCGGCCGGCCAGCCGAGGAACAGAGCGATCGGGCTCGCGAGCAGGGCTCCGATCCAGCCGAAGTTTCCCTTTACGTTGCCGTTGCCGTGGAGCTGAGTGTAGCCCTCGGCGGCGAGTGCGCCGGCGAGGAAGATCCCGAATAGAAGGAGGACGATTCCGCGGATCTCGCGCGCGAGCGCGGACTCCGACGGCCTATCGTGCCCGTTCCGGCCCGAGCTTCGTGATTTGCCGGTCCTGGTAGATCGGGACCACAGGATAGGAGTCCACTTGCGCGGCGGCGGCGAGGTCGTCACCAAATCCTGCCGACTTGAGCGCTTGTCCGTGGGACGATTCTTTGAAGACTTTCGCGATGTTGTCGCCATATTTTTTTTCGATCACCACCGAGGCGGCCGCTGCGTCGTTGGTCTGAATCGAGTCTGCGCGTTTTGGAATCGCCCGGACGTAGCGCCCCGCGCAGGCGGCGTCCTCGAGCGTGAAGCTGCCCTCTTCCCCCGCGCAGATGATGGCGATGTCCGTGTTGGAGCTGGCCGCGACCTTCATCATGGCCAGCACCGCCGAGAAGTTGACGTATGAAGCTATAACTATGTCACGGGCGTTCTGCACCCCCAGGAGCGTCCGGGTGCCGTTGGTGGTGGTGATGAGGATCGTTTTCCCCTCCACCACCGCCGGCGTGAACGCCTGCGGGGAGTTGCCAATGTCGAATCCGGTGATGGGGTACATCTTGTGTTCGCCGGCCAGCAGGATCTGGGACCGGGCAAAATCTCTCGACCGGGTGATCACCTCATCCGCGCCTTCGACGGGAATCACCGTCCTGGCGCCGTTGCCGAGCGCGGTGGCGACCGTGGTGGATGCGCGCAAGACGTCGACGATCACGACGAGGCGCCCGGCGGTCTCGATGGGTTTTACCTGATTCGGTGTGAAGAAAACATCAAGCCGCACTGACTGGCTCCTTCATTAATTCGCTCTCGCGCTCCAGGAACTTGGTGTCCACGGCGCCTTCCTGGAAATGCTTGTTGGCCATGACGCGCGCGAGAAACGGGATAGTGGTGGTGATGCCCTCGATGATGAAGCTCTCGAGCGCGACCTGCATGCGGCGGAGCGCCTCCGGCCGGTCGCGAC
>JADGQV010000115.1 GCA_017881465.1 Gemmatimonadaceae bacterium
GCACCGGCGTGGACCGCGTTCATGACCGAGGTCTATCGCCGCAAGCCGGCGCCGCCGGATTGGCCGAAGCCGGTGTCGATCGTGACGCGTGAGGTCGACGTCAGCAGCGGATTGCTGCAGACGCCATACTGCCCGCGGAATCTGGTCACGAGCGAGTTCTACATCTCGGGAACCGAGCCCACCCGCGACTGCGACAAGCACGGACAGTACGCGAATCCGGGCCTCACTCCGATGGATACGAGCCCAATCCCACCGACTCCGCCCGTCTCGGGTGGAGTGCGAGGACCGATCACCGCGGCACCGCCTCCAATCCAGCCGGGCTACGAGCCGGTGCGTGGACAACAGCGGCGGGCGCCGACGGTGTTCGACACGACTACGCGCCGCGATACCGCTCGTCGCACCACCGTTTTCGACACGACCAGTCGCCCGCGACGGGTCGTCACCCGCCCGCGAACCGATACGATCCCGTCACCGGCTCGCCCGCCGGTCCCGAACCCGCGCTGATGCGCTACCACGCGCGTTGGGTGCTGCCAATCACCCAGCCGCCGATCGAAAACGGAACCGTCGTCGAGAGCGACGGAGTAATCACCTACGTCGGGGCGCGAGCTGATGCCCCCTCGGGCAGCGACCGAGATCTCGGGGATGCGATTCTTCTTCCAGGCCTCGTCAACACCCACACCCACCTCGAACTCACCGTGATGCGCGGCTTTCTCGAGAATTGTCGATTCACAGAGTGGATTGACAAGCTTCGCCAGAGCCGGACTGAGGTTCTCGACGCCGAGATGCTGCTCGATTCCGCGCGATTCGGGATCGTGGAAGGGCTCGAAGCCGGAATCACGACTTACGCCGATACCTGCTCCAGCGGTGTGGTGATGCAGGCGATGCGCGAGCTCGGCGTCCGCGGGATCATGTACCAGGAAGTCTTCGGCCCCGACCCTTCGCAATCGGACGTCGCGATGCGCGAGCTGGAAGAGCTCGTCGAGAAACTCCGGCTCGAGCAGACAGAGCTGGTCTCGCTCGGCGTTTCGCCACACGCCCCATACACGGTGTCGGACCCCTTGTACAAGGCGGCGGCGAAGTTTGCGAACATGCGCCAGCTGCCGCTCGCGATGCACATCGCCGAGAGCGAGCCGGAGCACGATATCGTGGCGAACGGAAGCGGTGACTTTGCCGATCGCTGGCGGGGTCGCGGGATTGCCGTCGGCCAGCGGGCGCGCTCGCCAATCGCACTGCTCGAGCAGCACGGCGCGCTGGAGCGTGGGCCGCTGCTCATTCATTGCGTGCGGGTTGACGACGCCGACATCGAGATCATGGCGCGCCACCGCTGCGCGGTGGCGCACTGCCCGGCGTCGAACGCGAAGTTCGGGCACGGCATCGCGCCGCTGCTGCCGCTGATGGCAGCCGGAATCCGCGTCGGCATGGGATCCGATTCGGTTGCAAGCAACAATCGAATGGACATTCTCGACGAAGCACGTCTCGCCGTCCTCATTCATCGCGCCGCCACCCGCAGGCACGACGCATTCGGTGCGCACCAGGCGCTGGAGCTCGCAACGATTGGCGGCGCCCGCGCGCTTGGAATCGATTCGCGAGTCGGATCCCTCGAAGTTGGCAAGGACGCCGATCTCGCCGCGTTCCGGATCGACATTCCTCGTACGACCCCAATCGGGGACCCGTACTCCGCCGCGATCTTCGCCCTCCCTGGCCGCTCGGCTGAGCTGGTGACCGTGCGCGGACGGATGCTTGTGGATCGCGGGCGCGCTCTGGTAGCGGACAACCCGCTGGCTGACCGCGTTCGTAAGGCCGGGCATGCTCTCGCTGCGTGGGCAGCGAGAGCATGATCGGCTGGACTCTCACATCCCGTAGCGCGGAACTATCTCCGGTCGGTATCTTGAATCTCCTATCTGAAGGAAGCCTGGTTCAATGCCGGCAGTAGATAACCACCACCGTATCTGGCGCGACGGCAAGTTTGTGGATTGGGAAGACGCGACGATTCACGTGATGAGTCACGTCGTTCACTACGGCTCGAGTGTGTTCGAGGGTATCCGTTGCTACGAGACGCCCAATGGGCCAGCGGTTTTCCGACTCGGCGCCCACATGAGGCGGTTCGCGGATTCGTGCAAGATTTACCGCATGCCTCTCACGTACTCGATCGACGAAATGTCGAGGGCCGCAGTCGAGACGGTCGCCGAGAATGAATTGCCGCACTGTTACCTGCGGCCCGTTGCCATCAGGACCGGCGAGCAGATGGGCGTGCTTCCGCACGATACGCCGCTCGAAGTCTTCATCATTCCATGGACCTGGGGCACGTACCTGGGCGCCGATGCGCTCAAGAACGGAGCCGATGTGTGCGTATCGAGCTGGCGACGGCCTGCTCCCGACACCTTCCCGTCGCTGGCGAAGGCGGGCGGGAACTACCTGAACGGCCAGCTGTCCAAGATGCAGGCGCGCGTCGACAACTACGTCGAAGGCATCATGCTCGATAGCTTCGGCTTGGTGTCGGAGGGTAGCGGCGAGAATCTCTTCCTCGTTCGCGATGGCAAGCTGTACACCTCGACCATCGCCTCCGGAATTCTGAACGGGATCACCCGCGACTCTGTGATTCGGATTGCGCGCGACATGGATGTCGAAGTCGTCGAGGGGTCGATTCCTCGCGAGATGCTTTACATCGCCGACGAGCTGTTCTTCACGGGAACCGCCGCTGAGATAACGCCGATCCGGTCGGTGGATCGCATTCAGGTCGGTGCCGGGAAGCCCGGGGTGCTCACGCTCCGGATTCAGAAAGAGTACATGGGAATTGCCACCGGGGTTCTGGAAGACCGCTATGGCTGGCTGACGCCGGTTCCTCCGCGCAGAGCTGCATCGACGACTGCGCGCGGGAAGGTCGCCCGGGAACCGGTGGGTGACATGTCGGCCTCGCCGATCTAGGTACCGCCAGCAGGCCACGGAGAGACCGCTAAGGGCAAGTTTTAGAGGGCAGAACGGTAACGGGCGACACGAGCTAATCGTCGCAATAGGAGTGCACCAGACACGGAGTTTTTCTCCGCTGTTGCCCTCGGAGCAATTGCAGCAAAGGCGTGTCATGCGGGTGGTAGTGCTGTACCAGCGGTATATTGTGGGTGGGTTCGCCCAGGAGGAGTGCTTGATGGTTGGTTGTCTGGCACTGAATGCTTCGTTTGAGCCGTTGACGATGGTCCCGCTGCGCCGTGCGCTGCGGCTGGTCATCGATGGAAAGGCGGAGATCGTCGAGGCAGATTTTGATCGCGTGGTTCGCTCCGAGCGGTTGACGCTTCCTCGCCCGGCAGTGATCCGCCTCATGCGCTTCATCCACGTGCCGCGCCGGTTCCGCCGGCAGGTGACGAACACCTTCCTGTTCGCGCGCGACCGCTACCGCTGCCAGTACTGCGGACGCCTTCAGATCGAGCTCAAGCCACGCGAGTCACTTACGCGCGACCATCTGATTCCGCTCTCCCGCGGAGGCGCGAACGACTGGACCAACGTCGTCACCGCCTGCAGCCCCTGCAACACCAGGAAAGCGAACAGCCTGCCAAGCGAGATCGGGATGCATCCGACGCACGCGCCGGTCGAGCCGCACTTCGTGCATCTGAGCTGGGCCGTCCGGCGCCTGACGCCGACCCAGGCGAAGTACATCAGGATCTTCTACGGTGAGGAGACTCTGCATCACCTTGAAGACCTCGAGAACCGGCACCCTAATCATGGGGTGCACCAGGTCGGTTAACTGCAACTGCAAACTGAACGGGATGCGAGATTTCAGTAGGTTTGCAGTGCAGTTGTTAGGGTCGGAACGTCCCCGTTCTAGCCTCGTAGTGTCTCTTTTCCCCGCCGAGCAATCGAACAACTAGTGTCCGGACGCCCCGGCCGAGCGCTGTACCCGGATTCTTCTTCCCACTCACAGCCGGCTTGAGCTCCCCCCGCAGCCACCGCTGCACCTCATCGAGATCGCTCAGCGACAGCGTCTCCACGTCCAGCAGCAGGTTGTAGTAGCCACGCTCCCCCCTCTTCGGCAGCGAGATTGCCACCTTGTATGGCGATTCCACCGCGTTCTCCGCGTCAGCCGCGCCCGCGTACTCGCCGAGCGACTCGGCCTTCTTGTTCACCACGCGCACCACCTGGTACTTCTTGCCGAGCACGTCGTACTTGAGAATGACATCCCACTCGAACGCGGCCTTGAGATCGTTGAACCAGCGGCCCGACGCCCATCGCTCGAGACGATAGTGCAGACGCGCGGGAAATCCGTTCGACAGCAAGTCGCGCATCGAAGCGTCAGATAGCAATCCCGCGGATGATACCACCGGCGGCTCGTCTGCCCACGCGGGCTGCGGAGGAAGCACCACATCGAGACGCACTTTCTGCGCGCCCAGCGGTACGGCGATAGCGAAAACGCCGGCGGCGACGAGCGAGAGCTTCAGCATCGCCCAGGCTCCATCGCGCGACCAGCCCGGATCTCCGGTGTCGGCATCGCTAGAAACGCCGGTGCACCCGCAGAAACACGTTCGCCGGTTCCTTCGAGCTCGACACCGCCTTCGCGACGTACACGCCGATGATGCCGAGATCCAGGCCGAGTCCTACGTCGGTTCTGAATGTCCCGAACCGCGGAAAGCTGTTGCTCGAGTACACGAGCGTTCCCGACGGCTGGCCCACCAGCCAGCCTCGCCCCGCATCGACGAACGCGACAACCGTCGGCTGCACGGTGAAGCCGATGCCGCGGAGCCGGATCGGCCTCGCATTCAGAAAATCGAACAGCGACGAGTGCAGCTCGTTCCGGTACTCCAGCTGTGCCAGCGCGACGCGCTCGCACTGCGCGGGATTGCCGGGTGGCGGCGCACCCCCGTTGCTGCATTGCGACACGTCGACCGTTCCCGGCTCGTACTTCCGGAAATCGAGTCCCGGCACCGTCCCGACCCCGCCGACGGAGAATCGCCGCTCGAGCGGAAGGTCATCGCCATTCAGCCAGCCCCCGAGCACGAACCTCGCGTTTACCCACGTCGTCGGCGAAAGGCGGTTGTAGCGGCGCAGATCGACGAGCACGCGTCCGTACGTCACCTGCGGCGAAACAGTCGGGCGCGCCAGCGGAGACGTCGGTCCCACATCCACGAGTCTTCCTGTTCCGCGCTCGTATTCGGCGAGGATCAGCCAGCCGGTCGACGGATTGTACTCGTCGTTCCGGGTGTCGATGTTGGCGCGCAGGACGCCCAGGTGGAATCGCCCTGCGTCCACCAGCGGATTCGCGCGCCACGTTTTGCCATTTCCGAAAATCGAGAACACGCTTCGCGCGCGCGCGGAGCTCCAGCGCTCATCGCTCCAGTCCGCGGAGAAGCTGCTGTGCGCGCTCATGTTGAACGTCGCGGTCGCCTTGGCGCCGTGACGATTGAAGTGATCACGGAAGTCACGATGCCAGAAGAACGCGGCGAGCGCCGCGTCCGGATCCGGAAGCTGCCACGGCTCCACGGGCGTCATCACGTCGTACGACGAGACGCCGAGTCCGTAGCCCCGTCCGTGCCCGACGCGCATTTCCGCGGCAATCCGATGGCCGAGATTCTGACTATCCCAGTGGAAGGTGTCCGCGCTCCGGATGATGCCCATCACCGACGCATTCAGGTCGGCGGCGCCGGCGCTGTCGTGGAAAACGGGCCCGATGTAGATGGGCAGTCCTTCGACGCGGTTGTACGTTTTTCCGGAGGTGAGTACGAGACCGCTGGCGCGGCTGGTCCTCGCCCACAGTCCGAGCCGTTCGGCGGCCGTATCGGTCTGGACTGTGTCGACGCCCTGCGCGCGCGAGAGAGCGGGAGCGGCGCACGCGAGGAGCACACATACCGCTCGCATCGTCCTGGCTGTATTTGTCATGTCGGCCTTAGATCCTCGTCGCGTTGATTCCGAGTCGCTTCATGCGCCGGTAAAGATTTGGCCTGTCGGTCTGCAGTCTCCGCGCCGCATCGGCGACGTTTCCACCTGCCTCCGCGAGCGCTCGCGCGATCACGGTTCGCTCGAAGCTGTCCAGTTTGTCGGTCAGCGAGCTCGAACCGCGCGCAGCGGGCTCACGCGCATCACCGACCTGTTTCTGGGCATGAGTAGGTGTGGTCGGGGGCGCAGCTTCTTCGTCGCGATCGACGATGAGAACATCCTCCACGTGCGGGCCGGTGATTTCCGTGCCGGGATGCAAAATCGCCAGCCGCTCCACGATGTTCGCGAGCTCGCGAACGTTTCCGGGCCACGGGTAATCGCGAAGCAGCTGGAGCGCGTCGCTCCTCCAGCGCGGTTTCGCCTGGCCGCTTCGCTGCAGGAACTGCTCGGAGAAATGCTCGACCAGCTCGAAAATGTCGTCGCCGCGCTCCCGGAGTGGAGGGATCTCCAGCGGGATCACCTGCAGCCTGAAGTAGAGATCCTCGCGAAAGGTTCCCGCCCGCACCGCACGCTGGAGATCGTGGTTCGTCGCCGAAATAATGCGCACATCAGTGCGAATGACTCTGTTCCCGCCCACGCGCTGGATTTCCTTCGCCTCGATGGCGCGCAGCAGCTTTGCCTGCGCGTCGGGGCCGAGGTCTCCCACTTCATCGAGGAACAGGGTTCCGCGATGCGCCAGCTCGAACCGGCCGATGCGAGTCTGCGTCGCGCCGGTGAACGCGCCCCGCTCGTGGCCGAACATCTCGCTCTCCACGAGATCGCGCGGAATGGCCGCGCAGTTCACGCGCACGAACGGCTTTTCGCGTCGCGCGCTCCCATCGTGGATCGCGCTCGCAACAAGCTCCTTCCCGGTGCCCGATTCTCCCATGATGAGTACGCGCGCGTCCGTAGGTGCGATGCGCGCGATCATCTGCCGCACCGTGTCCATCGCGCTGCTCTTGCCGACCATCTGTCCGCCGAACCCCAATTCAGCGCGCAGAGCGCGGGCGACGCGACGCGTCTGTCGCAGCTCCAATGCGGATGAGACCGCCAGCAAAACTCCTTCCGGAGTGAGCGGTTTTTCCAGAAAGTTGAAGGCGCCCAGCTTGGTCGCCTTCACCGCGTCGGCGAGGCCGGCTCGCCCGCTCATCATGATGACGGGAAGATCCGGCGCGACATCCCTGAGGCGGCCGAGCGTGGCCATTCCGTCGAGCTCGCCCGGCATCATGAGATCGACGAGCGC
>JADGQV010000116.1 GCA_017881465.1 Gemmatimonadaceae bacterium
TGGCTGTCGAAGATGTCGCGGTTGCACCGGCGGCGACCTCGTCGACCACTCCCGCTGCGACTCTTGCCAGCGCTCCGAAGGCAACCAAGCGTCAGATTTCGGTGCTGTTCCACAACACCGGCGGGATGCACCTGCTCGGCAAGGGACGCCTGGAGTTTCGCCGCCTCGACAACACGCTGGCGGCACAGGTTCCGATCCCCGAATTCCCCACACTTCCGGGCGCGACCCGTAAGGTGATGGTCGATGTTCCGCTCGGTCTCACTCCAGGAGACTACGTCGTACTCGCACTGATCGATTTCGGCGGCGCCGAGCTCGTTGCGGGCCAGGTCGACTACCAGGCGAAGTAGCAACAATGTCAATCCTCGGGCGGAAACTCCATGGCGGCATCACCGGCGCGGGGATCTCGGTCGCGCTGGCGCTGTTGGCGTCTCCGCTCGCGGCGCAGAAGACAGATCTCACTCTTGGCGGCGCCATTATCACTTTCCCCGCGCCGACGGCGACCGATTACATCAACGGTTTCGTCAACTCCGCGACGGGCGTTACCTACACATTGAACGCGACTCAAGGCAACGTATCCCACACGACCACCATTTCCATTCGCTCCACCTCGGCGAATTTGGGTGGCGGCAAAATTATCGGCGACCTGCAGTGGCGACGCTCCGATCTCGCGACGTGGAACAGTATCTCGCTCACTGACACGCAGGTCGAGCAGAGAGTCATGGTCCGCAACGGCCTGAACGATCCGTGGAGCAATACGATCTTCTTCCGGATGGTGCTCACCTGGGCGACGGACGCGCCGGCGACCTATAGCGCAAACTACCAGATCACGCTTTCGCAAACGGTGCCGTGATCTGGTCTCGTCGCGCGTGCATTGTTGCGCTTTCTCTGATTGTCTCGGGCCTGGTGCCGTCCCGAGTCGCGCAAGCTCAGAACGCCGCGAGCCAGCCCGGCACGGCCAGCGCCGTCTCACTCGCGACGTCGAACGAAGCGAAGCCTGACTCCGCCAGAGACATCGAGATCACCCTCCCATCCGTCACGGTGTCGGGCGCGCCGCGCAGCTTTCAGGTCGTCTCGATTCCCGTTCCCGACGCTCTCGCGCAGGTGATGAAGCTCGATATCGAGGTCGTTCCGCATGGGGATTTCGTCGTGCTCGGGCCACGGACCCGCTCGCTACCGAGCTCCAGCAGACGCCGGGTGGGAGTGACGATTGGAATCCCGGCTAGCGCTCTGGCCGGACGCCTCGTCGCTGCTGAAGCGCGATTCTCTTCCCCGGCCTCGCCCACGCTTGTAGTGCCGGTCGAGATTGATATCAACCTCGTCCGCCAGATCGTGCTTCGGCCCAAGTCCGGTCCGATCAACGGGCAAGCGGGCAACGATGTGATTATCCCGTTCGATATCGTCAATTCGGGAAACGCCAGGGAGACCGTGAGTGCGGACCTTACGTTGCCGAGCGGCTGGGCGTCGAGAGACGTTCACCCGAGTGCCATCGTGATCCAGCCCGGTGAGACGGTGAAGCGACGGGCGCGGCTCAAGATCCCGGCGCTGTCGAGCACGGGGTCGTCATTCGTCCAAATCGACCTCCGCTCAGGCGCGGACACTCTCGCCTCCGAAATGATGACGGTTGAAGTCTTCAACTCGAGCTCGATCGGACGCGAAGCGGGCCCCCTGATCACGACGGCCATCTCGCACGCGATAGATGAAAACGGGCACGCGAACAGAGTCTTCACACTGGCGGCGACCGGCGCGCTGTACGACTCCGTCCGGATCGACGCCAGAATGTCTCAGGGCTCCGCGCTGGGCGGCGCCGCCAGCAACGCGTTCGCCCACCTTGGCACGTACCAGTCCGCTGCGGCGGTCACGCTCTCCGCACCGTCCGGCCAGCTCAGCCTCGGCAACACCGGGACGTCCTTCTCCGACCTCACCGGACTTTACCCGTATGGCCAGGGCGCACTTCTGCATCTGCAGCATCCGGGCTGGGGCCTGTTGGGCATGGGCGCGCTTTCTCTGCCCGCTGTCGGATCGACCCAGCGGAAGCCGATGGTCGGGCTGCGCGCCGAGCGACTGTTCGGCGACGCTCAGCTGAGCACGTCGTTCTCTCATCTCGCGGATGCGGGAACGTCGCCACGACGCCTGGATGCGCTGGGAGTCGGCGCGGCGGTGCCCTCGATCTTCGGCAGCACCTTCAAGGCTGAGATTGCGGAGCGGCGCTTTCAGGATGGAAGCGGCCTCGGGTGGTCGAGCGGGCTGGTGAGAACCGGCCCCGAGAGCAATGAGGAGCTACGCGTGACGCACGCTCCGGGCGGCAGCGACGCATTCGCCCGCGCGACGAACGAGTTGGTGGCGAATGTTTCCGAGCGGCTGTCATCGCGCACGAGCGTGAGCGCCAGCGCGTGGCGCACGACTGACGCAACGTCGGTGTTCAGCGGCTTGAAGTCGAACGGGTTCTCGCTGCGGCCGCAGTACGCCCTCCGCAGTGCGACAACCATCGCAATAGAGGCGCGCTCGTATCTCTTCGACGCGACATCACGCCCGACTCCGTCTAACACCGGCGGCGGGTTCGGGAGCCGTGAGGAGCAGCTCGGAATCAGCTTCAGCACCTACGTCCGGCAATACTACCTGAACAGCTCCGCCTTTATCGGCAACGTTACGCGCAGCGTCTCGCCGTCCGGCCAGAGCACAGTGACCGATCGCTCGCCCCGGAACTACTGGACGACAAGTGCAGGTTGGTCCGGGGTCGGCGGCGTCGTCGAGGTGCAGACGCGAATCGAGCAGACACGTGACAGAGGCGGCTTCGTCAACCAGCAGAGCATGTTCGGAATTCGTGCCGAGCAAGTGGTGCTTCCGTGGCTTGGTGGGATCCGCGGCGAGGGAGACCTTCAGCGGGTGAACAGCTTCGGCGGCGACAACTCCGCGATCATGCGGGCCGGAATCGCGATTCCGCTGGTGAATGGTTTCACCCTCAAGGTCGACGCCGAGCACAACTCGATCTTCCGTTCCGTGACCGGCCGGGTGCCGTGGATCGTTGGCGCCCGCTTCGAGCATGCGCTGACGGTGCCAATGCTCCGGACTCCGGGGACGTCAGGATATGTCTACGAAGATCAGAACGGGAATCAGCGCCGCGATCCCCACGAGCCGGGCGTGCCTGGCGCGATCGTCAGGCGCGGCGGGGAAACAGCGGTGGCAGACGCCGCCGGCAAGTACCGCGTGGGCGGGGACTCGAGGCAGCCCATCACGATCGACGAAGCGTCCCTGCCCGATGGGTGGTCAGCCAGCGGCGCGGGGCGCGGTGATCTCAGCGTGTCGCTTTCGACTTCGGCCGAAGTGGAGCTCGTGGTCGCGCCTCGTTCCGGGATTTCGGCCGTTCAGGTGGATCTGAGCAAAGCCCACGTGATCGCGCGCGACAGCGCCGGTGGCGAATGGGCGGCGATCATGACGGGCCCCACGACTGCAACCTTCCAGTCACTGCCGGTGGGCACCTACAAGCTCGACTTCGATCTCTCGGAGCTGAGTGAGCCGCTCGTACCTCGCGGCCCGATTCCCATGTTGATCGTGACGGGGAAGGATTCGAAATCGATTACGGTCACGCTTGATCCGCGTCCGATCCGCATGTGGAACGGCTCCGGCACGCGCAGCGGCGCGCAGAAGAATGATGCGCCAACCGGCAACAAGACGCCCGACGCCACCGCAAACCCGAGTCATTCATGAGCGGCTCACGGACAACAAGCGTTCGGACGCTCGCGCTCGGGTGGGTAGTGCTGCTCTCGGCGTGTCTCAAGTCGACGGAGCCACAGCCGTCCCTGATTCAACTCAATGGCTCGTGGAACTACACCGGCGTTCAAACCGTTCCCGTGCGCGAGACGCTCACCGGAACGTTGACCATCTCGCGCGAGTCGGGCACGAGCTTTCAGGGACAGCTGGTCCTTCAGGGTGTGAACTCGCAAACGCAACAGCAAAGGCTCCTGAGCGGTCCCGTCAGCGGCTCGGAAAGCGGCACCGATGTGATCGACTTCGATGCGGATCTGGAAGCGACTACACGTCGTCACGTAGGCCAGATCGTCGCTGACACAATCACCGGAACCTGGTACTCGTCATCCGACGGGGCCATGTCTTCCGGGACCTTCAGAGTTGAACGGGAGACGAGATGAGACGCTTGAGCTTTGGCGCCGCGGTAATCGCGGCGGTGATGGGATTGCCGATGGTGGCGTCCTCGGCGTCCGCGCAATGCACGGCCAGCGGCGCGCCTGCCAGCTGTGGTCTTCCGGGCAGTGTCTCCATGACCGCTGGACGTGTCGTCCGGCTTCAGATGAGCGCAGGCTCGACGGCACTCGCGGCTCCGAGTCCGGCCGATTTCGACGCGGGATTCAACGCCACTACCGGGCCCACTCTCACCGTGAGCGCGAACGCGGCGTGGACCCTTCATCTGCACGCCGCCGCGGCAATGTGGACCGCGACGAACACTTCGCCGGGAGCTCCAGCACGGGCCAATAAGCCGGCCGCGGATCTCAAGTGGAGCACCGCTTCGAACGGATCCTTCGCGGCGCTGACGACCACCGACGTGAACCTGGTCACCGGATCCGCGACCGCGAGCAATGCCACTACGCTGTATTTCCAGACGCGCTATAACTGGACGCTGGATACTCCCGGCATCTACAGCATGGCGATCGTTCTGACGCTGACATCCCCATAACAGAGAGCCCGCAAGCGCCGCGTTGAGCAATGGCGGCAAAATCGTGGACCCGCCACCAGCATTGCTCCTCTGCGGTTAACCCGATCCTCCGATACGTAGGGATTGTGACCCCGGGGTGGCATCACGTAGTCTTTCATCTATGAGAGACGGGTCCGACGCCCAGCTGATAGCTGAGGTACTGGGTGGTGACGTCGAGTCGTTCGGTGTGTTGTCCCAGCGGTACCGGGACACATGCACGCGGTTCGCCGTTCGAATGCTGGGCTCGCGGGCGGATGCGGACGACGTACTGCAGTCCGCTTTCATGCGCGCGTACCGTGGTCTGAAAAACTGTCGCGACCGGGATCGATTTGGAGGCTGGCTGTATCAGATCGTCGTCAACGAATGCAGAACGTTTGCCGCGCGGCAGCGGCGGCGCGATCTACGATTCGTCGCCGATCCTGAAATAATCGACCGGGCCGTGGCGGAGGCGGGCGAAGATTCCTCTGGGACAATGAGCGAGCACGTCGAATACGCTCTCTCGCGCCTGCCGGTCGAACAGCGGGAAGCTTTCTTGTTGAAGTACGTTGAAGAAAAGAGCTACGAAGAGATCTCCGAGATCACCGGGATTGGCGTCTCGGCGCTGAAAATGAGAGTGAAACGAGCCTGCGATGGACTTCGCGACCTACTCGAGGGTGTGTATCATGGCTGACTATCGTGACAAACTCCCGGACGAAACCGCCGCTCTCATAGAGCGTGTGGCGGATCATCTCCGCGCGCCAGAGCACCTTGATCCCTCGTTCGACGCAAGGCTGATGGATAAGGTGAGAATGGAAGCCCGCTCACTGCATCCGGTAAACCGCGGCGAAGCTTCCTGGTGGCGGAGGCAGCGTGTCGTGCGGTTCTCACCACTCGGGGCCGTTGCGCTGGCAGCAGGAGTCTCGATGTTCGTGGCGCTGTCCACCGTAGCGGTCGGATCCCGCGTGCGGAGCGGGTCCGATAAACCGCGCGCGGTGGCCGCAGTAGCGGGTAAACCGTCCGCCAGCGACACCGTCAATCTGATTCGCTTCGTCTTCGTCGACTCGAACGCCCGGAACGTCGAGCTCGTGGGTGATTTCAACGAATGGACGAAGGGCACCACGCAGCTAAAGCGGTCGGGCGCACCAGGCGTGTGGGCTGTGTCCGTCGCTCTTCCTGCGGGTCGTCACGAGTACGCTTTCATCGTTGACGGAACGAGGTGGATCGCGGACCCTCTCGCGACGAAGAGCTCCGATGATTTTGGCACCGAGAGCTCTGTGATCCAGGTCGGGCCGGGCACACAGAGAGCTACCTGAGGGCGGCGGCACCTTTCTCGCTGGAGCTCACAAGTCGAGCGTGAAACTCGCCCGCCTCTGTCGTGACAGTGTGGTCCTTGCCGCTCCGGCGCTGTTCTACTACGCCGGTAACGCGCACGCGCAGCGTGCGGCCGCGAGCATCGATGTCGGAGCGGTTGCGCTCCGCTACGCCGACACCGTCAACGCAACAGCGGCCGCGCTCACGCCCGATCTACGGATAGACTGGTCGCAGGGGATCGCTGAAGCGCTGGGAACGCTCTCTCAATTCGCAGGCGGTGGATGGAGCGCGCAGGGTGTGGTGTCCGCATCGCTTTTCACCCCCAGGTCGCGTGGATTCTTCGGCGAGCTGACAGGCTCCGCAGGCGGCAGCACTCACCAGGATGCGACGAGGACCGGCGAGGCTCTCGCCAACGCACGAATTCATTTCGCGCGCAGCGCGAGCGGTGCTTTCGTTGGCGGAGGAGGCGGCACCACCTGGGACGGCAGCGGCTGGCGCCGAGTACTCCTCGGCGAGATTGGAGCCTGGGCCGATTTTCCGGCGGGAACGGCTCTATTGAGAGTTAGCCCCGCATCGGTGGACGACTCGGCCAAATACGTGGACGGCCAGCTCTCGTTGACCTGGACGCGCGAACGACTCGACGTGTCTGCGTTGGCGGCCACGCGGTGGGGATCGAGGTTGCCGTTCGATCCTACCGGTACCAGAACGTGGGCGAGCGTCGCCGTCACGGCGTGGGCAACGCCCGTGTTCGGGATCGTCGGGGCCGGGGGAACGTATCCCGTCGATCCCACCCAGGGCTTTCCCGGCGGACGCTTCATATCGCTGGGGATCCGCCTTGCGTCCGGTCGCCGCAATGCGCTGACCGCCTCTACGAGTCTTGCAATCGAAACCGCTCGCGCTGAAGTTCCGGGCACTGCTTCGGCTGCGGCAGACGTTTTTCGTGCGGAGGCCCGGCCCCAAGGTGTAGTGTTGCTGATGGTTCACGCGCCGTCAGCCGGACGAGTTGAGATAAACGGCGACTTCAGTGGCTGGACTCCGGTTGATCTCGAGCGAACGAGCGAGGGCTGGTGGACGCGAGCCCTGCCGATCGCACCTGGCAAGTACGAGATGAATCTCCGCGTCGACGGAGGCAGTTGGATCGTTCC
>JADGQV010000042.1 GCA_017881465.1 Gemmatimonadaceae bacterium
GCAGTACAAGGGCACCGTCGTCTGGTATGTCGTGCGAGATGAGGGAAGCGCGTCGCACCCGCTGGGAGCGATCGCGGCGGCTCCGATGCAGGCCGCGGCTGGAGTGCTTCATCCGACTCCGGTCGTCGCGATGATGCCGGACGATCCCGTGCTCGGTGAGTTCCGAAAGGAATTTGCTGGCATGCTTGGCGAGCTCGAGGAGCGTCCGGATGTGCCGAAGAACGCTCCCGGATTCGCGGGCGCGAGCAAGATCATCGACAGCGACACGTTGCTCGGGCGAATCAATACCGATCCGCGGACGGAGGTCGATGCACGCGCACTGCTCACGGCACGCGAGATGGATCTGCTGATCGGCGACAACGATCGACATCCGGACCAATGGAAGTGGGCGCGGATAGGCAAAAAGGATGAGGCGCCGTGGGAACCCATTGCGGTTGATCGCGACAAGGCGTTCGTGTCGTACGAGGGCCTGGTGCTCAGTATCGTGCGCTTCGTCCAGCCGAGTCTCATCACCTTCGAGAGTGAGTATCCGAATGCCACGCATCTGTTCGCCAACGCCGGCGAGTTCGACCGCCGAATGCTGGGGAGCCTCGACAAAACGGTCTGGGATTCAGTCGCGACCAGCCTGATGCAACGGATCACCGATCCGGTGATCGACAACGCCGTGCGGGCGATGCCGCCGGAGTACGCGGGCAGCTCACCCGAGATTGCCGGCAAGCTCAAGGCGCGGCGCGACCGGCTGCGCGGCGCGGCCGATCGCTATTACCACGAGCTATGGCAGGTCGCGGACATCCACGGTACGGATGCCGACGATCAGGCGACTGTGGTTCGCTCCGGCGAGGGAATCGTGGATGTTCGCATCCAATCCGGGAACAGCGCTCCCTACTTCGCGCGGCGGTTCGACCTGGGTGAAACGAAGGAGATCCGCATCTACCTGCACGGCGGCGATGACCGGGCTACCGTCGAAGGGAGTGTGCAACGGAGTATCCCGGTGAGGATCATCGGCGGGAACGGCACCAACACGTTTGTCGACCTTTCGACGGTCAGCGGCAAGAGAAATCCGACGCGCTTCTATGACGTGGGAACGGTGCAGGACCTGAAGTATGCCAAGGACACCGTCGACGAGAAGATCAATATCGACAACGCGTTCAACCACTCCTTCAATCGCCGGCCGTGGGTCCGCGCTTATGGAGGGCTGATACCGCCTTTGACGGACAACGGCACCAGGCTTCGCCCCGTATTAGGACTGCACTCTCAGCGCGGTCTCGGGATTTATCCAGTGATCGGCCTGGCGCGCTATTCGTACGGGTTCCGCACCGTTCCGTATTCCAGCATGGCGGAGGCCGATGTCGCGTATTCGGCGGCGAGCAATCGTATGCGAATTCGCAGCGTGCTGGACAAGCGATTCGAAGAATCCGACGTGCATATTCCGGTTACAGCCAGCATGTCGCAGTTCGAGGTCGTCCAGTTCCACGGCTTCGGCAACGACGTTCCAGATCTGCTTGGACGTTTCTACAACGTGAGGCAGAGGCAGTGGCAGCTCAATCCGGGCATTGGCCGGTCGTTCAGCCCGGTCAGCGACATTTCTATCGGGCCGGTCGTTCGCTACACCACCACCGACAGTCTGAGCAACCGGTTCATCGCGCAGCAGCAGCCGTACGGCTTCACGCGATTCGGCCAGGCAGGGCTGAGGCTCAAGATGCATCTCGATAGTCGCTACGTCCCGGATACGTTGAGACCGCGTGTGGTCTTCGATCTTGCGGGGACGGGTTATCCGGGATTCTGGGATGTCGCGACTCCATACGAATCGGTTGACGCCTTGGCAGCGGCCTTTTTCACATTGCCGGTCCCGAAGAAGCCGGTGCTGGCGTTTCGCGCCGGCGGCAAGAAGCTGTGGGGCAACTTTCCGTATTTCGACGCGGCGTATCTCGGCGGATCAGAAACCTTGAGGACGGAAGAGCGCCAGAGATACGCGGGAGATGCCTCGCTCTATGGCAGCGCGGAGCTGCGGGTTCCAATCGCGAAGTTCCCCTTCATCCTTCCGCTCGACGTGGGAGCGCTGGGCTTCACGGATGTCGGGCGAGTTTATCTGAACGGCCAGTCGCCCGGTGCCTGGCACTCGGTCGCGGGCGCAGGGTTCTGGGTCGGATACCTCAACCCCGGGACGAGCGTGAACGTGCTGTTCACGAATAGTCACCATAGTCGAATAGCTACCAGTGTTGGATTCGCGTTCTGAAGTGAGGACGGGCTGATCGGGTCGCGGCACTCTCCGCGAACTCGCGCCCGCGATCGTTTCGTGCGCGGAGCTGCAAAGCTGGTGGTGTGCGTTGCGTTGCCCGGCTTGGTGCTCTGCTGCGCGCGCGACGAACACCCGACTCCGACGCCGCCGGGTACAGGCCCAACAGAGCTCGCGCTTGCCGGGACGGTGATGATCGGCGCCGGCGACATCGCTGTGTGCGGAACCAGCGGAGACGAGTCAACCGGCAGAATCGTGGACAGCGTGCTCGCGGTCGACAGCGCCGCCAAAGTGGAAAGCATGGTGTTCACGCTCGGCGACAACGCGTATCCGTCGGGCTCGAGCGGAGTGGACAATGATTTCCCGCGCTGTTTTTCTCCGTCGTGGGGCACGAGGCGCATCATGAATGTCATTCATCCTGCGCCCGGCAACCACGACTACGACAGCGGAAATGGCGCGCCTTACTTCAGGTACTTCGGTGAGCGCGCGGGCCCTTCGGAAAGAGGCTACTACAGTTACGACGTCGGTGGCTGGCACGTGATATCACTCGACAGCGAGCTCTACTTCGAGCACGGGAATCCCACCGAGGTGAGAGCGCAGGAAGACTGGCTGCGAGCGGATCTCACGGCTCACCGCACACTATGCACGGTTGCGTACTTTCACCGCCCGCTTTTCAGCTCCGGGGTTCACGGCTCGACGCCGGATGTGCAGCGATTGTGGAGAATTCTCTATGAGAGCGGCGTCGATCTCATTCTCAACGGGCACGAGCACCACTACGAACGATTTCTCCCACAGACACCGGACGGTGTCGCCGATTCCGAGAAGGGCATCGAGCAGATCATCGCCGGCACCGGTGGAGGAGAGCTCCGTCAATTGCGTAGTCCTCTCGCTCACAATTCCGTCTTCCAGATTCACGGACACTTCGGGGTTCTGAAGCTGACGCTTGGCGCCGGCGAGTATCGTCACGCATTTCTCGACACCGAGGGCCGAGTCTGGGACCCAGGCCTTCGACAATGCCATTAACGCGGAGCGTGCGATAGCTTTCGTGTAGCGGCACCGACCATCAACTCCGAGCCATGGGCATCTCGCCGGATTCTTATCTGACTCTCAGCAGCACCGGCTCTCACCAGCTGAGAAACGATTCGGACATCCGCATCTCCGCGATCGATATCGGGTCCAACTCGATCCGCATGACGATTGCCGATGTTTCGCCCACCGGCGTCATCCGCGTGGTGGACGAAATGAAGGCGGCGCCCAGACTTGGCGCCGGCCTCGATAAGAAAGGGTCGCTCAGCGAGATCGCCATTCAGAACGCGCTCAGCACATTGACCCGGATGGCTACGCTCGCGACCCAGCTCGGCGTAAAGCGCACTGAAGTCGTGGCCACGAGCGCCGTGCGGGAAGCCAGCAATGGCGAGCAATTTCTCAAGCTCGTACGGGCGGAGACGGGCCTCAAGGTGAGAGTTCTTCGGGGCGAGGACGAAGCGCGTCTCAGCTTTCGCAGCGCGCTCGCGCATTTCGATCTGGGAGTTGGCCGCGCGGTAGTCATGGACATCGGCGGCGGCTCATTCGAGCTCGCGCTCAGCGCAGACGGCCTCGTCGAGCGCCTGATCTCACTGCCCCTGGGCGCGATTCGCATGACCGAGATGTACCTCTCCCCGGCAGCGAAAAAGAAAGGGATGCGCAAGCTCAGAAAGCACGTTCGACTGGAGCTGCGACGTCACCTTTCGGCGCGCCACTGGCACGCGACGCGCATCATTTGCTCGGGAGGAACCTTCACCAGCCTGGCGGCGATCTACCTCGCGCGCATTGGGATGGAGAGTGCGAAGACCGTACACGGAACGGTCATTCCGCGCATCGAGCTGGAGCACATGGTCGACATGCTGCACAACATGTCGCCGGAAGAGCGGCAGTCGGTTCCGGGGCTGAGCGAGGCGAGAAGCGACATCATCGTGGCCGGACTTGCGGTCGCGGCCGAAGTCGCGGCCCGCGTTGAAGCGAAGGAGCTGGTGATTTCGGGCTACGGCATCAGGGAAGGAATTCTTCTCGAGAGCGCGCGCGTCGCGCCGGCGCCCGCGGATCCGGGAGAGGCCCGGGAACGCTCAGTGCGAGAGCTGGCGGAGCGGTCGCACTATGAAGAGCCGCACGCGAAGCACGTTCAGAAGCTGGCGCTTCAGCTCTTCGACTCCATCGGCCAGCGTCTGGGCTGCGCATCCGATGACAGAAGGCTGCTCTCCGACGCGGCTCTTCTTCACGACATCGGCTATCACATCAGCTACGACGACCACAACAAGCATTCCTACCACTTGATACAGCACGCCGACCTGCTGGGCATGACGCCGGCCGAGCAAGTGATGGCGGCGAATGTCGCGCGCTATCACCGGGGCGCCGAGCCAAAGAAAAAACACGCCAACTACGGCGGCCTGGAAAAACCGATGCGTGCAACGATCAAGAGGTTGGCGGCGATACTCCGCGTCGCGGATGGCTTCGACCGCGGTCACGCCGACGCCGTGGCGGAAATCAGGGTCCGCTGGCTGGACCGCGCTTTGAGACTCACGGCCGTGCCCCAGCACCAGGGTGCGAACCTGCGGCTGGAAATTTGGGGAGCGAGCCGCAAATCCAGACTGCTCTCCGAGGTCGCCGGCGTTCCAGTCGAAATCGTGGCGCCGGACGGAGCTGTGATGACCTACGACGACGAGGTTGGCGCGGCCGACTAGGCGTTCGCGCAGGCAATCAATTGTCGCGCCCCGACTAAGCGTTGGCGCGCTGGCCGGAACGCGTTCCCTGCGCGTACTGCTCTTCGAGCGCGAGCGGCGCCGGGAGGATTCCCCAGGAATTCACCAGCAGACGCTCGTGCGCTGAGACAACCGGACCCGAGCCCGGCTTTCTCTGTACGTACGCGCCGTCCGGACCCAGATCCCACGCCTGCCTGTTGTCGGCAAGGAGGGTCTCCAGCAGCGAACTGATGCGCGGATGCAGGCGCCGATCTTCGACCGGAGTAACCACCTCGACGCGCCGATCGAAGTTGCGAGGCATCCAGTCCGCCGATCCGAAATAGATCTCCTCGTCGCCGGCGTTCGCGAAATAGAAAATGCGGGAGTGTTCCAGAAAGCGTCCGACGATGCTGATGACTCTGATGTGATCGCTGATCCCGGCAATGCCGGGCCTGAGGCAACAGATCCCGCGCACGATCAGATCGATCTCGACGCCGGCCTGAGAAGCCTCATAGAGGTGCTGGATGATCTCGGCGTCCACCAGCGCGTTCATTTTCGCGATGATCCGCGCCGGCTTCCCTGCCACGGCGTTGTCCGCTTCCCTGTCCACCATCTCGATGAACCGCTTCCGCATGTTGGCCGGCGCCACGAGCAGGTTCCGGTAGTCGCTCTGGTGGGAAAACCCCGTGAGCGCGTTGAAGAGATCGGTCAGATCCGCGCCGATCGAAGGGCTGCTCGTGAGAAGGCCGAGGTCGGTATAGACGTGCGCCGTTTTCGAGTTGTAGTTGCCGGACCCAATGTGGGAGTACCGTCGGATTCCATCGGGCTCTCGCCGGACGACCAGGACGGTCTTCGTGTGCGTCTTGAGGCCGGGCAGCCCGTAGGCGACGTGCACTCCGAATCCTTCGAGTTGGCGCGCCCAGGTGATGTTGTTGACTTCGTCGAATCGAGCCTGTAGCTCGATCAGGACGGCAACCTGCTTTCCGCGCTGGGCCGCCTCCGTCAGCGCGCGCACGATCGCCGTGTCGCCCGAGGTGCGATAGAGCGTCATCTTGATCGCGAGCACGTTCGGATCGACCGCCGCCGATGTCAGGAAATGCTCGACCGAGGCGGGGAACGAATCGAACGGGTGATGGAGGAGGATGTCCCGGTCGCGGATGGCGTCGAAGATCGAACGCGACGTGTCCTTGAGCTCGGAGGGGGTGGCAGGGACGAAGGGTGGATCCCGCAGGTCGGGGATCTCCATTGTCGCGAGCCACATCAGATCACTGAGGTCGAGCAGCGGTCCGGTCTCGACCAGATCCGCCTCGGTCAGCGCGGGCATTTCCGGAGGCTGATCCTCCAGAAGCTCGCCGAGCAGAAGCTCACGAAGGTCCGGCGGTGTCCCTTTCTGCACCTCGACTCGAACCACCTCGGCGAAGCGACGCTGGAAGACCTGTTCCTCGATTATCGTGAGCAGATCTTCGTCCTCGTCGGAGTGGGCGAGCTCGAGGTCGGAATATCGAGTGACGCGGAATGTGCTGAAGCCGCGGATTTCCATTCCCGGGAAGAGCGCTCCCAGATTGGCTCCGATGACCCGCTCGAGGGGGACAAACTGGTTCGAGCGGCCGAAAGGGATCCACCGCGGCACAACCTTCGGCACCTTGACGCGGGCAAAGCGTGTGGTGCTGGTCTCCGGGTCGAAGATCTGAACAGCCAGTGAGAGTGAAAGGTTGGAGATGTATGGGAACGGATGCCCGGGATCGACGGCGAGAGGTGTGAGCACCGGAAAGACCTGTGACTCGAAGAACTGATCTACAACGTGCCACTCTTCAGGAGTCAGCTCCTCGATTCGTACGATCCTGATTCCGTGTTGTCCAAGCTCGGGCAGCAATACGTCGTACAGACACTTGCGCTGCTGCTCCACGAGCTCGGCGACGCGCGCCGTGATCGCGGCGAGCTGCTGTGTGGGCGTCATCCCGTCGGGTGGGACGTGCTGCACTCCGGCGGCAATCTGTCGACGCAGGCCAGCAACCCGGACCATGTAGAACTCGTCGAGGTTGGTGCTGAAGATCGCGAGGAACTTGAGACGCTCTAGCAGCCGGTTCCTGGGATCGAACGCCTCGTGGAGTACCCGGGCGTTGAACTCGAGCCAGCTAAGCTCGCGATTGATGTAGAGGGAGGGGTCGATGGCGGGCATGTTAACTGGATTACAGCGCTAGAGACGTGCCGCGCATGGTTTAACGTTCGTTCAAAGACCGACTGAGCGTTAGATTCTGATCACCTTCTTTCGGAATCGTTACGTGGGCCACACCGACGCGGTCGTCGTTCTCACCACACTCGCCAACACCGACGAAGCCGCCAAGTTCGTGCGGGCGCTGCTCGATCGAAGGCTGGTCGCCTGCGGCACGATCCTCCCCGCCGCGCGATCGCTTTACCGGTGGGAGGACAAGCTCGCCGACGAGACCGAAGTCGTCGTCATGCTCAAAACACGGTCTGGAGCCGTTCACGGGCTCGAGAAAGCGTTCAAGGAATTGCACCCTTACAAGGTCCCGGAGCTGCTCACGATCCCCGTATCAGGCGGGCTCGAACGCTACCTGGGGTGGATCAACAGCGAGACGAGCCTGACGATCGTCTGAATCGTCTTAAAGCGGTGACTCCTGCCCCGTCTTCCAGCACACAACCGTTCATGACATCGACGCGCGCCGCGCTCGCGGTAGTCGTCGTCGCGCTCTGGATTGGCGGACTCGCGATGATGTTTCGCCGCAACGCCAACGTGAGCGAGGCGCAGCAGCTCGCGCAGGTCGCGCTGAGGCTCCAGCCCGAGACGTTCTACTACACCATCGAGCGCGATGGATTGCAGATCGGCGCGGCATCTTCGGCGCTCGATACGACCGCCAACACGCTCGTCAGCGAGGAGTACTTCGTCGGAGATTACCCAGCGGGCAAATCACTCGAACGGACGTCGGCACGCTGGCAAACGAGACTGACGCGGGGATTCCGCCTCGCCGGTCTGACCATCGACATCGCTCGGCCAACGCGGCCATTCGCGATCAACGCATCGGTCGAAGAGGACACTCTCCTCTTCATCGCCGGAACGAAGACGACGGGGGGGCATCCGCCGGCGCACTACAGTTTCATACGGCCGCTGTTCACACCATCTCTGGCGCCTGTCGCGTTCATGCTGGGTGGTCCGCACGCGATCGGACGAAAGCAGGTGATGTCCGTGTTCGATCCGACCACTCGACTCGTGATCCGGCCGGAGCTGGCGATCCGCGCGGAGTCGCTGTTCACAGTCGTGGACAGCGCGTCGCTGGACGCGGCCGGAGAATGGGCGCCGGCACATCGTGACACCGTGCGCGCGTGGCGCATTGAAGGAGCACCACAGGGCCTTACTGCGTGGGTTGACGCCGAGGGACGGATTGTCGCAGCGCAGGTCAGTGATCTCAGTGCCATCCGCACAGCCTTCGAAATCGCATTCAAGAACGCAAAAGCCAAATCCAAATGATAGAACTGAGAAGTCTCACCAAGAAATACGGCTCGTTCACAGCCGTTGATTCCATCGACCTCTCCGTGCCAGACGGAGAGCTGTTCGGATTCCTTGGCCCCAACGGCGCGGGCAAGACGACCACGCTTCGCATGATCGCGGGAATCCTCCAGCCGACCGCGGGCACCATTCACCTCGCGGGAATCGATCTCGCTAAAGATCCGCTCGCCGCAAAATCGAAGTTGGGTTTTATTCCCGACCGTCCGTTCATCTACGAAAAGTTGACCGGCGCGGAATTCCTCCGCTTCGTGGCGGGATTGTACGGCCAGGACGGAGACAAGGTCGAGCACCGCGGTCGCGAGCTGATGGCGCTGTTCGATCTGGAGGAATGGGCCGATGAGCTGGTCGAGAGCTACAGTCACGGGATGCGGCAGAAGCTGATCATCTCGAGCGCGTTCATCCACCGGCCGGAAGTGCTCGTGGTCGACGAGCCGATGATCGGCCTCGATCCGAAGGCGACGCGAATTCTCAAGGATCTGTTCCGCGAATACGTGAAGCGCGGCCACACCATCATGATGTCCACGCACACGCTCGAAGTCGCGGAGACGTTGTGCGACCGCATCGCGATCATCCAGCAGGGGAAAATCCGAAGCGTCGGGACGATCCAGGATTTGCGCGACGAGGCCACGGGGGGAGGAGGGCTCGAGGAGATATTCCTCAAGCTCACGGGTGAGCGCGCGGCGCGCGACGCGATGGAAGTTCTCGATGCCTAGCGAACTCGGTCTACAGGCCGCTGGCGCGAGCCCGACCCCGCAGCTACCGCCCTCTCCGAGTTTGCTGCACGTCCTCTCGCCCAAGTTTATTTCGGTCAGGGCGCGCCCGCTCGGCAAGACGGAGAGCCGGTCGGGCAGGCTGATCCTGTTCCTCGTGATCGGCGCGGTCTTCTGGCTGTTCGTTTTCGGAATGTTTTACCGGCTCCTCAAATATTTCCACGGCATCCCCGAGATCGGCGCGCTGCTCGCGGCCAAGCTGCTCGGCCTCATGTTCGTGAGCCTGTTCGGCATTCTCATTCTGTCGAACGTCGTCACCGCGCTGTCGAGCTTCTTCCTGGCGAAGGATCTGGATCTACTGGTCGCCGCCCCCGTTGACTGGCTCCGACTCTACGGAGCGAAGCTGCTGGAGACGACGGCGCATTCGAGCTGGATGGTCGTGCTGGTCGCGACTCCGGTGCTCACCGCCTACGGCATCATCTACCAGGGCGGATTTCTCTATCCGCTGGTGGCGATCGCGGCGGTGCTGCCCTTCCTCTTCATTCCCGGGGCGATCGGCAGCGCGGTGACCCTTCTGCTCGTCAACATTTTTCCGGCGCGGCGAACGCGCGACATCCTGAGCGTCATCGCCGTGCTGGCGGCGGCGGGAGTGGTGCTGATATTCCGTCTCGTCCGCCCGGAGAGACTCGCGCGGCCCGAAGGATTTCGTTCACTGGTCGAGTTCATCTCGGTGCTCCGGACGCCGACCTCTCCCTGGATGCCCAGCGAGTGGGTGGCGCAGGGGATCATGACGTGGCTGAGGAACGATCCCGAGATTCTGCACTTCTACCTGCTCTGGTCGACGGCCGCGGTCGCGGTGGTTTTCGGAGCGATACTGCATCGCTGGCTCTACGCGCGCGGCTTCAGCAAATCCCAGGAGAGCGGTGCGCGCTGGGTGCGACAGGGGACGTTCGGCCGGTTCGTGGCGCGCCTTCTCACACCATGGGGAGTGATGCGCCGGGAGCTGGTGCTCAAGGAAATGCGCCTCTTCTTCCGCGACACGACACAGTGGTCGCAGCTCATCCTGTTGACTGTGCTCGTCGTCGTCTACGTGTTCAACATCAAGTTCCTGCCGCTGCGCGGAGAAGGCGTGACGTTCTTTCTCGCCAACGTGATCCCGTTCGTGAATCTCATTCTGGCGGGATTCGTTCTCGCCTCGATTGCGGCGCGATTCATCTTTCCGGGAATCAGTCTCGAGGGCCGCACGCTCTGGCTGCTCAGATCGAGTCCGCTCGAGATGCGTCAGCTGCTCTGGTCCAAGTTCTGGGTCGGAACGCTTCCTCTGCTCGTCCTGGCACTCATCCTCGTTTTCGTGACCGACGTGCTGCTCGAGGTGAGTGGATTCATGATGGCGGTGTCGATTTTCACCATCACGATGATGACTTTCGCGATCGCCGGCCTCGCCCTCGGCTTCGGCGCGCTTTTCCCGAAATTCAATACCGAGAACGCGGCGCAGATTCCGACATCGTTCGGCGGACTGGTGCTGATGATGACGTCGGTGGTTCTGATCGGCGTGGTGATCATCCTCGAGGCGCGGCCGGTCTATCAGTTCGTGGGCGCGCGCATGATGCACCTGGATCCGGATCCGTCGGCGATGTGGCTTGGCTTTGGTGGGGCGACGCTCGTCTGCCTGGCGACGACGTTCGTTCCGATCCGGATCGCTGTGAAGCGAATGAAGGAGCTGGAGCGGTAGCTACTCCTTTGACCTGTCGCGCAGGAATCCGATCGCTTCGGTCGGGGTCGTAAAGATCTTCTTCGCCAGCGTGCCGTCCTCGTATCGCACCTCGACCGCGATGCTGAGCGGAACCTGCGTGTCCTGGGGCCGTTCGCTGGTGTCAATGTCCAGCGCGGCGGCCACGCCCTCACCCTGAAGAAGCCGCACAATCTCGCGCCGCAGAATGGGCTCGGTCAATCCGGCCGTAGCGAGTGCCTGCGCCGCAATTCCCTGTCGCTCGCGAATGAGGCCAAGCAGAAGATGCTGGGTTCCGACATACCCGTCGCCGAATTCGTGGGCCACCGCGATCGCCTGATCGAGCACGACCCTCGCCCTCGGCGTGTACGGTAGATCCGGCATGCGGTCCTTCGAGCTCGGCTGACCGTTTTGAACCACGCGCTCGATGGCCGTCTGGATCTCGTAGTGCTTGACGCCCAGGTTCTCGAGAACGTCCATCACCAGCGCGTCGTCTTCCTCGAGCAGGCCGAGGAGGAGATGCTCGGTTCCTACATACTCGTGATGGCGGCGATGCGCTTCCTCTCGCGCCTTGATCAGCGTGCCGCGTACTCTATTTGTGAAATCGTACCCGGGCAGAAAGGCCTCCTCGTCGAAGCAAACATTCGTACTTCCGGGCGATACCGCAATCGCCCGTTGCACTGTACTCTGCAGCTACGGGTTGATCGAATCGCGAGGTTTGGGCGGCGTCCGCGTGCCCCGCACGGGAACAATGGCTGCCCCGCTTAGCAGCTTGCACAGACCCTTGTCGGGCATCTGGTCCCAGTCGCGCGGGTAGTGGGCGAGGCGCCGGCGCTCGTGCGGCGATTCGAAACAGAGCCAACCTTCGCCGTAATCGCCGAGGTAATCTTCCACCGCCGTCCTCGGATGGATCGACGCGCCCAGGACTGGCCACACTCTCCACTTCACATTCTTGTCGTCGACAAAATCGCGCACAGCCATCGGCTCGTTCCTCTCCTACGGCGATCTGAATCATACAGGTCTTCCCGCGTGAGCGGGACACCGGCGCGGCCGCCTGGCGCCGGTTTCGACAATAGCCTCTGCACTACTTGATCCTGCAGTGCGAAAACCGTACGCGCCCGCCGACATGTAGAGCCTCCACACGCGCTAAGTCCTTTCCCCAACGAGCTTTATCGCGTCTGCTTTTCTCCGCTCCAGACCCCGCAACCAGGCCGCAGCGTCATCATAAGAGTGCTCGCGGAGCGTCAGCTGGGCGTAACTGGATAGTTGGTGCGAATGGTCCGAGCCAGTTTTATCGGACCAGCGCCGCCCCGCACTTCGAGCAAAAGTCCGCCTCCGCCTCGTGCCTCGGCCCGCACCTCTCGCACACCGGCGCATCCCCGGCGCGCATCGCGACCAGCGCCTGCTCGGTGTAGCGCGCCTTGAGCGGCTCGTAATCGGAGTCGGAGATTTTTCCGGTCTGCCGATCGAACTCCAGCTCGCGAAGGGCTTCCACCGCTCCACTCTGCCGATTTTTCCTGGCTGTCGACGCGCGCGGCACTGTGGAGACGCCGGTGCGATAAAGCGGGTAGAGCACGTAGCACAACGACGCGACCGCGAGCGCGGTGCCGATGAGGAGCGCTGTCATGCGTCGCGCCTCACCGCCGCATCGAGCTCCGCGAGCTCTCCCGCCGTGGCGTCGATTTGCTTCGGCTCGACCGTCGCCACAGCCGGCGCGCGCGACTTCCACCGCTTGAGCAGCACCGCCACGATCACGGCACCGGTGCCGAGCGCGATGAACGGCATCGTGTAGCCGACAAGATTGAATCCGCTCCTCATGGGCGCCATCAGCACTTTCTCGCCGTACGCCGCCCTGAACGCGGCGAGGATCTCCGGGGCGGTGTAGCCGCCTGCGACGAGACCCATCACGTCGGCGTGCATCGCTGGCGAGACGCTGCACGAGAAATCGGTCGTGCGGCACGTATAAACGTCGAGGTTGCAACCGCACTGGCAATGGATCTGGTGCTCGAGCTCGTCGCGCTGCGCAGCCGTCATCGACGGTTGCGCGCCGGGTTTGGAAGGCAGCGTCACCGGCCGATAGACTTCGTTCGCGTCGGCCATCGGACCGTTGAACGTCTGCACCGCTACCTGTGCCGCGCGGATTTCTCGCGGAAATGCGGCGGCCGCGAGGCCAAGGGCGGGAATCGCCAGAATGAACTGCCGGCGCGAGCCGTTTGCGGTTAGGTCCTTTACGGGCGACGCCATCATCATGCTCCGACGAGATCCGGCACCCGTTCGCCAATGGGCCGTGGCTTGAGCACCGCGGCGTACCCGCTCTGCGCGCGATGTCGGTCGGCGGCGGGCCACATCACTACGAGTCCGCCGAGCGCCATGAGCGCTCCACCGAGCCAGACCCAGCGCACGAGAGGATTGAACGTCACGCGAATCTCGGCGTCATCGGCTCCGCGAACGCCCGCGAGAACGACGTACACATCCTGCTTGAACGATCCCATGATTCCGACTTCCGTCGACGGCTCGAACGTCGGCGCTCCACGCGAATCGACGTGCTGACGCTTCTCGCTCGTGATGACGCCGGCGGGCTTCCCATCGCGCGTGACGTCGAGCGCGATCGCCGTGACATCGCGGTTCAGAACGCTGTAGCGCGAGATCCCCTGACTCAGGAAAGTCCAGCGATGTCCCCACGCATCGGTCACGGTCTTCGAGTCGCCGGGGTTCAACGTCAGATCGAACTCGCGCTTGAACGCGAGGCCGGCGAATGCCGCGAACACCACGACTATGCCGAGGTGGACGATGTACCCGCCGTATCGCCGCCGATTTCGCGCCACCAGCCGCGGCAGCGCGATTACCCGTGACTCGCCGTACATGTGATGCCTGGCGTTCACACCCTTGTAGAACTCCTGGACGATCGTCGCGAGCACGAGCCCGCCGAACGTAAACGACAGGAGTGCGGCGAGGTCGTGTACACCGAGAGCAAAAACCAGAATTCCGATCGCCACCGCGGCCGCCACCGGCATCAGGAATTGCCGCTTGAGGTTCGCCACCGACGCTCGGCGCCAAGCGATCAACGGTCCGATTCCAGTCAGCAGCAACAATAAGAGTCCGAGCGGAATGTTGACCGTGTTGAAGAAGGGCGGCCCGACGGTGATTTTGTTGCCGCGCACCGCTTCGCTGATGATCGGGAAGAGCGTCCCCCACAGCACCGAGAACGCGATTCCCACGAGCACGAGATTGTTGTAGAGGAATGCCGCCTCGCGACTGATCATGCTCTCGAGCTCGGCGGTTGATCTGAGATCTTGCAGGCGCGTCGAGACGAGATAAGCGGTCACGACGATTGCGAGAACCAGGAACGCCGCGAACCACATGCCGACCGGCGATTGCGCAAAGGAGTGAACGCTCGAGATCACGCCGCTGCGGGTAATGAACGTCCCGAAGATCGAGAGCAGAAACGCCGACACTACAAGCGTGACGTTCCATTTCCGCAGCATCCCGCGCTTCTCCTGCACCATGATCGAATGCAGGAAGGCGGTGTTGACGAGCCACGGCAGCAGTGACGCGTTCTCGACCGGGTCCCACGCCCAGTATCCGCCCCAGCCGAGCTCGACGTACGCCCACCACATGCCGAGCACGATTCCCACTGTGTTGAAGAACCAGGCGAGCAGAGCCCAGCGTCTGACCGCCGCCAACCACTCGGCGTCGAGCCGTCTCGTCAGGAGCGCCGCGATCGCGAACGCGAACGGAATCGACGTGCCGACGTACCCGAGATAGAGATTGGGCGGGTGGATCGCCATCCCCGGGTTCTGCAATTGCGGATTCAGCCCGCGACCGTCGGCGGGAATAAAGTCGAGGCGCTCGAATGGATTGGAGCCGAGGCAAATCATGGCGAGGAAGAAAACGAGAATGATCGCGAGAGTGCCGGTGACGTACGGCATCAGCTCGCGATTGCGCGTTCGATTCGTCCAGAGCGCAATGGCCGAGTAGCTCGCGAGAATCAGCGCCCAGAACAGCAGCGATCCCGATTGCCCGCCCCAGAACGCGGTGATCGTATAGACTTTGGGGAGATTCGCGCTCGTATAGGACGCGACGTACCTGATCGAGAAGTCGTGGGTGAGGAGCGCGGTCAAAAGTCCGAGCGATGCGAGCACCACCATCGCGAGCGTCGCGTAGATCGCTCGCTCTCCGCTCTCGATCAGGTCCGCTCGGCGCATCTGTCCGCCGGCGAAGGACACCGTCGCCGCCCAGACCGCCATGAGGAGCGCGACCCAGAGGGACAGCTCACCCACGAGGATCAAGCCCGCTGCTCCGCTCTCTTGTATCCCGGAGTGGTCTTGTATTTCTCGGGCGCGTTCTCATAGCGCGACGCGCATTTGGCGAGCAGCGTGGTCGCCCGAAAGGTGTTGTCGCGGCCGAGCCTTCCCTCGACGACGACGTCGACGCCGTCGGTGAATGTGTCGGGTGTGATGCCGCGGTAGACGACGTCGTAGGTCTGGGCGCCGTCGGTCATCTTGAACGCGACCTGCATGCCGCCGGGAGCGCGGACGATCGAGCCGTTGACGACGCGGGCGCCAACCTTGACGCCGGTCTCGTAGAACGTCGGATCAGTTTTGGTTTTGGCCGACAGCTCGCCGGGCGTGAGGTAGTAGACGCCCGTGTCCTTGATCGCGCTCGCGGCGAGGTAGCCTGCAGTGCCAAGGACGAGGGCGCCGCCGATGAGGAATTTTGTGCGTGGCTTCACGAGCGGAATATAGACAATGGATTGACTCTGGATGAAGCGGGCTTCTTGCCTCGCCGCGCGCTTGGTCGCCTGCCGATCGAGAACGCGCGGCGACTCACATCTCGGGAAAAACGTTTTCCGTGGGGCTGCTGTTCCAGGTATCGACGACACACTTCCACGCACCGCTCGCATCTTTCCGCCAGATGGTCACGCTCTTTCCGAACCGTGTGCGCATCTTGCCCGTGGGGTCAGCAAACGTGATGCGATTGTGCTCGACGAGATATCCCATGTCTCCGCCCTTCGAGATGACGGCGCTCTCCGGACCCCAGGTGATGCTGAACCTGGGATTCTTCATGCTTTCTTCGACCATCTGACGGATGGCCGCCTTCCCGATGAGGGCGCGCTGGTCCGGCTGGAGAAGGATGGCGTCGTCCGTCCAGTAGGAAAGGATCCCCTCGACATCTCCGCTGGCCACGATTTTGGCCCAGTCGCGGCTCGTTTGCATCAGCGCCTCGCTCTGATCCGGCCGGCTCGGGTCGCTGGAGATCGTGGAGCTCGCCGTTCCGGAAGACGATTTCGCCGAGTCGAAGTTGCACGCGGTTGCGGACAAAAACAGAACGCCGACAGCGAGAGCGGTGCGTCGCACGGGAACCTCCTGATGTTTTGATTTTCCGGCGCCTGATGGTGAATCGCAGAGTCAGGCTTGCTGACTGCTACTTGAAGAGCCGGTTCGCCGACTGCCCTACCTTATAGTATGCGACAACAGTACCACGCCCGCACCAGCTCCAAGCGCGTCCCAGGTCAGATCCTTCACGCTGAAGTGGTTGTTCGGATTCCGGGAATCGTGGATCTCGCGGCCGACACCAAAAGCCGCCGTCACTCCGATCGCGCCCGCCATCGCCGACCGATGGTTCACGCGCGCAGCCTGTAACGCGCTGTACGAAACGCTCTCGATGAACGCCGACATGAAAAAGTGTTTGATCTTGTCGATCCCGAACCAGCTGTCCCGGACGACGGCCGTCTGGGCGTAAACGAGATTGACGGCGAGGCACACGCCAAGAAGCTGATTCATTTCCCACGCCTGGGAGAAGACTTACTTCCGGCCCCGCCGGACTTGCGGCCGCTCGCCGAGCGCGACTTCCCCTTCCCTTTTCCCGTCGCCTTCGCCTTCGCCGTCGCCTTCGCTGAAACCCGCTTCTTTGAAGCCGCCTTCTTTGCCGCGGAGCCCGGGCGCTTTTTCTTCTTCTTAACCGCGCCGGCATCTCCTGTGTCGCGCGCCCAGAATAGCGCGGCCCTCACCGCGCGCTGCCACCCAGCCATCATTTCATCCGCCGATTCCCTTGGCATCGCCGGCGTGAATCGCGTGAACTGTCTCGTGCCGATGAACTCGGCCGCATCGCTCCAAACTCCGCCCGCGATTCCAGCGAGACCCGCGGCGCCCAGGGCCGTCGTCTCGACCATGTCGGGCCGCTCGACAGGGATGCCGAGGATGTCCGACTGGAATTGCAACAGCCACTTGTTGGCCGACGCTCCGCCGTCAACTCGCATGGATTCGAATTTGACACGACCTCGCTTGGCCATCACCGCCAGCATCTCCGCCGATCCGTACGCCATCGCCTCGAGCGCTGCTCTGGTGAAGTGCGCGCGCGTTGTGCCCCTCGTCAGACCGACGATCGTCCCGCGCGCCCTCGGCTCCCAGTTCGGAGCGCCGAGTCCGACGAGAGCGGGAACGAAGTAGACGCCATCGTTGGAGTCGAGCGAGCGCGCCAATCGCTCGCTCTCCGACGCGTTGTAGAGGATGCCGAGTCCGTCGCGCAGCCACTGAATCGCGGCGCCGGCGACGAAGATGGACGCTTCGAGTGCGTACGCCGCTCCGCCCTGGGCGTCGCACGCGACCGTCGCGAGCAGTCCTTCTCCCGGGCGCGGCACCTCGTTCCCCGTGTTGAGCAGCAGAAACGCGCCCGTGCCGTACGTATTCTTCGCCTGCCCCGCGACGAAGCATCCCTGCCCAAAAAGTGCGGCCTGCTGATCGCCGGCGACTCCGGTAATCGGAAGAGACTTGCCGAAGAACGAAGTCACCGTTTTTCCGAAGTCGCCGGCCGAGGGACGCACCTCGGGCAGGATCTCCATGGGAATCTTGAAGATGTCGCACAGCTCGCTGCTCCACTTCAACCGATTGATATCGAAGAGCAGAGTGCGCGACGCATTCGTGGGATCGGTCGCGTGAACACGGCCGCCGGTGAGCTTCCAGATCAGCCAGGTGTCGATCGTGCCCGCTAACAGTCTCCCGTTTCTCGCGACGAATGCGATCTCGGGCTTCTTGAGCAGCCACTCGATCTTCGTCGCGGAGAAATACGGATCGGGGCGCAGTCCCGTGCGCTCGGCGATGAAACTCGTCTTGCCTTTGAGCTCGGCGCAGCGCTCCGTGGTCCGCCTATCCTGCCACACGATCGCGCGCGCGAGGGGCTTCCCCGTGTCGCGGTGCCAGACGACGATCGTCTCCCGCTGATTGGTGATGCCCATCACGTCGGGCCTCACTCCGCTCACCGCAATCGCATCGCGCGCCGCCAAGAGCGTGCGCTCGAGAATCTCCTCGGCGTCGTGCTCCACCCATCCGGGCTGCGGATAGTGCTGCGTAATCTCCTGGTAGCCCCGCCCGGCGACGCGGCCATCGGCGGCGATCACCAGCGCCGTGGTTCCGGTCGTGCCCTGGTCGATCGCGAGAACGTGCTTCATCG
>JADGQV010000043.1 GCA_017881465.1 Gemmatimonadaceae bacterium
CGTCCTGATTCCGATCCTCGAGGAGATCTGCGGTTACGATCCGGCCCAGATCCGACTGGTGTTCGAGGAGCAGGGACTGTTGATTCAGGAATGGGACCGGGTCCGGACCGACTGGCTCACGATTCGCGATGGATCGGGGATGACGGTCGAGCCCGCGGCGTAAGCGCGAAATGCACCTGCTAACTGCAACTGAACACGCTGTCCGCTACCCGCTGCAAACGTCGGGACGCCACTGGTGGCGTGACGGCACAGGCAGTTGATTGTGCCCTGATCAGCGTTAGTAACGTCCCGACGTCCTTAGGCTGGTGGCTGGCAGCGATCAGCTGGCAGCGGGCAGCGTGTTCAGTTGCAGTTGCAGTTGCAGTCGCAGTTATCCATCACCAACTCCACGATGATCCACTACCTAGGTTATTTCGCCGGCGTTCTGACTGTCGCCTCGTTTCTCCCCCAGGTCATCAGAACGTGGAGGACCCGCCACACGCGCGATCTCTCGCTCGGAATGTTCGCCCTGCTCGTGACCGCAAGCACGCTGTGGATCATTTACGGGATCGTCATCGGAAACTGGCCAGTGATCCTCACCAACCTCGGCATGGTGGCGTTGAACGGCGCGATTGGAGTGGCCAAGTTTCGATTTGGATGATGCGAAGGCAGGTTCTTCTCAGCTGGAGTGGCGGCAAGGACAGCGCGCTTTCGCTACAGGAGCAGCGATTTCAACGAAGCGACGATCTCCAACACACCGCACACGATCTCGCGCTCCTCGGCGGTCCAGGTCCATTCGTTATTGGCGCAGGTCTGTATACGGCCGGCCGCCTTACACGAATGCCAAGCCTGGCACGTGGTGCGCTTCACATGACCGCGGCGTTTCTCCTTGCGGCCAGCGTTACTGGTCTGGGGAAGGGGATCTCCGGCCGAGCGCTGCCGTCCGTGAATGACAGCAACCCGGAGAACTTTCAGTTCGGCCGCGGCTTTCATGATAGGAATGGACCGTTCGTTTCGTTCCCGTCGGGGCACGCCACTGCGAGCTTCGCCATGGCTGCGGCGCTCACGAGCGAAGTCGACCTACGGCGACCGGGAATGGGTCGCATCGTCCGCGTCGGCAGTCGGCTGCGGAAGCGGCAGTATGATTTGCTGGATGACGCCCAGGCCGCGCTCGACGCGCGACTCAGACACTAAGTTGTCGCCTTACGCGCCCCCCTCCCCACGACTATATAATCGTCCCATGTCGCACTTTATTTCGTGGCGCCGCGGAGCGCTGGTCTCAGCCCTCCCTCTGCTCGCCGCGTGCAGCAGATCTTCCAGTACCGAGCGCTCGGCGGCCGGTGCGGCCCCGGCGTGGCTGGTCGAGCGGGGCCGCCAGGAAGCCGAGATGGCCGCGCGGTCGAGCGTGCTTCACGACTTCAAGTTCACGGATCAGAGGCAGGCCAGCGGCATCACGTTCGAGAACCGGGTCGTGGACGACGCGGGCAAAGACTACAAGCTGGCTCACTACGACCACGGAAACGGAGTGTGCGCCGCGGACATCGATGGCGATGGTCTGCCCGATCTCTATTTCGTCACCCAACTCGGCACCAGCGAGCTCTGGAAGAACCTGGGCAACGGCCGGTTCGTCAATATCACCGGCCAGGCGGGGCTCGCCATGCCGGACGCGATCGCGGTCGCGTGCTCCTTCGCCGACATCGACAACGATGGCCTTCCCGACCTCTTCGTCACGACGGTGCGCCACGGGAATCGGCTCTTTAAAAACCTCGGCGGTGGGAAGTTTCGCGACATCACCAAAGAGGCAGGAGTGGGATACGTCGGCCACTCCTCCGGCGCGGTGTTCTTCGACTACGACGGCGACGGCTTGCTCGATCTCTTCGTGACCAATGTGGGTGTGTACACCAGCAACGAGCGGGGGCCGGGCGGCTACTTCGTAGGTCTGCCCGACGCTTTCATGGGCCACCTCCACCCCGAGCGCGCCGAAGCAAGCATTCTCTATCACAATCTGGGCGGCGGCCGGTTCAAGGACGGTACGCGCGAGGTCGGGCTCGTGGACAAGAGCTGGAGCGGCGACGCGACGGCGCTCGACATCAACCGCGATGGGTTTCCCGACCTCTACATCCTCGACATGCAGGGAGGGGATCACCTCTGGCTCAATGAAGGCGGTAAACATTTTCGCGACGCGACAGCGAAATATTTTCCGAGGACTCCGTGGGGCTCGATGGGGGTAAAGGTCTTCGACTTCGATGGGGATGGTCGGCTCGACATCTTCGTCACGAGCATGCACCCGGACATGTGGGTCAACATCCCCGCCGGTGACTGGGCGGCCGAGGGGCGCAAGGCGGATTCATCGACGGTGGCTCCCGGGATGATTCCCGGAGGGAAGTCTGGCTTCTTCTTCGGAAACGAGCTGTTCGTGAACCAGGGCGGCGGTCGATTCAGGGAGGTGTCGGATTCCGTCGGCGTCGAAACGTATTGGCCCTGGGGGCCCAGCGTGGACGACTTCAACGCAGATGGATGGGACGACATTTTCATCGCCGCGGGCATGAACTTCCCTTACCGATACGGGATCAACTCCCTGCTTCTCAACGACGGAGGTCGCCGTTTTTTGCCGAGCGAATTCGTAGTGGGCGTGGAGCCGCGAACGAACGGCGCAACGGAGCAGGTGTGGTTCACCCTCGATTGCAAGGGAGGGGACGCGTTCAATCCTTTCTGTCGCGCCTGTTCCAAGCCCGGGGCGATCGACATAAGGTGCCACGTCGATTCCGCAGGCAAGCTGACGATGATGGGCTCGCTGGGATCGCGCTCCGCGGTCGCACTCGACCTGGACGGTGACGGTGATCTCGACATCGTGACCAACGAGTTTAACGGGCGTCCGCAGGTGCTCGTCAGCGACCTTGCGCAGCGACACCGCATCCACTTTCTCAAGGTCCACCTTCGCGGAACGCGCTCGAATCGGGAGGGGCTCGGCGCGGAGGTTACCGTCGTGTTGCCCGACGGGCGTCGGATTCTGAAGCTCCTCGACGCTAGGTCAGGGTACCTCTCTCAGAGCGACCTGCCACTTTATTTCGGCCTCGCGGATGCTGACCACGCTGGATCGATCGACGTCTGCTGGCCGTCGGGTCGACAGCAGACGGTGGCCGGACCGATCAAGTCAGGGACCATCGAGATCGTCGAGAAGTAGGAATTGCAAGTGAAGACACCGCGCAGGCGGCGAAAAAGCATTGCCCGGCTAACTTTCAACCCAATGACTGCTCGACTCGGCCTCGGGCTTGCCGCACTCGGGCGGCCGGGATACGTGACGTTGAATCATGCAAGCGATCTGGGCGGACATTACGACCCGCAGATCATGGAGTTGCACGCGCACGACGTGCTGAGTGCGGCGTTCGAGGCGGGAATGCGCTACATCGATGCGGCGCGGTCATACGGCCGGGCGGAAGATTTTGTGGCGTCATGGCTGCGCAAGCGGGCGATCGAGCCCGGTGAGATTTCGGTAGCGTCGAAGTGGGGATACACCTACACAGCCGGCTGGTCGCCGAGCGCGACGCAGCACGAGGTCAAGGACGTCGACACAACGCAGCTGGACGGCGCATTTGCTCATCGGGTGTTCGATGATTCACTTCTCGCTGACCTTCCAATTGGGGTCGGCCCATGCGGGGAACGAGGAGAGTTCCACACGTTCGTCTCCGACAGTCCCGGTTACGACGGACCGGTCGAGAATATGGTGGGTGAGACCGTGCTGCGGGATGAGCGCTTCGCCTACGGCGACTTGATTCCCACGACTCGCCCGCAGCCACCAGCCGGCCCGCCGTAAGCGGTGGATCGGAGGTGGCCGGCCACGAGTGAGAGCGGCGCTTTACATGGCCACTCTGGCTGCCACTCGCTTCAATCCTCAGGTGAAGAACTGGTACAGGCGTCTCCTCTGCGCCGGCAAGCCGAAGAAAGTCGCGCTCGTCGCCTGCATGAGAAAACTGCTAGTCGTACTGAACGCAATGATCAGAAGCAAGGCTCGGTGGCATGAAGCTCAAATCACTTCCACCGCTTGACTCCAAACGCAACTGCTCAGTTGTAGTCTCACCCGAAGTAGGAGCGCGTCGAACCCAGTAGATTTACGAGATGCCCCGCATCGTCTCGTTCCTTCCCGCCGCCACTGAGATCACCTACGCGCTCGGCGCGGGCGCGGACCTTGTCGGGCGCTCGTACGAGTGCGACTACCCGCCTCAGGTGCGCTTGCTTCCGGTCGTGAGCAAACCAGCGCTGCCGCTCGAGGGACTGTCGCAGAGGGAGATTGACCGCGCTGTCGCCGCGCACCTCGCCACCGGTGAAAGCCTCTATCTGGTCGATGAAGTGCTCCTCGACGAGCTGAGGCCCGACCTCGTCTTCGCCCAGGACCTGTGTCAGGTGTGCGCACCGTCGGGAAATGAACTGAGCAGGGCGCTGCGCGACATGTCGCAGCCGCCCCAGGTGCTATCGCTCACGCCTCGCAATCTGGCGGAGATCGCGGAGAACATTCTCGCGATCGGCGACGCCACGGGCAGAAACGAAGCGGCGCGGAAGCTTGTCGAAGAGAGTCACGACCGAATCCAGAGAGTCATAGCAGCCGTCGGGGAGTCGCCTCCCCGTTGTGTCACGTTCCTCGAGTGGACCGAGCCGCTCTTCTGCGGCGGTCACTGGGTTCCGGAAATGGTCGCGGCAGCAGGTGGAGAAGACCCCCTCGGTCAACCCGGCGCCGATTCGCAGCGAATCACCTGGGACGATGTAGCCGCGTCGGAGCCGGAGATGCTGATCGTGGCGCCGTGCGGATACGGCTTGAAGGAGGCTATCGCGGTGGCGAATCGTTTGCCGCGAATTACCGACGCCGAGGTTTACGCCGTGGATGCCAACGCGTACTTCGCGCGTCCTGGCCCCCGTGTCGCGGAGGGCGTGGAGCTGCTCGCGCACCTCTTTCATCCCGATCGATTCGAGTGGCCGCACCAACACCAGCCGTGGACGCGCATCGGCTGAGAAGAACGGCAACTGAACAAGACGTCACCTACGGGGAGAGGCAGGCCAGGCGCATCGCTTTTTCCGAAAGGGTTTCACTGAAGGGCGCGTCATAATCATCGAGTCCCCGTTGCCTGTGGCTTCAAAGCTAGCGGGCGAAGGATCTCGAGCTTATCGTCGTTCCGCGCGATGACAATCAGCCTCTGGCCGTGAGGCCCTCTCAGTTCCTTCATGTGCCTGACCTGACCCTCGATGAAGAGGTTTGCGGCCGCGAGATCGACCGACTCGAAATGGCCCATGCCGTTTCCTCGAAGCAAGAGCCCGTAACTCGCATCATAGCGGCCCTGCACCGGCGTGACACCGTAGAAGTTTCCTCCAACCAGGAGATCGGTGAGTCCATCCCCATCGAAATCATCGGCGATCACAGCGTAAATCGGAGCAAATTGCGCCTCGACCGGCAGGGGCGTCAGGTTGAATGTCCCGTTTCCGTTGTTGATGGCTACGGCGCTGGCGAAATTCTTCGCCTCCAGCACCTTCGCCGACTTGAGCTCCGACGCCGGAAGGATGTCTTCGATGCGACTCGCTCCGAAATCCGCGTAAGATGTGTACTTGCTCCTCAGCTGCGGGAATAATCGCGCGAACTCGTCGCGTCCGGCCAGCGGATAGCTCACTCCATTCTTGTAAAAGGTGAGAATCTGCGCGAGCGTTCCGTCGTGGAAGAAATCGTTTACGTACAAGCGCGCGGGCTCCTTCGCCGATGCCCTGATGTACGAGTTCAGCCCGAGATTGCCGAGTACGAGATCCTTCCGGCCGTCGCCATTGACATCGACGGCAGTAACTGTGTTCCACCAGCCATTCGTCTCCGACAATCCCGCGGCGGCGGTTCGATCCACGAAATGGCCGTTCTCCTGGTGAAAGACCCTAACGGGCATCCATTCTCCGACCACTACCAGATCGAGTTTCCCGTCGTTGTCGTAGTCGATCCACGCCGCCGATGACACCATGCCCACCTCGGACAGGCCAGGGGCCTTTTCGAGAGTGACGTCGGTGAAGTGCCCCGTCCCATCGTTTTGCAGCAGGTGACTGTGCGGCGCGACACCGTACTTTCGACCCTCCACTCTGCTCCCCAAGAACAGATCCGGATAACCGTCACCATTGAAGTCACCGACGACGACGCACGAGGCGTTCTCGAAGATTGGCGGCAGCGCTATCGTGTCGCGGTGAAAGTTGCCCTTGCCGTCGTTGATGTAGAGGCGGGGCCTTAGCGGCTCGTCATTGCCCGAGAACTCGTTACCGCCGCTCACGACGAGGAGATCCTGATAGCCGTCGCCATTCGCATCGAAAAACACGGCGTCGACGTCTTCAGCGAGACTGTCCGCGCGCAACGCGGGCTGGTCGCTGGGGCGGAACGTCCCATTCGGCTGCTGGATGAACAGTTGCCCGGGCTGCCACTTCGCCCCCCCGACATAAATGTCATCCAGGCCATCGCCATTTACGTCGCCGACAGCGAGAGCCGGACCCTCGGTAGAGAGGAGGTGCGGCATCAACGGCTCGCGGTTCCAATCAAAGAAGGTGTTCTCTTCGTGCTTGAAGTCGATCCCGGTTCGCGTCGTCACATCTGCAAACAACGGATGGGACGGAGGTCCGGTGTGGTAATCGTATTTTCCTGCGGCGTCGTTCTGATTCAGCGTCAGGATGCGGTCTGCCGCTACGTCCGTTAGTACCTGAAAGCGACGGTCGGGCCAGACAACGTTCAGAGAATCGATTCGCGTTGAATTCCCAAGGCCGAAGTGGAGACGAGGATCTACGGACGATTCGAACCCCCGGGTGGGCATCTCCTCCAGGAATTGCGTCGTGCCGTGATTCTTGAGCGTCACCTTGGCGCCAATTCCACCGGTATTTTTGCCGCTGCCCTTCAGCGTAACCTCGAGATAGTGGTTCTTGTTGATCTCGCGTGCGTGGTTTCTATAGATGCTCGCCGGCGCGTTGATGTTGTTCACGACCAGGTCGAGCGCGCCCGAGTTATTGAGGTCGACGTACGCCGCGCCATTGGAGAAGCCCGGCTGCCCGAGTCCCCATGCGTCGGCCATGTTCGTGAACGTTAGATTGCCGTTGTTGTGAAACGCATAGTTGGCGATCGGGACCTGAGGCATCTTCTTGAGGAGAGAGAGGTTCTCCTGCGTTATTCCCCGCGCCAGTGACGCCTGCACCGCCTCGTTGCCGACGTAGTTGAGGTAACCCATGTCGTTCGGCCGCCGATAAATGCCGTTCGTGATGAACAGATCCTTGAAGCCATCGTTGTCCAGGTCGGCGAACAGCGGGGCCCAGCTCCAGTCAGTCGCAAACACTCCGGCGAGATAGCCAATCTCGCTGAAGCGCCCGTCACCGCGATTGAGCTGTAGCGTGTTGCGCGCGTACTGCGGATAGTAGCCCGCCTTCACCCTCATGTTGAAGAGGTTGAAGCCCTCGGCGCCGGCCGAGGTATTCAAGATCTTCTGCTGTTCAGGAAGCATGTCGACGACCATGAGGTCGGGCCGCCCGTCATTATTGAAGTCGGCCGCGTCGGCGCCCATCGAGAAACGGCTGGTGTGACCGAGCATCTTCGCGATCGACTCCGTAAACGTTCCGTTGCAGTTGTTGATGTAGACGTAATCGTTTTCCTGAAAATCGTTGCCGACGAAGATGTCCGGACACCCATCGAGATTCAGGTCGCTGACGACGACGCCGAGACCATAGGCCTCAAGCCCGCCGTAGATCCCGGCCTGCTCACTCACATCAGTGAAGTGGCCGCCATCGTTCCGATACAGACGGTCGCCTGTGCTCGGGATTCGCACGTTCCGCTGCGGCCTCAGGCTAATGCCGCGCTGGGTGTCAGTCGCGTGATTGAGCAGGAACATGTCCAGATCCCCGTCGCCGTCGTAGTCGAAAAAGACCGCTTGCGTCGAATAGCCCGAGAACGAGAGCCCGTACTCCGCCGTTCTGTCGGTGAATGTGCCGTCACCGTTGTTGATGTAGAGCACGTTGTGCCCGTGCTGGCCCAGATAGTTTACCGCCGACACGTAGATGTCGAGCAACCCGTCCCCATTTACGTCCGCCATCGTAACCCCTGTTTTCCAACCGGGCGGTCCAGCTACACCCGCTTTATCGGTGACGTCCTCGAACTTGTAGTTGGCCTTGTTGATGTAGAGCCGGTTGGGGCCGAGGTTTGACGAGAAGTAGAGATCAGGCAGGCCATCGCCATTGACGTCACCGACGGCGACGCCGCCACCGTTGTAGTAGTAGAGGAAGTTCAGGATGTTGAAGTCAGGCTTCTCCGGCAGGTTGTTGGCGAATGTGACACCGGTAGTGCTCGGCGACAACAGCTCGAAAAGCGGCTCGGGGGTCTTCGTCCGGCTGCAGGCAGAGAGCGCAGCGACGCTCGCGCCCAGAAGCAGCGCAGCCGCCCGCCCGATGATGCTATCCGCCGTAGATGAGTGCAGAATGCGGAATCGCGTCAAAGAAGGGGCACGGCTAATGCAGCCTCGTCGTACTACTTCTTCTGGCCTCGTTCCCAGGAGTCTTTATGCCGTTATCCTCGCCACGTCCGTTGCTCTCTTGCGGTCTTCTCGTTGCGCTCATGTCCGCATGCGCTTCCGCCAATTCAGCGAGTACTGGGAGAACTCCGCCTGACCGGCCCCTCCCGCCTCCGAACCAGGGGACAATCGTAACAGCTGACGACCTCGACCACGGCACCACCGTCGATCCCATCGAACGGACTCTCGCCGGGCGCGTGGCAGGTGTGGTCGTGATCAACACGGCGGACGGCGGAATCGCCATCCACATACGAGGGCAGACCACGATCAACGGCGAAACCGAGCCCCTGTACGTGATCGACGGCCTGCCGGTCCTGGCAGGTCCGGGGGGAAGTCTGACCGGGATCAATCCGAAGGACATCGCCTCGATCGAAGTGCTCAAGGATGCATCAGCCACGGCGTTCTACGGAATGCGGGGATCGAACGGCGTAATCGTGATAAAAACAAAGCACGCGCCGGATCAGTGACCTGAAAGATTGGCCAGCGCGTGTGTCGTGCGGAAGATGAGAGGACGATCATTGTTCCGCGTCACCACGTATCTGTCACCGTTCGGCGTGCGTACACGCTCGATGTCGCGCGCCTGTCCAGGAACGAAGAAGCCACTATCCAAGGCGCGCACTGGCGTGAAATGCCCCTTTCCGTCTCCGCGCAAATAGAGCCCATAACTGGCGTCCATCTTTCCGATCTCGGGCTTGACGCCGTCGAAATTTCCGGCGAGCAGCAAATCGACCTTTCCATCTCCGTCGAAATCCTTGGCCAGGACGCCGTAGACCGGCGCGACCTGAGCCTCGAGCGGCAGCGGGATCATCGTGAAGGTTCCGTCGCCATTATTCCTGACCAGGGTTGTTGCAAACGTGTACGCTTTTTTTACGACGGCGTCTTCGAGATCCTTTTGGGGGATCACATCCGATACGGTCTGCGTTGCGTAGTCCTTGTAGTTCAGGTAGCGGTCCTTGAGGTATGTCAGTGACCGTATGAGGTCGTCGCGCAACTCCAGCGGGTACTCAACGCCACTGTGATAGTACGAGACGATCTGCTGTACGAATCCTGTGTGCGCAAAATCCTTGACGTACATGGACACCGGCTCTTTCGGCGTCGCCTTCAGGCGCGTGTTGAGACCAAGGTTCCCCACTATGAAATCCACCCGGCCGTTACCCGTGAAATCCCCGGCGATGATGCGGTTCCACCAGCCGTTGCTGTTCTCGAGGCCGGGGACCTTCATCTTCTCGAGCCGTCCGTTGCCCATGTTCTTGAAGATGGTAATCGGCATCCACTCGCCGACGATGACCAGGTCCAGCTTGCCATCCCCATCTACATCCCTCCAGATCGCGTCGGTAACCATGCCGACGTGCGAGAGTCCCGGAGCCAGTTTGTCGGTGACATCGGTGAAGTGGCCCTTGCCGTCGTTCTTGAGCAGAACGCTCTGCGGATCGACTCCGTAGCTCCAGGGAACCGAGCGGCCGCCGACGAAGAGGTCGATGGTACCATTGCCGTCGTAATCCGCGGCGGCCGCCCGCGATCCGCTCAGGTACAACGGCGGCAGAGCGCCCACCGCTTTCCTGAAGTTGCCTTTGCCGTCGTTCAAATAGAGCCGGTCCTCTAACGCCGGCGCCATCTGCGAGAACTCTGTTCCGCCGGTGACGACGTAGAGATCCGGGAAACCGTCCCCATTCGCGTCGAAGAACACGGCGCTTATATCCTCGGAGATCTTGTCTTGCTCGAAAAGCTTCTCGTTCGTGCTGATGAACGACCCGTCCTTCTGCTGAATGAAAAGCTTGCTCGGCTGATCCTTTGCTCCAGCGATGAAAATGTCGTCCAGCCCGTCGCCATTGACGTCGGCGACGGCCATGTACGGTCCCTCGGTCGAGAGCATCTTCGGCATTAATCGCTCACGATCGAAATCGACGAAGTCGTTCTCGTGGTGCACGAAGTCGAGCGCGGTCTGCGCGGTAACGTCGCTGAAGAGCCGGGTGACCGGCTTGGGTAACTCCGGCTTGGCGGCGGTGGACTCTGATTGCTTGATCGTGAGACGCTGATTCGCCGCCACATTCTTCAGCACGCTCTGGCGTCCGTCGGGCCAACCGACCGTCACGGTTTTTACCGTATCGGCGCGACCAATTCCAAACGTCAGGACGTAGTCCATGCTCGACTGGAAGCCGCGCGTGGGGCTCAGCTCCTGATATTGCATCCGCTTCCCGTCCTGCAGCGTCACGTTCGCGCCAACGGCGAAACGATTGTGACCCTCGCCATCGAGCTTGACCTGCAGATAGTTGTTCTTGGTGAGCGTGCGCGCGTTGTTGCGGTAGACGAACGCAGTGTCGTTCTCGTTGTTCACGATCAGATCGAGCGCGCCGTCTCCGTCCAGGTCCGCGTACGCCGCGCCATTGGCGAAGCTCGGAGTGTTGAAGCCCCAGTTTGCGCTCTCGTTGGTGAAGGTCAGATCGCCATTGTTCCGGAACGCGTAGTGCTGGAGCTTGGTCGATGTCATGGCGTCGGTGAGCTTCTTGAAATCTACCCGACCGCCCTTTGTCATCGACTTCATGGTCTGGTCGTTCGCGAGGAACGCGACATAATCCTGAGACGTCACGTCCTTGGCGATGCCATTGGTGACGAAGATATCCTTGTTGCCATCGAGATCGAAATCGGCAATCAGCGCGCTCCAGCTCCAGTCCGTGCGCGCAATCCCCGCCATCTGGCCGATGTCGCTGAACGTACCATTGCCATTATTGAGCTGGAGCATGTTGCGCATGAACTGGTAGTGGAAGCCATTCTTCACCTTCGCCTGGTAGACATCCCAGCCCTCGAACGCTGACGTCGTTCGGAGCCTGTACTCGTCATCCGGAAGCATGTCGGTGGTATAGATGTCCGGCCACCCGTCATTGTTGATGTCCGCGATGTCGAGACCCATCGAGAAGTAGCTGCTGTATGGCATCTCCTTCGGCAGCTGCTCGGTGAACGTCCCATCGTGGTTGTTGATATAGAGGTAGTCGCGCTCGAAGAAATCGTTCGATACGTAGATGTCGGGCCACCCATCGCGATTCACATCGCTCACGACCACACCAAGTCCGAACGCGATCTCGCTCCCGTAGATGCCGGCCTTCTCACTCACATCGGTGAAGTGGCCATTCCCATCGTTGTGATAGAGCTTGTGGCCACCGAGCTTGTCGCGGACGTTCCGGATGTTGCGCAGGCCGAAGCTGCCGACGGGGCGAAACGAATTGTTGACGAGATACATGTCCAGCCATCCGTCGTGGTCGTAATCGAGAAACGCGGCCTGGGTGGAGTAGCCTTCGTCGGCGAGTCCGTACTCCTGCGCCATCTCCTTGAAGGTCGGCACACCGTTCTTGTCGAGGCCCTGATTTATGTAGAGCTCGTTCGCTCTCCGCTCACCGGCGATGTTTCCGGCGTAGCAGACGTAGATATCGAGCAGCCCATCTCCGTTCACGTCGGCGAATGTGACGCCGGTCGCCCAATAGCCCTTTCCTCCTACGCCGGCCTCTTCGGTTATGTCTCGAAAGTGGAAGTGACCCTCATTCAAGTAGAGGTGGTTGCCATGGAGGTTCGAGGTGAGCATGACCTCGGGCAGACCGTCTCCAGTGAGGTCACCCGTCGCCACACCGCCGCCGTTATAGAAATTGCGGTAAGTGAAGACGTTCAGCTCGCGTGTGTCCTCGACGCGATTCTCGAACGTGATTCCGGTGTAGCTGGGAGGCAGCAACGTGAAGAGATGACCGTCGACCGGTGGTGGTGGGGCCTTGGCGGTTGAAGCTGTCTCCCTCGAATCGTGGGGTGCTGAGCAGCCGGCCGCGAAACACAGCGCGGAAACCAGATAGCGAAGCCTTAGCCTCAAGGCCTTGTTCATGACATTGACCACAATCACCACGAAGGTATCTAGCGACGCGTGCGTGGCCCGGGAAGACCGCGAACGGAGAAGACAAAAGGGGTTTAGTTGCACCATGGCCTGCCCCCAACGTGGGAGCAGGCCATGGTGAGAATTCGGAACTACGAAATCAGTATCCCGGGTTCTGCTTGAGCAGCGGGTTGGTCTCGAGCTGCGTCTGCGGGATCGGCATCAGGATCTTATATGGTGGAACCGCACCGGGTTTGTAGCCATATAGCGGTGCGCCGCAGCAAAACCACGGCTGAGTGTACTTGTTCATGCGAATCAAATCCGTTCTGCGCTTTCCCTCGGCGATGAGCTCGAAGAGGCGTTCGCTGAGAATCGAGTCCCGCAAAGCCGCCTGGGGCAGCGTCGTCGCAAAGGGCTTGGGTGTCGTCGGGAATGCCCGCGCGCGCGTCGTAGAATTGATTAGCGCCGCCGCAGCAGCAGTTTGTCCGAGCTCGTTCATTGCCTCGGCCTTGATCAGATAAATCTCGCCAAGCCGGAAGTTCGCGTAGTTGTTGCCGGCGTCTGCCCCAACGTGGTTAGGATCGTAGGGCCATTTCGTAATCCGGACTCCGGCCCCTTCGGTTACACTCGTTATGTCCCCAATGGCCGGAGTAAAGACGAGCGGATTTCCCGCAAGATCTTTCGCCGGCAGGCCGGTTTGCAGGTTGATTTGCGGTCCCTCCAGGAAGACCTGCCGGCGAATGTCGGACGCATCGAACGAGAAATAGGTCTCCGCGAGCGTCGCGAAACCGTTCCAGGGTGACGGCGTATACTGATTGTAGTGCAGCATCGTCATCAGGATGTTGTTACCGAGACCGGCTATATCCGCGTACTGCACGGCCATGATGATCTCAGGCGAGAAAGCATTGTCCGCGGCGAAGTTCTTCCGCCATCCACAGCCGGGGGTGGGAGTACAACCCGTCGACGCATCCGTGGAAAGCTGGTAATTCGCCGACGAGTTGAAGATACGATTGGAAGCATCGATTGCGTCCTGCCAGTGAGCCGTCCCCTTCGTCAATCCGGTCGCAGTGACGGTGCCTGTGTAGACCTCGGCGTTCAGATACATGCTGGCAAGGATGGCATCGGCCGCGCCTTGCGTCATCCGGCCATTCATGGCCGCCGGCCACGTTACGGGCAGGTCTGGCCGCGCCGCGTTCAACTCTGACACAATGAAGTTGAAGACGGAGTCGCGCGTGTTCTGTGCGCGAGCCTTGATCTCGACGTCGGTGACGATTGGCACGCCGCCGAACATGTCCATCAACATGTAATAGAAGTACGCTCGGAGAGTTCGGAGCTCCGCGACGACCGTCGCCTTGCTCGCAAACGTCACGTTGGTCAGCGCGTTGAGCACGACGTTGGCACGCGCGATACCGGTGAAGAGATCGTTCCACGCTGGATTGATGAGGCCACCCGTGCCGGTGGTGGTCGGTGTAAAGGTCTGACGGTGAATGTCCAGCCATTGGCCGTTGTCATACCAATTCTGGCCGCGAACCGGCACGACCATCTCGTCCGTGCTGATCTCGCTGGATTCGTACCAGTTGCTGGTAGCTCCACTCGTTTTCAGCTGCGCGTAGACAGAGGCGAGACCACCGACCGCCTGGGTTTCGTTCTGGTAGAAATTTTCCGGAGTAATCGAGCTGGCCGGGACTTCCGTCAGATCGGTGCAAGCCGGTGCCAAAGCCAGGAGGGTAATGACAGCTGCCGCTCCGAACGATTTCGTCATGATTGGTTTTCTAGAAAGATACACGTAGACCTCCCGTGATCGTACGAGGACGCGGATAATGCAGGTAGTCGACGCCACGCGATGCCAGACCGGCGGCTGTGAACACTTCCGGATCGTAGCCCGTGTAGCCAGTGAAAAGGAGCAGGTTATCGCCCGAGAGATAGACACGGGAATTCCTCGCCGTTCCCGTAAATCTGGGCAGGTCGAACGTGTACCCGATGGTGACATTCTGCAAGCGAGTGAACGACCCGTCTTCGATCCAGCGGGATGAGTAAATGGCGGGCTCATTTATGCCGGTCGAATCGGTCAGGGCTGAGAGCAGGAAATTCTTGTCCGTCAGTGCGTTGCCCTTCGTCGAATAGACGAGGGCGGTGTTGTTGAAGACCTTTTGGCCCGCCGAACGATTGATGAGGAAGCTGAGATCGAATTTGCCCACGGTGCCCGAACCGTGGAATCCGAACGTGTACGTGGGATTGGCGTTCCCGAGGACAACGTAATCGTCGCCTACGGGTCCGGTGGTGGTCCCGGTGAGCACCCGACTCGTCACTTGACCAGCAGCGTTACGAGTGACCACGTAGTGATTGAACAGCTGCTGTCCGGCCGCGTTGATGCCAACGAATTGAGGTCCAAAGAATGTCCCGAGCGGCTGGCCGGGAATGATTATCTCGGAGTTCGTGCCGGATTGACCTTGTCCGCTGATTGTACCCGTCGACAGGGAGTTGTACGGGCCCAGATTGACGACATTGTTATTGTTGTGCGCGAACACGATTCCAGCCGTCCAGTTGTTGTTCGGACGATTGAGAACCTGTCCATCCAGCGAGAACTCGACTCCCTTGTTCCGCACCGATCCTACGTTCTCGAGGCGTGTGCTGGCAACCGCCGGCTGCGGCACGTTTACGGTGAGGAGCAGGTCTTTCGTGTTCTTCACGTAGTACTCGAGGCTGCCCGTGAACCGGTTGTTGAATAAGCCATAGTCGAGCGCGAGGTTGTTCTCCGACGTTGCCTCCCACTTGAGGTTCGGATTCGGATTCGAGATCGGCGAAAAACCTGTAACGGGGGTTCCTCCGAACACATAGCTCGGAGACCCGGACAGCAGAATCAGCGACGCATAGGGAGGCGCGCCCGGATTCCCCACCTTGCCGTATCCGGCGCGGAGACGCAGCTCCGAGAAGGGTCCCGTCCGCATGAACGATTCCTGACTGATGCGCCAGGATCCGGAGATTGCCGGGAACACCGCCCATTTATTTCCTATTCCGAATGTCGACGATCCGTCCTTTCTGAGCACGCCCGTCAGGAAGTACTTGTCATTGAGACTGGCGTTGGCCCTGCCGAAGAACGATACGAGACGGCTCTCCGAGCTGCCGGAGAAGGGCGGAATGCGCACGGAGCCGCTGCTCAGATTGTTGAAGCCTAGCGCATCGGTCAGAAAGCCCTGGGCTCCAGCCCCGAACTCGTTGAAGATGTATTCGTTGTACTCGTAACCACCGACGAGCTCGAAGTCACGGCGACTGACAAACTGCGGGTGGAAGGTGAGAAGAGTCTGCAGGGTCTTGCTAGTATTGTCGCGGTTCGTCCGTTGCGCGAATCCATTTGTCCCCGCGCCGACCGGACTGGCACTGGGTAAATAGTCGTTGCGGTCGCCCAGTACGCGGTCCACGCCAACGTTTACCCGCGCAGTAAGACTCGAGAAGATATCGTAGTCTGCCGAGAGGTTGCCAATGGTCCGGTCGGAGGTGCCCTTGGACTGGACCTGGTTCGCCAGCGCCACCGGATTGTCGACGGCTGGCGAGGGTCCGGTCTCGTAGAAGACGGGCTTTCCCGACGCGTCGGTTGTCGTAACCGGGTGCGTCGGGTTGAAGTACACCATGTTAATGAACACGCCGCCCTGGAATCCGCCGGTGTTCTCGTACGGCAGGTAATCGTTGATGACGTGAGAACCGGTCAGGTTGAGACCGACGCGGAGGCGTCCGTCGAGTGCCTGGTGCGTTCCGTTCAGCCGCGCCTGATAGCGTCGCATCCCGTTGTTGATTACGATGCCCTCTTGATCCAGGTAGTTCACCGAGGCACGGTATTGCGTGGCGGACGATCCGCCCGAGAAGGAGAGGTTCTGGTTGAGCGTCGGAGCGCTGCGGGTGAGAGCGTGCTCCCAATCGGTGTTCGCGGTCCCTTCGCCCGTGAGACGGGACGCCGGCATGGCACCAGCGGTGACCTCCTTCTGGATGAACGCGCGGTACTGGTCGCCGTTAAGAAGGCCCAGATAGTTTCTGGGCGATGACGTTCCTGCCTGGACCTCGTACTCCATGCTCGGGCCGCCGACGCCCTTCTTCGTCTCGATCAGAATCACGCCATTGGCTGCGCGGCTTCCGTAGATCGCCGTTGCGGCGGCGTCTTTCAGAATGGAGATCGACTGAATGTCTGAGGGGTTGATGAGATTCATCGGGTTGCGCGGCAACGCCGGCGAGCCGCACTGGACGCAGACACCCGCATTTTCGGGTTCGACGTTATTGATCGGAATTCCGTCGATCACGTAGAGCGGCTCGTTGCTGGCACTGATCGAAGTGCCGCCACGAACGAGAATCTGCGCGCCGGCGCCAGGGTCACCGCTGTTCTGGACGATCTGCACGCCAGCCGCCCGTCCCTCTATCATGTTGGTGACGTTGGGCTGGATCCCGACGTTGGCCTGCGTGGCGTCAATCGTCGAGACAGATCCGGTAATCGCGAGCCGGCGTTGCGTGCCATAGCCGGTCGTCACGACTTCCTCGAGGACCGCTACTCGCCGCTCGAGCGCGAACGAGACTGAGGCGGTTCCACCAGCGGGAACGGTGACGGTTGCTATCGGAGAACTGAATCCGATTCGGCGTGCGCGTACGGAGTGAATCCCAGCGGGAACGCCGACGATGACGAAGCTGCCGTCGGCCCCGGTGATGGCGCCGCGCCGGGTGCCTTCGACCACGACGCTCACGTCGGAAAGGGGTTGTTGCGTCAGACTATCGACGACGCGTCCAGCGATGTTGCCTGTGGGATTTTGCGCTCCGAGTCGGACGGTACAGAGCAGTCCAAATACGAGCGCGAGAGAGAGGCGACGGACAACGGCCATACGGAAGTCCTCCACAGGGTGGTGAGTGGAACACCTCTCATTGCCAAGGAGAGGGATGTGCGCAGGTGATCGAGCCATCCCGTACCGGCCCGATCATTTGCCCAACATTCTGATTGCGTCGCCATTAATGCGGGTCCCGCCTCGAAATGTCAAGAACAATGTCGCGTCAGGTATCGTCAGCCGGGCGCCAGGTGGGGCTTGGCGAGCCGACTCCAGATCGTCGGCCGGGCTGGGCGGAAAGCAAAAGAACGAGTTTCGTGAGCGGGCAAGGTTGGTAGCTCACAACTCGTTCCGTTGCTGTTCCAGAATTGTCAGCCTGGGACCCCGCAACCGATCATTGCGCCGCCCACGCGGCAATCATAGAATGTGCCCCTAGGAGGAAACCAATAACATGAAGCCGATGTACCTCGACGCTGTCGAGAACCACGAGGCAGTTGAGCCGCACGCGACGATGTTCACTCAGATGCGCGCTGCCGGGGTTCCGATCCCCCAGATCCTGCATCTGTTCGCGTTCAAGCCCGAGCGAACCCAGTACTTGGCGGTCTTCACTCAGGGAGTGATGCGCGGCCCGTCGCCGCTGCCGCCCTGGCAGCGCGAGCTCATCGCCGCGTTCACCTCGAAGCTCAATCAGTGCCTCTTCTGAATTGGCTCCCACGCCGCGGTCGCGGCGGAGCTGCACGGGGATCGCGCTCTGGTCCAGAGTGTTCTGAATGATCTCGACAACGCGCCGGTCTCAGACAAGGACCGGACGCTTTACGCCTTCATCAAGAAAATGGTTCGTGACTCCACTTCCATTGGGCAGGAAGACGTGGATGTGGCGCGCAAGGCCGGTTGGTCCGATGAGGCGCTCTACGACGCGATAACCGTCTGCTCGCTCTTTCAGTTCTACAACAACTGGATCGATGCGACCGGCGTCGCGGACATGCCCGCGCTTGGCTACGAGATGTCCGGACACAGACTGGCGACTCAGGGCTACGCATCTGAGCCCCCGTCGAAACGTCGCGCGGAATCGATTCGATCGACGGGA
>JADGQV010000117.1 GCA_017881465.1 Gemmatimonadaceae bacterium
CGCGTGGCACCCGCGTATCTCATATCGGAATTGCAGTCGAAGCGCTGCCGTTGAGCGTCGCCTTTTTCCGGGACGTGCTGGGATTGACCGAGGTCGCTCTCGATGACGCTGACGGGGCCACCATAGTTGGCTTCAGCGCCGGCGAGCCGCTGGTAGAGCTTCTCGAGGCGGGCGACCCGGCCTCGCCGATCGCGAGATTCGTGGCCAAGCGCGGACCGGGCATTCATCACATCTGCTTTTCAGTTGACGATCTCGACGCCACGCTGGAGCGCTGCCGCCGCGCCGGGGTTCAGCTCATAGACGAGAAGCCGCGCATTGGCGCTGAGGGAAAGCGCATTGCTTTCCTGCACCCCAGATCCACCGGCGGGGTGCTGGTCGAGCTGTCAGATCACTGACGTCGTGTCGAAGTCCCGGGATTGCCGCAGAAGTCGCGCACGGACGCAATGTCCATGTTGTCGACGTACCATCTGCCGCCCGGACCCCTGATCGCGTAAAAGGTCGTCTCTCGTGCCAGATTCCCCTTCCTCAACTCGATGCGAATCTCACGGTGTCCCCCCAACCCTTGCGCCTCGCCGAGAACGCGGGCGCTGTCGTGGTTGAAGTAGCAGGCGAGTATGACCTCGCGTTTTTCGAGCTCGGTGCGGTCCATCGTCTCGCGGGCCGGACCGTCCTTGGTGCCGAAGACGGTGGACATTGCCTGGAGGTCTTTCGCGTTCACAGCCTTCAGAAACTCGTCGACGGCGAGCTGCGCCGAAGGCGCGCCTGTGATCTGTCCGTTGCTGCCCATTTTCTGGGTAGCGCTCGAGCAGGCGGCAAGAAGGAATAAACCGGCGACTTTTCTAAATGACACGATAGAATTCTCCACTGGATAGAGCTGCGACCTAGGGACTCCGACAATGCGCGCAAAGCAACAACGGCTGTATATCAATATCGACCACGTCGCGACGTTGCGGCAGGCTCGGCGCGGAGCTGAGCCGGACCCCGTCGAGGCCGCGATTGCATGCGAAGCCGCCGGAGCGGACGGGATCACCGCGCATCTTCGCGAGGACCGGCGCCACATTCAGGACGCCGACATCCAGGGTCTGAAAAACAAAGTTCGAACATATTTCAATCTCGAGATGGCATGCGTGGCCGAGATGCTGGAGCTGGCGTGTCGCATCAAGCCGGAGCAGGTGACACTGGTGCCGGAGCGCCGGGAGGAAATCACGACCGAGGGCGGACTGGACATCATCAGCGAGCCGTCGCGGATCAGAAGCGCCATCAAAGCGCTCACCGACGCCGGCATTCGCGTCAGCCTCTTCATTGATCCCACCAGGGCCGCGGTCGAGCAGTCGAAGAAGCTCGGGGTTCCCGCGATCGAGCTGCACACGGGGACATATTCGCACCGGCCAGACTCGGAGAAGACGATCGGCGCGCTTCGCGAATCGTCGCGGAGAGGAGCGGATCTGGGGCTGGCGGTGCACGCGGGCCACGGCCTCACAGTGAAGAATGTCGGACCGGTCGCCGCGATACCTGAAATCGAAGAGCTGAACATTGGCCACTCGATCATCAGCAGAGCCGTGTTCATCGGTTTGGATCGGGCGGTGAAGGAGATGCGCGAAGCCATGCTCGCTGCTCGGTCGTCATAATGGGGCGAGTTTTGACTGTGAGCCCCAAACCGCCCACCTTTCGGATGTGATCTGGAGAATGCGCTGATGACGATGCCGGGCCGGCTGCTGGATTTTTTTTCTCTCGAGGCGAATGAGTATCTCACGCGCCTGGAATCGCTGGCCGCGAAAAAAGGGATGGAGCCTTCTGATGCGACGCAATTCGCCGCTGCCGCGCGCGGGCTGCGCGGCAGCGCGACGATGGCAAAGGCGGGTGGGATCGTTCAGGTCGCGATGACGGTTGAGAGAATCGGGTCAGGCGTCGTCAACGGGGCGACCACGTGGGAGCCCGAGCTTCAGCGCGCGCTCGTCGGTGCGATCGAGGACCTGAAGGTGCTGGTGAGATCGGTGCGGACCTGGGGCGCCGATCAGGATGCGCGAGTGGAGGAAAGTCTGCGGCGGCTGGCGCGGTTCGCGCCCGCGCGCAAGGAGCGGACGGAAGACTTGATCGTTCCCGTCTCGCAGCTTTTCTATGCCGACGACGGACAGCACATCATCTACGTCGCTCCGAATCCCAAGACGCACTACGAGCAGCAGCTTCGCGAGCAGAGCAGCGGCAGCGGCATCGGCCCCGGCACTCTGTCTCCGGAAGTGAAGCGCGTCCCGACCCCTTCGCGCGAAGTGCCGCCGCCGCTGCCCAGGACTCCGCCTCGCGGCCAGGAGCTGCGAGACGTTTTGAACTCGAGCCTGGCGACGATGCGCGGGCTCGAGAACCGCCACTCGGGACCACAGCCGCCGGCGACCGACCTCGTCCCGATTCAGCAGCTGCTCTACCGCGGACAGAGCGCGATCGAGCGCGCCGCCGAGATTCGCCGCGCCCTCAAGAAGAGTGGAACTCCGCCGACACGCGCGCTCGTGGACGAGCTCGTCGATCTGGTGGAGCTCGCGGCAGCAGAGTAGCCGTTGCGACCTAGATGGCGCGCTGCACTCGGAGCAGTACTGAGCGCCGCGCTCATCTACTGGACGCTCCACAGAATCTCTCCCACTGAAGTAGCGCACAGACTCTCCGAAGCTGATCCCCTGCTCTTCGCCGCGGCGATGTTCTGCGCGACGGCGATCTTCGCTTTACGCGCGCGCAGGTGGCAGACGATTCTCGAGCCCGTGGCCGGCAAGCTTCCCTTCGGCCCGCTCTGGCGCGCGACGGCGGTGGGTATGATGGTGAACAACGTAGTGCCCGCCCGCGCCGGCGAGATTGCGAGAGCGTACGCGCTGACGAAGGAAGCACCGCTGCCGTTCGCCACATCGCTCGCCTCCCTGGCGGTCGATCGCCTCTTCGATGCGATCGTGCTGCTGCTCCTCGCGGCGATAGCGTTGCTCGATCCAGCACTCTCCGGCGTCGCGACGCTGGCGGGTCGGCCACTCAGCTCATTCGCGACCGGAGCGGGCGCGGTCGTCGTCCTCCTGCTCCTCGCGCTCTACGCTCTCGTTTTCTTCCCGCAGCACCTTCTTCGGATGTTCGAGCTGTTCGCGCGTCGGGTTTCGCCGGCGATTGAACAGCGGGGACGGAAAGCCGTGGAAACCTTCATCCAAGGGCTGAGCGTGCTGCGGAGTCCGGGGCGGTTCGCGGCGGTGTTCGGATGGACGCTCGCCCACTGGCTGCTCAACGCGCTCGGCTTCTGGCTTTCGTTCAAGGCGGTTGGCATCACCGCTCCGTTGTCCGCCGCACTCTTTCTCCAGGCCTTCATCGCGCTGGGCACCGCGGTTCCGGCCCTTCCCGGATTCTTCGGGGTGTTCGAGTACATGTCGGTGCAGGGACTCGCGGTTTACGGAGTGGGTCAGCAACAGGCGGCGACTTGGGCGATCGGATATCACCTCTTCTCCTTCATCCCGATTACAGTGATCGGAGCCTACTACTTCGCGCGGCTCGGCGTGAACCTTCGCGATCTCCGGCCGGCGTTGGACGCCGCGGGATGATCGGGCGAGGCGGAAGAACTCTCGCGCAGGCGAAGATCAATCTCTCGCTGCGGGTTCTCAACAAGGAGCCGGACGGTTTTCACTCGATCGAGACCGTGTTTCTCAGGATCGAACTGGGAGACGACGTGCGACTGCACATCAGGGCGAAGGCGCGTTCACTCCGCTGCGGCGTGATGCGAGATCAGCCTCAGGAAGAAAATCTCGCCTACCGGGCGGCGGCGCTTTACTCAGAGGAGACGGGGTGGCCGGGCGGATTCGAGATCGTGATAAAGAAGCGGATTCCCATCGGCGGCGGGCTTGGTGGCGGGAGCGCTGATGCCGCGGCGGTACTGCGCATTCTGAACACGCTTTCCCCGAATCCTCTTGAGGCCGATGCGCTCCGCGACCTGGCGAGCCGTCTCGGATCGGACGTTCCATTCCTCGCCAGCGATTTCGTGATGGCCCTCGGGTGGGGGCGCGGAGAACAGCTCCTGGAGCTCGCGGCGCTGCCGTCGAGAGATGTCCAGCTTTTTTTTCCGCCCTTCGGCATCGATACAGGCGACGCCTACGCGCTCCTGGACGCATCGCGCAGCCCGTGGCCGCGTGCCGTTCCGGAGCTCACCGCCGACATGTTCGGCGACTGGGAGTCGACGGCGAAGAGGTCGGTCAACGATTTCGAGGCAGTGGTCAGGCCCCGGTTCCCCGCGATCGATGCGCTGATGGCACGCGGCGACCGGCACGGACTCTTCTATAGAATGAGCGGATCCGGGTCGACTGTGTTCAAGGTGCCCGGCATCAATACGCGACACGTGGAGGGCAACCCGGACCTCCCGCCACTGCAAATTCCAAAGGGAACGAAAGTCATCGTAACCCGCACGGCCGAGAGCGTTGTCCCTGTGGAGCTTCTGGACTAGCTTTCGCTTTCCGCTGCCCCTTCGTCCAATGGCAGGACATCGGTCTTTGGATCCGGTAATGGTGGTTCGAATCCACCAGGGGCAATTGATCCAAGTCCTTTGCCCACTTAACTTGTAAGGCTGCATGGACGGATTATCCGTACCCGCTCATGGCTTCAAGCTCATCGCCGGGCCCGGTAACCCGGACCTGTGTGGTGAGATAGCGCGAACGCTGGATGTTCCGTTCTGCAAGACGACGGTCACCCGCTTCGCCGACGGCGAGATTTTCGTCCGCATCGATGAGAACGTCAGAGGGAACGACGTCTTCATCGTGCAGCCGACAAATCCGCCGGCCGACAACATCATGGAGCTGTTGCTCCTGATCGACGCGGCACGCAGGGCATCGGCGGCGCGTATCACGTGCGTGATGCCGTACTACGGATACTCTAGGCAGGACCGAAAGGACCAGCCGAGAGTGGCGATAGGTGCCAAGCTGCTCGCGAACATGATCGTGACGGCGGGCGCGCATCGAGTTCTGGGTTTGGATTTTCATCAGCACCAGCTGCAGGGGTTCTTCGATGTTCCGGTCGATCACCTGTATGCGGCGCCGGTGTTCGTTTCGCATTACAGGAAAAAGGATTTGCACGACCTCGTCGTCGTCGCGCCGGATGTAGGCTCGGCCAAGATGGCGAGAGGATTCGCGAAGAGGCTCAACGGCTCGCTCGCGATCATCGACAAGAGACGGCCGAAGGCGAATGTGTCGGAAGTCGTCAACGTCGTCGGTGAAGTTGAAGGAAGGGACTGCTTGCTCGCGGACGATATGATCGACACCGCGGGCACTGTGTCCGAAGCAGCAAAGGCTCTCAAGGATCTGGGCGCGCGCGACATTTACGTTTGTGCCACGCACGCGGTTCTTTCGGGACCAGCGGTAGAGAGACTCTCAAAGGCTCCGATCAAAGAGGTGACGGTAACCGATACCGTCATGATTCCGAAGGCGAAGAGATTCTCGACGCTGTGCGTGTTGTCGGTTGGCGAGCTGCTGGCGAAGGCGATTCGCTACATACATAGCGAACAGTCGGTGAGCTCGCTGTTCGAAGGATAGGATCAAACGGTGGAAATGATCGAGAAGGCAGCGAAAGAATTTGCGCTGGCGGTTTTGGACATTATCGAATGGGCGTGGCGAAAGGTCACCGCGCCCCAGGGATGAATAGCAATGGCAATAGTCTCATTTAGCGCGACAGCTCGCGACATTTCAGGAAAGGGTGCCGCCCGCTCTCTTCGCCGCCAGGGACAGGTCCCCGCGGTGATCTACGGCCACGGACGCAATCCGCAGCCGCTCTCGCTGAACGCGCGTGATCTCGACAAGATGCTCGGGCACATCCAGGCCGAGAGCACCGTCATCGAAATGACGGTCGGTGGACAGACTGCGAAGACGCTCATTCGTGAGATCCAGCGCCATCCGATCAAGCGCCAGATCCTTCACGTCGATTTCCAGGCGCTCGTCGCCGGCGAGAAGGTCATCGTCAACATACCGATCGTCCTCAGCGGAATCCCGGAAGGCGTGCGGCTCGAGGGTGGAGTTCTCGACCAGACGCTCCGCGAGCTCGAGATCGAGGTCGATCCGTCGGACATCCCCGATCACGTCGAGATCGATGTCACCAACATGGTGATCGGTGACTCGCTCCACGTCAGCGACATCAAGCTTCCCGCAGGCGTAAAGGTTCTCGACGATCCCGAGACTTCGGTCGCGGTCCTTGCCGCGCCGCGCGCGGTGATCGAGGAGGCCCCGGCTGTCGAGGCAGTTGAGGGTGCGGCCGAGGGCGTTACTGAGCCCGAAGTCATCGGCAAGGGCCCGGGTGACGAGGAAGAGGGCGAGGGCGGCGGAGAGTCGCCCGGCAAGAAGTAATTATTGGATAACCCTTGAAGGTCATAGTCGGTCTCGGGAACCCGGGCCGCGAGTACGCCGCGACACGTCACAACGTCGGCTGGTGGTTGATCGACCACCTCGCCGACGTTTGGCATTTCGACGGCTGGAAGAAAGACGGCGAGTCGCAGGTAGCGAACGGGACAGTCGCGGGTGTGAAGGTCCGACTGGTGAAGCCGCAGACGTTCATGAACTTGAGCGGCCAGGCGCTCAGGAACTACGTTCGCCGGCCATTCTGGAGCGCCGCAAAGGATCTGCTGGTGGTGGTGGACGAGGTGCAGCTGCCCGTCGGGCGCACCCGCGTTCGCGCGCGGGGAAGCGCCGGCGGACACAATGGCCTGAAGAGCGTGGAGCACGCGCTCGGCACGCAGGAGTACGCCCGACTCCGAATCGGAGTTGGTCCGAGCGACGAGCGGAAGGGGATCTACAAGGATCTCGCCGACTTCGTGCTGTCGCCGTTTGCGCGCGACGAGCGCGACGACGTTCTCGCGCTGATGCCGCAGCTCACCGCGACCGCTGAGAGTTGGTGCCGTGACGGAGTAGAGAAGGCGATGAACCTGTACAA
>JADGQV010000009.1 GCA_017881465.1 Gemmatimonadaceae bacterium
GGGGTTAATACCGAGCTGTTACGGGTCTCAAGGATAGAGAAAATCGAACCTCACACCCCGGTGGGCCCTACGCTTTTTCTTCGGTAAATACCGGAAAAGTTGAGCCGGTCTACCCCGGCCTTCGCTGCGCCATTCGTCCATAGGTTCGACGAGCCAGGCAGCCTGGAGGGCACGCCGGAAGCTGGCTTTGTGCAGACGTTTATCCAGCAGCAACTCATACATTTGTTGGAGCTCGCTGAGGGTAAACGTCGGGGGGAGAAGCCTGAAGGCGATAGGCGCCTGATCGAGGCTGCTCTGGATGGCCTTGGTGGCACCCTCTACCATGGCGCGTTGCCTGGGAGCCAGAGGCCGTAAGTCCGCAGCCTGGAACCAGGCGTAACCGGCGCGGGGTGCTGCGGTCTCGTGGGGGACGAGCCCGAGATAAGCCACCGACACGTCAGTTTCGCTCGGGTGCCGCTTGCCATCACCAAACGCGCCAATCTGTTCCACCCAGGTTGGCAATTCGCCAAGCGCATCCTTCGCGACGGTGGTTGCGGCGGCCTCGAGCGTTTCGCCGGTTTGCGGGATTCGCCACGGCAGGGACCATCGCTCCCGCTCGCTAGAGTTTCGCACCAGCAGGATCGCGAGTTCATTGCCCATTGCCGTCACCAGAACTGCATCGACGGTATAAGGGGCGGTCCTGAAAAGGCGTTCGCGCATCGTAGTCCGAATTAGTCACTTTCTGCGACTAAAGTCAAGGTCGCATGAGCGTGAATTTTTGCGGAATGACGTCGGCGCTTAGCGGCGGGCGTCTAGAGGCGGGCGACTAGTGATATAACAATGCAGCTACTGAATCGTTAACGATTGAGTCCTGAAAACTGATCGGCTCAGGGAGCTCGGGCCGCTCTCTCCTCGCCTCTGCCGCGGCTCGCGTATGGCGGTATGCTGATCGGCAGGTGACCGGAAATCGCCGAACTTCCGAGCAATGCTCGCGCTGCCGCTGTCTGCGAAACCGGAAATCCACCCCACGCAACGAGATACGCGCTTACCCACGGCAGTTGCTGCAACAGGTACGGATTCCCGAACGCGACCACGATCGGTCTTCGCCCGCGTTGAACGAGAGTCTGCACGAAATCCGTGAACGCCTGCGGCGCGCTTGCGGTAAGCGCATCCCAACTTTGTCCCCCGTAGGAGCTGACTATCGTCACGTCCGACGAATCGGCCGCCGCGATCAGTCGCGGATAGTTCAGAGTAGCGTCCTCGGTCGAGACAAATTCGGTGCGCAGATTTGGCAGGCCTGTCCGCAGCTCCGCGTTAAAAGCGTTCCCAGCAGGAAGGTCCGCTCGGCGCGCAACCGTGATGGAAAGCACTCGTGCGGTGGGCACGCCGAGAGGAACCTGGCGGAGTGAGTCTTTGACGAGCGTGATCGACTTCTCGGCAACCTGCCGTGCGATCTGGACATTGGAGCTGTCCCCGACAAGAAACCGTAACGCACTTAGGTCGACCAACTTGCTCTGCGCGAGACCCAGCTTGCGCTTTGTCTCGAGAACCCTGCGCACCGATGAATCGAGACGAGCCTCCCTGTACCGCCCTTCCGTTACACCCGCGACGACTGCATCAATCGTTTGCGACACATCGAGCGGCTGGATCAGAACGTCGATTCCCGCCGCGATTGCGCGCTTCACCGCCTCTGCCGCGCCGAACTGATCCAAAACCGCGCGCATGTCCATCGCGTCGGAGATGATGATCCCGCGGAACCCCATCTCACCACGAAGGAGCCCGGTCAAAACCTTGGGCGAGAGTGTCCCAGGCACGCCGGAGGAATCGAGCGCGGGCATCGATCCATGAAACGACATGATCGCGCCCACGCCACCATTGACCGCTGCCCGGAACGGCACGAGCTCCACCGTATCGAGCCGGCTTCTGCTCACAGTCACCACCGGAAGCGCCAGGTGTGAGTTGACGCCAGTGTCGCCGTGACCCGGGAAATGCTTCCCTGTCGCGATCATGCCGTGATCCTGCAGGCCATGAATGAAAGCGACACCCATCCGCGCGGCGAGTTGAGGATCCTCGCCATAGGAGCGCGTATTGATGACGGGATTGTCCGGATTGTTGTTGACGTCGAGCACCGGCGCGTACGCGATGTGGATTCCGAGCGCGCGCCCCTCGAGTGCGGTAAGACGTCCCTGCTCATAAGCGAGCGTGGTGTCTCGCGTTGCGCCAACCGCCATCTCCGGTGGGAACACGATCGCTCCTCCCAAATCGATGGCGTTGGGAACGAAGTACCCGCCACGTGCGCGGAATCCGGCGCCAGCTTCGAGATCCGCCCCGAACAAAAGGGGGACCTTGCTCATCGACTGCAATGCGTTCAGCTTCGCGGCCACTTCGATGGGCGAACCCACCGAGATTGTGAAGCCTCCGACCTTTTCCTGCTGGATGTATTGCGTCAGTCGCCGCCACTGCGGCGAATCGCCGGACGCGTAGTCTCCGAGCACGCTCGGCCACACGATTTGTGCAGCTTTCTCGCGCAAGGTCATCGAGGAAAGGAGCGAATCGGTCCAGCGCGGTGAAGTTGTCCCGGTTTGCCCAGAACCGCCTGTGTTCGTGCCCATCGTCGTGCAGCTCGCCGCCAGGAGAACGAGCGCTAAGGCGGGAAATCCCTTCGACTTCGGCACCATCAGTGGCTTATCGTGCCTTTTTTGCTGGTATCGATGTCGGACGAGGAGCCGGTTTTGAAGAAGAACGCCGTCATGTTCTTGGTGAGGAAGGCCCGTGCCTGTGGGTCCATCACGTTGAGCCCGTAGTGATTGATCAGCATCGTCTGCTGCTTGGCCCAATCGGCCCAGCACTGCGTGCAGATTTCTTCGACGACACGGGCCCCGATGGGGCCGGGAAAGGGAGGCTTCACGAATCCTGCGCGCGTCTGTCCGCAACGCGCGCAGGTTACAGTCTCAGGCACCTGCGGTCCTACCTGCGCGCGTACGAGATTTCAGCCAGACCGAAAATAGAGAGCAGCCGGAGATAGACCCAGCCGATGTCTAGCTCATACCACTTTGCCTTGAACTTCGCGGAGTGCGGGTCGGCGTGGTGATTGTTGTGCAGCTCCTCGCCGCCGAGCCAGATGGCGATGGGCAAGATGTTCCGGCTCTCGTCCTTCACGTTGAAGTTCCGATAACCAACCGCATGGCCGACACCGTTGATGATTCCAGCCGCCCAGAACGGGATCCAGATCATCTGCACGCCCCAGACGACCGCTCCGACGAAGAATCCAAACAGGTAAACGTCGACCGCAAGCATGACGAGGATGCCAACCCAGTTGAGCGGAGACAGCAGGTGTCTCTCCAGCCAGTCATTGGGAGTGCCCTTTCCATATTTATCGAGAACCCCAGGCTGGCGAACGGTCTTTCTATAGTAGAAGGCCCCTTTCAGAATGATGTTGCGGAGGCCTTCCATTAACGGGCTGTGTGGATCGCCCTCGCGGTCGGCAAACGCGTGGTGCTTGCGATGGCAAGCGACCCATTCCTTGGTCACAATGGCGGTCGAAAGCCACAGCCATAGCCGCATCGGAAGCTCGGCAAGGAAGTGCAGCTTGACGCTGCGGTGGGTCTGGGCACGGTGCAGAAACAGGGTGACGGACACATTGGTTAGATGTCCCGCTACAATCACGAACAGAATCGGCTTCCACCACGCCGTTGCCCAACTTCCAAAATCCGGCATTACTTACTCCGTTTATCTAAGGCTTACACCTGCAATCTACCCGGACAGCACGCACAATCCAAACGACCACAGCACTATCTCGTAACGGGCCCGGGCGGGTTCGCGTTTGGGGGTCTGCCCCATGTATCGTTTAAGGGATTCCAGTCGGGAACCGACGGATCGGGCCAGAGTCGCACACCGATGACATTTCCACGAACGGGAATCACCGCATCGAACCGATTGCCCCGCGCCCAGATATTCACTGGCAGCGAGAAGTCCTGAGTCGTCCCATCGGCGTAGGCAACCCGCAGGCGTACCGGAAATGGAACCGACGTGAACCGGTGAAGCGCTAGCGTTGCGAACGTCTGTCCCTCAGAAGTCCGCGTCGACACGCTGTCGATGCCGATGTCGAGGACATCCGTCGTGTAGAAGAAGCTGCGCCAGAACCAGGAGAGATCCTCTCCCGCCGAATTCTCGATACTGCGGAAGAAATCTCCAGGGGTGGGATGCTTGAACGCCCAGGTCCGGGTGTATTCCCGGAATGCCATATCGAACATTTCGGGGCCGATGACGTGATTGCGCAGGGTCAACATGACAACAGCCGGTTTGCGATATCCGATCGCTCCGAGTGCTGAAGGGTCGATGTTGTCTGGTGCAGTCATCAGTGGGGATTGAGTTCTCTGCGTTACGGCGTCGCCCCAGTTTCGCAGATAGCCGGGATACGCGCTCTGCCCTGGATAGCGTGCCTCAATGGCGAATGCGTTGAGATACGTGTTGAATCCTTCGTCCATCCAGGCGTAGCGGCGCTCGTTGGACCCGACAATCATGGGAAACCATTCGTGCCCATGCTCGTGATTGATGGTCCCGAAGATCGACGCCGGATCATCGTTACCGTAGTGCACCATTACGAACATCGGGTATTCCATTCCACCGACCGGTCCGGCGACGCTCGTCGCCTGTGGATAGGGGAACGGGAAAAAGAGCTGCGAGTACTGTCTGATCGTCCACTGCGTCTGCTCGGCGCCCTGCTCCCAGGCCTTTCCGGCTTTCGGGAATTCGTAGTAGGCCTGTGCCAGAATTCCGTTCCAGCTGGTTGCATCCCATCTAAAGTCCGGAGCGCCTGCCCATGCGACGTCGTGGACATTCCGTGCGCGGAACCGCCACGTCCTGGTGCCCGGTTTCGGCTGGGTCTTCGCGGCAGCTGCCTCCGCCTGCGTGATGATCTGAACTACGTCGCTGCTACGTGCTGCCGTCGACAGCCTGCGGCGCTGTTCGGAGGTTAGAACGTCTTCGGGATTCTGGAGCACGCCGCTGCCGGCGATCACGTATCCGGCCGGCACTGTGACCGAGTAATCGAAATCGCCGTATTCGAGATAGAACTCCCCCTGCCCCAGATACGGATCTGTGTTCCAGCCGCGAACATCGTCATACACGGCCATCCGCGGATACCACTGTGCGATCTCGTACAGGGTGCTGTCCCGTCCCATCCGATCCGATCCGTGCTCCGGGATTCTGAACGAAAAGTGGATCGAGATCGTCGCCTTCCCCCCGCGCGGCACCAGCGGAGAGGCAAGATCGAGACGCATCATGGTATCGTTGATTCTGGGTCGCACGGATGCGCCGTTCACGCGCACGTCGCTCAAGTTGTATCCACCCTCGAACCCCCTCACCCCCCAACGCGAATCGGCGGGGAAAAGCGCCGAGCCTTTGCTGCCGGTGCGATAGAGATTCTGATCCACCTGGACCCAGACGTAGCGGAGCGTGTCGGGAGAGTTGTTTGTGTACCGGATCTCCACAGAGCCGGTGAGCCCGGTGGTCCCGGTGTCGAGAGTGGCAGCGATCGTATAGTCTGCGCGCTGCTGCCAGTAATCAGGGCCCGGAGCGCCGCTCGCCGAGCGGTATCGGTTCGGCCCGGGCCAGTCCATGCGGTTTGTCGTCGCGAATGGATCGTCGCGCTGCGTGTCGAATATCGAGCGGGAGCGTCGTACCGCCCCTGATGTGCTGCCCGCCAGAGTATCCATCCGTAGCGGGGCGAGCACCACTGGACGCTGCTGCGCACATGCAGTCAGCGATATGAACAGGAAAGCGTATGATTTCACTTTCGAGCGCCATTGTTTGAGAAAGTTTCGTAAGCTGTACCCTCGTGTTAAGCAACGTAAGGGCCAATGCTCCTGCATGTACCTTGCGATACTCGGGTGCTGCCGATAGCCTCTCCGCAATGGCTCGTCCGAAAGTCTTGGAATCCCTCGTGGAGGGGCACGCGACACCCGAAGGCACGCGGTGCTTTCAACAGCGATTCGCCAGGACTCAGCCGGATTATTTCTATCGGCCCATCTCCGGAGGCACCCTCGTGTCGTCGCTCGGATTGGGTACCTATCTCGGCGATTGCGACGACTCCGAGGATGCACGGTACACGTCAACGACCAAGGCCGCGCTGGAGAGAGGCGTGAACCTGCTCGACACCGCGATCAACTACAGGTGTCAGCGCTCCGAGCGCGCGATTGGGCAAGCTGTCCGCACGAGTATCGCGACCGGTGCCATCAAGCGGGAAGAAGTTGTCGTTTGCACCAAAGGCGGATACATCCCGCTCGACAGAACTCCGCCCGCCACTAAAGAGGGTTATCGGGGCTTTCTGGACAGCGAATACTACGGGCCCGGCGTGATGCGGCCCGCTGACGTCGTCTCCGGCGGCCACTGTCTCGCGCCAGGCTATCTGGACGATCAGGTCCAGCGTAGCAGAAAGAATCTCGGGCTCGCCGTCATTGACATCTACTATCTCCACAATCCCGAGCAGCAGCTGGATGTAGTGCCTCGTCCGAAGTTTCTGACCGTCATGAGGGATGCGTTTTCGACGCTGGAGAAACACGTCAGCCGAGGAGTGATTGGCAGCTACGGGTGCGCGACCTGGAATGGACTCAGAGTCCCGCCTGAATCGCGAAGCTATTTGAGTCTCGAAGAGTTGGTGGCGATTGCGCATGAGATCGCCGGTGAGGATCATCACTTCAGAGTCATCCAGCTTCCCATCAACTTGGCGATGACCGAAGCGGTACGGGTGCCCACTCAATACGTGGGAGACGATATGGTTCCTTTGCTCGAGGCCGCCAGCCGGCTCGGCATTTCGGTGGTAGGGAGCGCTACGTTGATGCAATCCCAGCTGGCACGAGCGCTCCCGGAACAGGTGCATTCCGCCTTCCCGGGATTCAGGACCGACGCCAGGCGCGCGATAGCGTTTTCGCAGTCGCTTCCCGTCGCGGCCGCGTTGGTAGGAATGAAATCGCTCTCGCACCTCGAGGAAAACCTCGCACCGCCCAGTATCGGTTAGCGATTACGACGTGATCGAAATGGCTCAACAGGAAATGAGAGTGCCCGTCCATCACCGGCCAGAAGGCGGGTTCAGGAATCCGTGGCCGTCTGCGCAAGTGCACGGGTTCCTGGATTTCCTCAAGTGGTCGCTGATCGAGCGGCGGCGAAATCCACGTCGCCCTGATCCCGACCCCGGCACATTCGCGCGAGTCGCTCCACAGTTTGTGGTGCCACGCGCCGCGCCGGACCAACTGACGATCACGTGGGTCGGACACACGACCTTCCTGATCCAGATCGCGGGGCTCAACATCGTCATCGACCCCATCTGGAGCGAGCGTGCTTCGCCGATTCAGTTCCTCGGGCCTCGGCGCTGGGTCCCGGCGGCTGTGGAGTTTGACCGTTTGCCCCCGATCGACGCCGTAGTGCTCTCGCATGACCACTACGATCACCTCGATGCCGCGACCATCTCACGCATCGCCCGGCGTTATCCGGCGGCAGTATGGTACGCGCCGCTGGGGGTAGGCGAGTTTTTGCGGCAACGCGGAGCACGCGAGGTTACGGAACGAGACTGGTGGCAGGAGAGTGCGATCGGAACGCTACGCCTGACTTGCGTTCCAGCTCAGCATTTCTCCGGCAGAACTCTCGGCAAGCGCAACAATACTCTCTGGTGCGGGTGGACGTTCCGTTCCCCGCTTCAGGCGCTGCTTTTCGCTGGGGACACCGCCCTTCATCCCGAATTCGGAGCCATCGCCAACCGCTGTGGACCGTTCGATGTGGCGATCCTGCCGATCGGAGCCTACGAGCCTCGATGGTTCATGGGCTCGGTCCATATGAATCCTGAAGACTGCATGAAGGCGGTTGCCCAATTGTCGGCGGCACAGAGCGGCAGACGTATTGCAATGGCCGCCGCGCATTGGGGAACGTTCAAGCTCACCGACGAGCCGATGGACGAGCCGCCGGCGAAGATGCGCGAGCAATGGCTGGCATCCGGTCTCGACACCAACGACCTCTGGATCATGCGACATGGCGAGACGCGCACAATCCGATAATCACTGCGCGCGGTCGAGATTCATGCTTGCACGTGATTGGGAATGTGGCAGCTTTGTTGTGCGCGAATCTTGCTATCCGTTCTACGAACCCTCCTACACGGAGCATTCCCATGGCTGCAGCCAAGAAGTCCAGTCGTTCAAAGAGCGCCAGAAAGAGGTCGCGGTCCGGATCCTCCGGACGTAAGCGTGGAGGTGCAAAGAAGCGCGCCACCAAACGAAGCTCCGGAAGTGCGCGCAAGTCACCGCGCCGCGGTGGGCGGAAATCCTCGGCCAAGCGCAAAAGCAGCGGGCGTAAAGCCTCGAAGCGGAAGTCGAGCCGTCGCGTTTCCGGACGAAAGGGAGGAGCGCGCAAGAGCAGCGGCCGTAGCCGCTCTCGTCGTAGATCGCAGTCTCCCGCGGCTCGCGTGAAGCGCGTTGCCAGCGGGGTCGTTCACCAGGCTGCAGACTTGGGCGAGCGCGCCGTCGACACCGTTACTGAGTTCGTCCAGGACCGCTTCTAGCTCCAGCGTTGTTCGACAGCCGCTCTGCTAACCGGCGGCGGCTGTCGCGCCACGGCTGTCGTGTGCCCGCAGCCACTTCTCAACTTCGCTGAATACGCGCTCGCGGCCGTAGTCGACGGTGATGATGTGTCCCGCGCCTTCGGTCCAGACGAGTTTTTTTTCTTTCGCCCCGAGTTCCTCGAGGGCAAATGTCGCGACATCAGGGGAGACGCGCGGGTCTTCCCGCGACTGCACAATCAGAGTCGGAGCGGTCACTCCGGGAAGAGATTTCCTCGCGCGAGTCATCACCTTCGAGAGCTCGAAGAGAGCGCGCCCAGTTACGGCGCCGTAAGCAAGGTTTTTTTCGCGCTCGATTGGATCATGAATCGAGCGGGGATTCCTCCCGTCTAGTTCTCCAGCCAGTCCTCCCCAAAGCCAGTGCGTTGCCGCCGCGAGGCGGAGCAGCCGCGGCATGCCCAGATAAGGCGCGATCAGAATCAGAGCTGAAATATCCCCGACCTCCGCGGCGAGCAGAACAGCGAGCGCTCCGCCCATCGAGAGTCCGACGACGCTGACCGCATTGTTCCGGGCACGCATCTCGAGGAGGGAGCTTCTGGCCGCATCGATCCATTCGTCGGCACGGGATCGAGTGAAGGCGTCCATGGTGCGTCCGTGCCCGGGCAGAAGCGGGACGAGTACGCCGTACCCCGCCTTGTGTAACCTCCGGGCAAGCAGGGAGAGCGTCTGCGGAGTGTCTCCAAAACCATGCAGGAGGAGGACTCCGTGTGAGCCCTCCTCCTGCATGTCAATCATTTCAGCCCCTTTTCGTACAACGGCTGCGTCAGCGTCTCGCCGATCGACCATTCATCCTCATTATGGGGACATCTCTCTCGCAATGGGAACCGCGGAATCTCCGTTCCAGTTCTCGCCGAATGAGGACGTCAGTGAACCGGGCTCGATCAGGAAAGTCATGCCTTTTCTCTCCGCGATTCCAGCCGAGACCAGGCGGCTCAGCGCCAGAGCGATCGATTCTCTCGTGGCACCGACCATCTCGCAGAGCAGTCGATGATGGGTGTTCTCCAGCTTGAGGCGGCCGTCGGATGTCGTGAAACTGCGGTCGGTGCTGAGATGCGTCAGCGTGGATATCAGACGCTGATCAACGTTCAGGGCCGCTAGCTCGTGAAGTTTCTCGAGCAGATAGGCTCGCTCCGACATTATCTGAGACAATAGGGGAATCGTCTGAGCGGGACGCTCCCTCACGAAGGCGCGGAACTGCGCTGCGCTTAGAAACATGGTCTTCGTTTCTTCAGATGCGTTTGCGTCCGTGACGTAGTGACTGTTGGGAGACAGTCCCTCGCTTCCAAATGTCTGTCCCGCGGTGGCGATGACAGGAACGAATCCACGTCCAACCTTTATCTTGTTGCGCAGAATGACGTGGCCCTCGAGAACGATGAATACGCCGTCTGCCGGAACGCCGCGCTGATAGAGTTGAAATCCGGGAGGCCAGTTTGCCTTCGCGCCGTACGCGCCGATGGGCGTTACTTCTTCGGGAGTGAGATGTGAGCGTCGCACTCCTGCTTGCCCGTTTCTCATCTGGCTGTCTTTCATTCGTTTCTCGTCGAGCAGTCGTCTAACGCAATGTCCGGGCCCGGACAAGACGAGTGATGACTTCGCATTTCAGGTTTTCCGTAGCAATTCCGTCGCCATCTGCAACGCACGCGTCGCTGCATCAAAACGTTGGGCAAGATCTGTCAGCTCTTGCCCGACAGCAGTTTGGTCACCAAGCCGGATCGCTTCATTCACCGACGGCAGGACCATTGTGGAATAGCCGTTGTTCTCGTCGGCAGCGTAAATGAGGTTTCTGAACCAGGGTCGAGTCACAAGGCCCTGTGGTCTTGTAAGCTTGCGTTCAACTTCGAGCAGACTCGCATTGACCTGCTTCGCGGTTCCCGGTGCCAGCTGAGCCGTAAGTGCTCGGTCCCGCCCGGCATTGAATGCCACCGCCGCATCCTCCATTCTCCCGATTGCCGTGGTCAGCCCGGCGGCGGAGACTTTCCAGCGCTTGTCGGCAATTACCTGGTCAACCTGCGATCCGAACCGTCGCATCGTCCGCGCGAATTCCACATAGTCGTACGGCAGGATCTCGGAGTTTGCAATGCGCAGTAGCGTCGCAGCTCCGATACGCGCGGTGGTCGCATGGACCTCGAAGTTCGGGTCGCCGAACTTCGACATCCAATGATACGAATCGTACGCCGAGTGATAGACGCCCGTTGGTCCACCAAAACCCCAATCGGCGATCGGAATGCCTAGATGATTGTAGAATCCGGCGAAGTCGGAGCCACCACCCGGATCGCCCATTTGTGGCTCGAGTGAATCCGCCGCAAGATTGGCGCGCTTCCTCCATACATCGTACACACTGCCCTGGCGGCTCGGATCAGGAACCTCCTTCGCGACATCCCGCAGCAGCGCGCGAAGTGATGGCGATCCCCCGCCGCTGAAGTTCGGGCCCTGCGCCACGTCGTCCTGGTTGAGATAGGCGACGGCGCTCTTGCTCAATCGCAGCGAATCGTCTTCCACATACTCCGTCGATCCGAGCAATCCCCACTCTTCCGCGTCCCACGTCGCGAACACTATTGTGCGCTTTGGTCGCTTCCCCGCCTTCACCTGCTCCGCGATCGCGCGCGCCGCTTCCAGCACACTCACAATGCCACTCACGTTGTCCGCCGCCCCCGGTCCCCACGCATCGCGGTGCCCGCCGATCATCACTATTTCATCCGGGAATTCGCTTCCGCGAACGACCCCGAATGTGTCCCAGATTTCCTTGTAAGGATTCGTCATGGCATCTGTCGTCACCGCCATCCGCGCTTGCACAGGGCCGGGTCCGACGTGGTATCGGAAAGGTAGGCCTCCCTGCCAAGGTTGCGGGATGGATTTTCCCATCAGCCCGCGGAGAAGCTCGGTGGCGTTTCCGTAAGAGATGGGCAGCACCGGAATGTGAGGTACGTCCATCTGCGACAGAGGGATCCGCTTCGCGTTGGTCGTACTGGGATATCCAGGCGTGCTCGGATCGCCATCCGGGTTCATGACGCTTCCGCGCTGAATTCCCTGTGACGGCCTCATCGGACCGATGGGATATACATCTCCGCGCACATAGCCATCGTCGGCGGGATCGCTGTAGATCATCAGCCCGACCGCTCCATGCTTCTCGGCCTCCCGAGCCTTGATGCCGCGATACGACCGGCCATACCGGGCGATCGCAATCTTTCCCTTGACCGAGACGCCCATCGAGTCGAGCTGCGCGTAGTCCTCGATCAGCCCATAGTTCACGTACACTACTTCACCCCGCACATCTCCGGCTGCCCCATACCCGTTGAAGGGCATCACCTGCGGAAATGCAACCGATGTCGTGTCCTCGGGAATTGCACCTTCCTGTAGATTCAGCTCGATCAGATCAGGCGCGATTCGCCATACTCGCGTGCTCAGCGGATGCGGCATCCATACGCTGTATGAGCGCACTTCCGTCTCTAGACCCCAGGATTTCATCTGACTCACCACGTAATCGCGGGTTCGCGCCTGCGCCGATGTTCCGGCCATATGAGGCTGGAATGAAAGAAATTTCGAGTGCGCGGACGCGCTCGACGGCGATGGGCGGCTGATGACATCGGCTTCCGCGGCGTGTTCGGCCGCTGCCGATTGGGGCGAGTATCCGGGAGTCGTCTGCGCGCGGAGCGGAAGAGCGAGCACGAGCGTTATCGAGAGCGCGAGTTGTCTGTTCATTCCCTGCAGATTCCTGTGTTTTGGGCTCAGTGCCGTTGAAGGAGCGGTGCTATTCGTCCAGCTGTTCGAGCGCGGAGGAGATGGCTTCACGAAGTCTTGCTTCGCCCTCTACTCCCGGAGCGACGCCGCCCGCAAGTGAATTGAACTTGGACAACATCTCTGCTTCCACGAATTTGTCGGGGTGCCGCACTCCGAGCGACTCCAGAGAGCGAACCGCTAGGCGGCGAAGGAGTGACAGAGTCGAGCTATCCAGCTCCGCCAACGGTCGCGGATCGGCGGGCGCTGCCACTAATGCACGGTCCCGCTTGCGCCTCGGGGCGTCGAGAAGAGACGAGATCGATCCCAGCTTTACGACGAAGGACCCCGGTGTATGCTCCCGCCATTCAGTTACGACACCACGTCTTCGTAGTGCCGGCAAAAGCGCGACGATCGCCGCGCGCACGGCGGAGACTCCGCCGGGACTCTGGTTGCCGCGTCCGGTTATCAGCAGAACTTCGCTCGTCCGGCTGACCTGTCGCTCGCGCAACCATGCTTCGGTACGATGGCGCGCATCCGCGGCGGTCGGCAGCGACTCCCGAAGATTCAGAATGTTCTTCGCCCCGAACTCGGCCTCGTCGAAAGCCTTCCAGACGGAATAAAGGGAGATCCTACCGGATCGCATTCTGAAGTATATGACCGTCCAGTTTTTCCTGCGGTGTTACACGCACGATCGCCGCCAGAGTAGGGGCCATGTCTACCACCCTCGCAAATTCCGCAAAGCGTCCAGGCCTGATGTCATTCCCGTAGAAAATGATCGGGACGTGCGCGTCCGAGTCGTTGGGGCTTCCGTGCTGCGCCTGGTAGCTCCCCAACCAGTAGTTGTAAGGCGCCAGCGTCACCACCAGAGCCACCTTGCCCTCGTCGGCAAACATATGCAGCCATCTGCGCGCGACTCTGTCCTTCACCGTGTCGGCCCGCGCCAGCTCGGAAATCCTGTCGGCGCGCGCAACCCCCGGCACACGAAGAAAGTCGGCGCGGAGCGCGCGCAGGAGGGAATCCTGATTGATCTTTGCTTTCGCCAGAGCCAGCCGGTCCAGCTCCAGCACACCACCGTCGAACGAAAAACCAGTGCCGTTGTAGACGCCAAAGATGTAGTTGAGTCCGTAGCCCGGCACCCCGCCTTCAGAAAGCGAGTTGCTGAGTCGTTGCAGAACCGGCCGCACGTTGACGCGGATCGCTCCGGTGTTTGGATCGTGCGCGTGAACTTCCGGAAACGGCGTAAGACCGTGATCCGCCGTGAGAGCGATGACGACTTCGTTCTGATTTCGAATGCGGAAGAGTGAATCCAGGAACGCGCCCAGCGATCGATCGAGACGAAGTATCTGATCGTGCAGCTCTCGGGAATCGGGCCCATAGCGGTGACCGACTGCGTCGGTCGTGGATAACGAGATCGCCAGCACATCGGTCTGTGGACCCGTGCCGAGCTTCAGCGCATTGACGCCAGCGAGCGCGAAATCGAGCGTCAGCTCGTCCATCCATGGAAACTCGGCGAGCACGCGGGCAGCCGTATCCGGCGAAGTGGGCTCGACATGCGGAAACAGGAACCCAGTTCCACCGGACTCCGTTGGAACGCTGTCCGGTTCGGAATACGCGCTGTCCGGTAGCAGCAGCTGCCACGCACGCCCGGCAAAACTCGCGGGAAGCATGCGCGCATTGAATGCCTTCACCCAGTCGGGAAGAACAGCACCGTAGTACGTGCTCGTCGTGAATCTTCCGTTCGGGGAGTACCAGAAGACGGGCTGTTTCGACCTTCCGATCGGAAGAATCGCGGCGCGGTCCTTTCTCGATACCGAGAGCACACGAGTGCGCGGATCGTTCGCGATGAGCCAGTCGCTGAGCGTGGTGCCACGAAAGCGAAATGGCGATGCTCCGGGACCGGGTGCATCGATGAGCGTGACTGTGGTGTCGTTCACGCCAGCAGTATTTGCGGAGATACCGGTGTGAACCGGAAAACGACCTGACATCGTCTCTGAATGGCCAGGTGCCGTCTCCGTGATCGCGTGATCCTGAAATGCGTTCGTGAAAACGGCGCCGCCTCTGTAGAGTTTGCCCAATCCGCCGGTGAGTTGCGGCTCGAACCGCGACAGATAGTCCGGCCGCATCGCGTCAATCGTGATGAACAGCACAAGCTTGGATCTGGAGGTGCCAGGGGCCTGAGAGCGCGCGGGTGTTGCGACCTGGATAGCCAGTACGATTGGCAGCAGAATGCTTATTAGGCGCCGAGTCATTAGTGCCTTTGGGAGTCTGTGTTTGCTTACTTGCACTGCGCGGGCGCGCCCGCGGGAAGTCCAAACGCCGTCGTGACGGCTATTCGCCAGCCTTCGGGCGTCTTCACGAAAATCCGCTCGGAGACGCCGCTCGAGGTCGTGTCCTTCTGCGTCACCGTGTAACAGTAAGTCCCGTACACGACTCCGGGGACAATTGGCAGCACGCGTAGATTCCGGGCGACGAGAGTGTCGGGCCAGGTCGAATCGCGGCGCGCACTCCAGCCCTCGTACCCGAGCTCCAACCCCGCTGGCCCGTTGCGTCCCAGCGCGCTCGTGTGAAGATAGGTGGCGAGATACCGCGCGCGGTCATGTTTGTGTATCGCGTCTATGTTCTCTTCGAACACGCGCCGCGCCTCGACCGTGTCGGACGTGCTCGACAACGATGGTGACGGACCGTTATTGGCCGGCATGGGCGCGCACCCTAGTGCTACGAACAAGGCGACGAGCCGGCCAGACGAGAATCTCGTCGATGCCATGCATCTCTGCGGAAAATGTCCCCGCAATCTTAACCGGAGACGCCGCGATTGGCGACTCCGGCTTCCGCTATTGGCCGATGATTCTCTCGAGGATCTGCACGCCACGCATCAGATCGTCCCGATCCATCACGAGCGGCGGAAGGATGCGGAGTGTGTGTTCTCCGGCTGTAAGCGCGAGCAGACCTTCGTCCCACCCGCGCTTCACGATCTCGTTCGCTGATTCGACCACATCGAGACCCCAGATGTAACCGGTTCCACGAATCGCCCGCACCTTTCCGGAGCGCCGAGCGACCGTATCGAGCTGCTTCCCGAGCCATGCGCCGTTTTCACGAACGGCTCTCAGCAAAGATGGATCCGAGAGCCGGTCGACGACGTACCCAGCAACCGCAGCTACGAGAGGTCCGCCACCGAAGGTGGTTCCGTGATCTCCCGGCTGGATTGTCGCTCCGATTTCCTCTGACACGAGAACCGCGCCCATCGGCAACCCGCCCGCCAAAGGCTTGGCAAGCGTCAGCATGTCAGGAACGACTCCGACGTTCTCGTACGCGAAAAAGTGTCCGGTGCGTCCAAGCCCGCATTGAATCTCGTCGAATATCAGAGCTATCCCGCGCTCGGTGGTCATTGCCCGAATGCGGCGAAGAAATTCGGAATCGAGTACGCGCACTCCGCCCTCACCCTGGATCGGCTCGACAATTACCGCGGCGACAGTTTCTCCATCGAGGACGGTATCGAGATCACGAAGGTCGCGCTCGCAGATGGAAACCCCGCCGGCGAGTGGGCGGAATGGCGCGCGATACGACGGGCGATCGGTCGCGGCGAGAGACGCGAAGAGCCTGCCGTGAAAGCTTCCACGCAGAGCGATGATCTCGACCTTCGCATCGGTGCCGGTCTTCCTGGCCCACCGCCTCGCGAACTTGAACGCGCCCTCGTTCGCCTCCGCCCCTGAGTTGCAGAAAAACACCTGCGCTGCGAATGAGCGCTCGACTAGCTTGGCGGCTAGCTGCTCACCGGCCGCCGTTTGATAGAGGTTCGATGTATGGATCAGGCCTGTGCTCAGCGCCTCGCTGATCACCTGCGCAACCCCCGCATCTCCGTAACCAAGCGCATTCACTGCTATCCCGCTGGCAAAATCGAGATATCGCTTGCCACCGGAGTCGATGAGCTCTACGCCTTCTCCCCTCACAAGCTGCATCGGTGCGCGCTTGTAGGTCGGAAGTAGGGCAGATGGCTCCGAAGAAGGAATGGTCACGACTTCCTCTTCGAGTGGGAGAGTGACGGCGGTCATAGGGCAACGCTCTGAGATTGAGTGATGAAAGTGCCGCGTTCGCCATCGCTGAGACCGGCCAGATCGCAGATCCTCACACGGGCAACTCCAGCATTGAGTGCGGCTTCAGCCGATTCGAGCTTGGCCGCCATCCCGCCGACTGCAATGCCGTTCGCAGCCAGCTCACGGGCGGTTTCGGTGCTCAGGCTCGAAATGACTTCGCCCTCACCATCGCGAACGCCTTCGACATCGGCGATCAGTAGCAGCTCGTCCGCCTCGAGCGCGGCGGCAATAGCGGCGGCGGCATCGTCGCCATTTACGTTGAGCGGACCGCCATTCGGGCTGGTCGCGTTGTACCCAATCGGCGAGATCACGGGCAAGTAACCCGCGTTCAGTAGAGTGCGAAGCAGATCGGCCTTTACAGTGACGGGTTGACCCGCAAATCCGAGAGACGCCGCGTCGATCAGTTCCGCGCCGATCAGAGCCCCATCTTCTCCAGATATGCCCACCGCGGGCAGACCGGCAGCAACCATCGCATTCACGAGTCGCTTGTTCACGACGCCCGACAGCACCATGCGCAGAAGCTCGAGATCTCCCTCTGATGTGACACGCCGTCCGCCGACGAATGCTGGTTCCCTTCCCAGAGCGCTCTGCATTGCGGACATCTCGTCACCGCCCCCGTGCACCACGCAAAGCTCTCCTGGGCCGGCATTCCACGCCTCGCGAAGGATAGTTGCCAGGTGTGAATCGGCCTGTGCCCGTCCTCCGATTTTCACGACCCGCATTATGCCGGCAACCCCGCCTGCTCACTCAGGCCCAGGAGAACGTTCGCGTTTTGCAGCGCCTGTCCCGCGGCACCTTTTACCAGGTTGTCGATCGCCGAAATGATGATGAGCGTGGGTTGGCGCACGTTGGCTGCCTTGGCAATGCTCACGCGCACGACGTTCCGGCGCACGACGTCGCGGAGCGACGGCGGCTGGTCTGCGATCTCGATGAAGGGTTCCCCGCGATAACAATCGCGCCAGAGCGCCGACGGATCTTCTGCGTACTCGTTCACCGGCACGGTGATCGTCGCAAGAATTCCGCGAGCGACCGGAAGCAGGTGGGGCGTGAACAGTATGTCATTGTCCCTGCCACCCAGCTCTTTCGCAACCGCCTGCATCTCGGCGATGTGCCGGTGCTCATTCCCCACGGCGTAGGCGCGGAAGTTCTCCGCGACCTCGGCGAACAGCAGATCGGGACGAGCGGAATAGCCGGCGCCGGTAACGCCACTGGCAGCCGATACATTTATGGTAGCACCCGGCACTACCCAGCCTTCCTTGAGCAGTGGCGCGATCGCGAGCAAAATGGCAGTTGGGTAGCAACCGGGGTTCGCCACGATCTCCGCCCCCGGAATCTTCGCGCGCATCAGCTCGGTAAGACCATACGGCGCTTCAGTTTGATTGATTCCAGCGCCTGCCCCCGGTCTGAAATCGGATGAGAGATCCACCACCCGTGCTCCGGTCGCGCGTGCGTTTCCGACCCACTTGGCAGATGCCCCATGCGGAAGCGCGGTGAAGACAACCTCCGCCTTGTTCAAGGGGGCGTCCTCGGTCGCGACATAAGTCACCTCCGTCACTCCAATGCGGGCGCGCTGCCCCCGCTGCTCGTTGGCAGAGGCGAAGGTGAGCTCGAGCCTGGGGTGCCGTGCGATCAGCCCGCACAGCTCCCGACCCGCATATCCGCTCGCGCCGAGGACTCCCACCGGAACTTTATGCATAAGGAATGCATAACATTACACTCCCTGCACGTCAATGATCCTGGTCGTCCGCTCGCGCAATGCTTTCCGCGGTGCTAAACTCACCTCCGTGGCCAACAAACGCGAACGACACGACACAATCCTCGAGATCGTAGGCGCTCGAGTCGTGAGCAGCCAGGAGGATCTCCGGAAGATGCTGCTCCAACGGGGGTGGGACGTAACACAGGCGACGCTCTCCCGCGACCTCCGGGAGTTGCGGCTCGCCCGGGTCCCGACTCCGGAAGGCGCCAGATACGCAATTACAGACGGCAGCATAGAGGAAAGCAGAGCCGCGCTCGATACCCTACTGCCGCAGCTTTTCCTCCGCATCGATGGTGTTAGCGAGATGCTGGTTTTGCGCACGGTCCCTGGAGGCGCTCAGCCCATCGCCGCTGCTCTCGACGGCGAGGGATGGTCCGATGTCCTTGGCACCGTCGGAGGTGACGACACGATTCTGATCATCTGTCGCTCCGTCGCCGCCCGGGACCGCGTCCTCCGGCGCCTCAAGGCTCTCGCCGGAGAACCCGGATAAAGCATTGACGGGCCTGGCCGGACCGATTAAATATTCAGTCATACTGAATACTTATTGAGGCGCCTGTGATCCGTACGATTGCCCTTGCCTACTCCGGTGGGCTCGACACATCCATCATCGTCCCCTGGCTCAAGGAACGGTACGGCGCTCGCGTCATCTGCATCGCCGCGGACATTGGCCAGGGAAACGAGCTGGAGGGCGTGCGGGCGAAAGCGATCGCATCGGGTGCCGACGAGTGCTACGTCGAAGATCTGCGCCAGGAATTCGTGGAAAAGTTCGTGTGGCCCACCCTCCGCGCTGGCGCTATCTACGGTCGGAAGTACCTCCTCGGCACCTCAATGGGGCGCCCTCTCATCGCGCGCCGGCAAGTCGAGATTGCGCGCCAGGTTGGGGCCGACGCGCTGGCTCACGGCTGCACCGGCAAAGGGAACGACCAGGTTCGCTTCGAGCTGACGTACGCCGCCTTTGCGCCGGATCTCCCGATTATCGCGCCCTGGCGCGAGTGGGATATTCGGAGCCGCGAGGACGCGATTGCCTACGCCGAGTCCCACCGGATTCCCGTCGCGGCGACGAGGGAAAAGATCTATTCCCGTGACCGGAATATCTGGCATATCTCTCACGAAGGTGGCGTCCTCGAGCAGCCAGCCACCGCCCCACCGGCTGACCTGTTCATGCTAACGACCGCTCCGGAAAACGCTCCCGACGAGGCCGAGGAAGTCACGATCGGGTTCCTCAATGGAACTCCGGTGTCGGTAAATGGGGCCGAGCTCGACGCGGTGGACCTCGTCGTCGCCCTCAATACGATTGGTGGACGGCATGGCGTCGGCCGAATCGATCTCGTCGAGGATCGTCTGGTCGGGATGAAGTCGCGTGGCGTCTACGAAACCCCAGGCGGTACCCTGCTCTATTCCGCTCACAGCGAGTTGGAGCAGCTGGTGCTCGATCGCCGCACTCTTGCCGCCAAGGATAACATCGCTCCACGCTACGCGGATCTCGTGTACGAAGGCCGCTGGTGGACAACCGAGCGCGAGGCATATGACGCTTTCGTGAACGTGACACAGGAGCGCGTCACCGGGTTCGTGACACTCAAGCTCTTCAAGGGATCTGCATCGGTGGTCGGGCGCGAGAGCGAGTACGCTCTTTACGACGAGCGTTTCGTCACGTTCGGCGAAGACGACGTTTACGAGCAGAGCGACGCTGCCGGATTCATACGCCTCTACGGACTCTCTGCGCGCGTTCGCGCCATCCGGGATCAGGAGCTGGCTGCGGCTGCACAGCGCAAGAGCGAAACGAAGGCTAAGGAGCCCGCGGCTCTGGCCATAGCTTGACCGGCAAGGAGACCGCCATGTCGGACCACGCATCTCACAAGCTATGGGGAGGACGCTTCTCGACTCCCACCGCGGCTGCTCTGGAGGCACTCAACCGCTCCATCGGCACCGATTATCGCCTCTGGCCGTTCGATATCAATCTATCTCAGGCTTGGGCCGTGGCTCTTTGGGGAGCTGGAGTCCTGACGCTCGAGGAAAGCAAGAAAATCGAGCGCGGGCTCGCTATGGTCGGCCAGAAGCTCGCGGCCGGAGCGCAGCCGCTCTCATCCGATGAGGATGTGCACACGCTGATCGACCGGATGCTTCACGATGAAGTGGGGGACGTAGCCTCGAAGCTTCACACCGGCCGCAGCCGGAATGATCAGGTAGCTACGGCGACGCGCCTCTGGTCGATGGACGCGTGTACGAAGCTCGATATCACCGTCCGCAATCTGCAGCGGGTCATGTTCGATCACGCCGCGACGTTGGGCGACGTGCTGATGCCGGCATACACGCATCTGCAGCGCGCTCAACCCGTATCCGCTGCACACTGGATGTTGTCGCACTTCTGGCCGCTCGAGCGGGATCGGGCGCGGATTGCTTCGGCATCACGGGCCGCGGCGGTGCTGCCGCTCGGCTCGGGTGCGATCGCGGGGTGTGCGTTCCCGATCTCACGAGTGCTCCTCCAGGGCAGCCTCGGTTTCAGCTCTGTGTCGCAGAACAGCATTGACGCCGTTGGGGACAGAGATTTCGTGGCCGAGTTGTTGTTCGCGGTGGCAATGACGGCCACGCATCTCTCGCGACTCGCCGAAGATCTGATCATTTACGGCTCGAGCGAGTTCGGATTCGTTCAGTTCGGCGATGCGTTCACAACGGGCTCGAGCATGATGCCGCAGAAACGCAATCCCGATGCGTTGGAGCTTGCGCGTGGATCAGGTGCGCGCGCCATCGGTGATCTGACGACGCTTCTGGCGACTCTCAAGGGCTTGCCCAGCGGCTATAACAAGGATCTGCAGGACGACAAGCGCGTGTTGTTCGACGCGGTTGACACGATTCTGCTCGTGCTCCCGGCTGTGGCCGGGGCGCTCCAGGAGATTCGGTTCAACGCCAGGCGAATGCGCGCCGCGCTCTCGAGCAGCATGATGGCGACTGATCTCGCCGACTATCTGGTAGAGAAGGGAGCCACCTTTCGCGAAGCCCATTCTGCAGTCGGGTCACTGATTCGCGAAAGTGAGCGCGAGGACTGCGAGCTTGACGCTCTGCCCAACGCGTCGTTCAGGGCTGCGCATTCACTGTTCGGCGACGACGTTCTCGACTGGCTCGAGCCGGCGCGCTCGGTGGCGCGTCGTGACGTTCCCGGCGGTACAGGTCCAACCGCTCTCAGCGCGCAGCTTCGCTTCGCGCATGAGGCGCTGTGGCCTGTAGCCGAAGCAGCACGAGGTAACGAACTGGTGCTTCGCACGATCTAGAGAAAGACAGCTCCGACAAAAAAGGCGCATAATTGTGCGCCTTTTTTCAAACCTAGAACATCAGTCCGAGCGTGATTGGGACAAAGTGAATTACACCACCTTTCGCCGGCTCGCGTGATATGAAGTGGTATCTCGACTCCAGGAAGCTCGCGATGGGTCCCAATCCGAATGTCACTCCGAGTCCTGCATTCAGTCCGAAATGGTTTTCCGACTTGGATCCCGCTGAATCGAGCCTGGTGTTGTACAGCCCTCCGCCTGCGATGATGTAGCTCTTTGCGCTCGTTCCCGGGAAGGCGTAGATCACATTGCCCAGTAGACCGGCGATTCGAAAACCGTAAGTATTGGTCGGTCCGGCTTGCGTCGAAACGACGTTCTTGCGCGAGAAGTTGTTATAGATCCCGTCAAATCGAAGCCCAATCGATAGCTCGGCTACGCCGACCGCGAGGGCGACTATCCCATTGAATCCAGTAACCTGAGTGTCGCCCAACTTCCCAACGGGTATGGCCGCGCCTCCGCCAATTCCGAGGGCATACGTCTTCTGACCGGCTGCTTCATTTGAGAGTACAACTGAAGCAAGAACCGAAATAGCTATGACTTGAAGAAGTCGCTTCATCTTATCCACCCAAGGAAGTTCATCATCGTAGGGGCTGTGAGTTGGCACCAATATAACGAGAGGACCGCATCGGACCGAAAAGCAAGAAAGGTATAGATTTAATTATCCTCAAATATTAGGATAATTTATGGCTCGTGCGTATACTATTGCCACAGCGGCACTTACCATAGGAACTCCCATCAAGTGGCTCGACAACGTCTTATCGCACCAGCGCGTTTCTGGAGTCGCGCAGGAGCGCCAGGGAGTATCTCGTCGGCTCACAGTTGAGGGCTTGGTTGTGTTGGCGTTAGCAGTTTTGCTGATCCAAGAACTCGGGCTGCCCACGTCAAGGGCGATCGCAGTGGCCGAGGGTCTCGCGAAGAACCAAGGTCGATTTGCCGGGTCACGAGGATTGAATCTCGCACTCGACATATCGTCATTTCGGGCAGAGTTGCTCGAACGGCTGGAAACCGCCGTCGAAATCGCGCCCGTCCCAAGACGTGGTCGTCCCCCAAAAACCCAAACGGGGCGCCTCGACTGAGACGCCCCGCCAGATTGTGCCAGTGAAGCGGACGTGGCTTAAGAAGCCTTCGTCACGTTCTCGGCAGCCGGACCCTTCTGACCCTCGACGATGTCGAACTCTACAGCATCACCTTCAGCAAGGGACTTGAAGCCCGAGCCGGAGATCGCACTGTAGTGAACGAAGCAATCCTTCTGCCCGTTGTCAGGTGTGATGAATCCAAAGCCCTTCGCGTCGTTGAACCACTTCACTTTGCCGGTCGTACGCATTCCCTACTCCTGGAGAAATTGTGTCTTGGGGAGCTGAAACACGCCCGACCCTCGACAATCTGATACGCGGGTCTCTCTAACCCCGCATTGGACTTGAACCCGTAGCAAGGGCATTCACCCGTACTCCTGGCTCCGACTTGGCGGAAAAATAGCAAGGACCGGCTGAGCAGACAATAGGAGAATTCAGAGCCCTATCCTATGTGCCCCCGTTACGAAATACTCAGTTTCCCCAAAACATGAAGTGGGCACTCCCCGGTGTTGTTCATAGGTCAGCGACACTTGTTTACCGGCATTCTGCTCGATGACGTGGGCAACCGAGTCATTCCGGACGGTAAAAGTGAAGATTTGAGGCATCGTTCCTGGCAGATTTGCCATGGCGAGCTCGCCTTCCCACGTCTTACAAAGCCACCCTTTCTTGGAAATCTTCTGGATATAGCCAGCACGTTCGCCCGACGCATAGGTGTAGCCGAGCGCTATCCAGATCCAGAGAGCAATGATGATCACGGGAACGAGGAGAAGAAAGAGCAACGCGATCAACACCTTGTTTCGCGTTTTTTTTACCGGAGCGGGAGCAATCGGGGTCTCCGTAATTTCCGGGGTATCAGCCATCAGAGCTCCATGGAAGGGAAGCTGCGTGCCGCTTCATGCAGCGCTCGCGAGAGGGAATTAGCTTTCAAATTCAACACACGCAAGAACCGTTGACCATTATCGCGCGCAGAAAGACTGCGATTGCCATCGTAGGTGGCGTACCCGTCGGGTCGGCCCATCCTATCGTCGTGCAGTCCATGACAAACACCGATACCGGCGACGCCTCGGGTACAGCTCTCCAGGTAGCGGAGTTGGCGAGAGCGGGAAGCCGCCTGGTCCGTGTGACGGTCAACAACGACGACGCGGCTCGCTCTCTGCCGGAGATCGCGAGCAGACTCGCTGACATGGGCGTCTCGGTTCCGCTGATCGGAGACTTCCACTACAACGGTCATTTGCTGCTTGCGAAGTATCCCGCGGCGGCAAAGACACTCGCCAAATACCGAATCAATCCGGGCAATGTGGGTGGAAAGCGGCGCGACGAGAATTTTCGAACGATCATCCAGATAGCACTAGACAACAACAAGCCCGTCAGGATCGGTGTGAACTGGGGCTCGCTCGACCAGGATCTCCTCACGACGCTGATGGACGACAACGCACGTGGCGCCCAGCCGCGTGCCGCGAAGGAAATCTACATCGAGGCGATGATCCAGAGCGCGCTGCGGTCGGCGTTCATCGCCGAAGAGATGGGACTCGGTCATGACCGCATCATCATTTCGGCGAAGGTATCGGGCGTTCAGGATCTCCTGGAGGTCTACCGCCAGCTCGCGGCCCGATGCGATTATCCGCTGCATCTCGGTCTCACCGAAGCAGGGATGGGCTCAAAGGGCGTCGTCGCCAGCACGGCAGCGCTGTCGATCCTGTTGTCGGAGGGAATTGGAGACACAATTCGCGTTTCCCTGACTCCGCGCCCCGGTGGAGATCGGACAGAAGAGGTTAACGTCGCACAGCAGATCCTTCAGTCGCTCGAGCTGCAGAGCTTCAATCCACAGGTCACCGCGTGTCCGGGGTGTGGCCGCACTACGTCGACTTTCTTCCAGCACATGGCGGAAGACATTCAGACCTATTTGCGGGACCAAATGCCGGCGTGGCGCGACCGGTATCCCGGTGTGATAGAGATGAAAGTGGCGGTGATGGGGTGCATCGTCAACGGGCCGGGAGAATCGAAGCACGCGAATATCGGCATCTCCCTCCCCGGTACTTCCGAGGAGCCGAAGGCGCCGGTGTACGTCGACGGCAAGCTGATGGTCACCCTCAAAGGCGACACGATCATTCCGGAGTTCTTGAGGATGCTCGAGGAATACGTCGAGAAGACCTACGGCGCGGGGATGCCGGCTACGCTCGGATAGCGCTTGCTTCAGCCGGCGAGTGTTTGAAGCTCGCCGGAAGCCTTGTCCAGCTCCGCCATTATCGGAGCATCGAATCCGAGCTCACGAAGTCTTTCGTAGACTTGACGATACCAGCGGCCTATTCCAGCTCTGTCCCCACCGAAGCGACCCCAAATTGTCTCGGGATCCACGGTTCTCCGTAAGTCCGATATGATCGATGACGCATTGTGAACCTTGTCGGCGGCGCAGACCCAGCGCGCTTCTTCGCTCGCACCTGCGAGCCGCTCCAGATAGTCTACCTTGCGGTCCTCGCCCGAAAGCTCCACTCCGTCGTCGTCGTGCTTGCGGTAGGTGACGGCCAACACCGTATCCAGAACCTTCGCGCCGAATTTGTCACCGATCCGCTGCTCCAGCATCTCCCGGGTATAGCCCTCCCGAACACTGTCCTCGATCACATCGTGCAGGATTCCGGAGACGATCGTATCGCTGTCGCGGCCATATCGAGTGAGAATCACCGCCACGTTCGCGGGGTGCGTGAGGTAGGGAAGCTTCGTTCCCTTTCGCACCTGGCGGTCGTGATGCTTGGCCGCGAACGCGAGTGCGTGATTGATCGCGTCGGAGTAACCGGTGACTGTCATTGCTTCAATGTTGCGAACCAGGACACGAGTCGTTCGAGCCCTTGCTGGTCTTCTGCCTTGAACGCATCAAGCTGGCCAGAATCTATGTCGAGAACCGCGATTAAATCACCCCGTCGATCGAGAACGGGGACGACGATCTCGGATCGGGATCGCGCATCACAGGCGATGTGCCCGGGAAATTTTTCGACATCTGGGACAATTACGGTTTTCATTTCCGCGGCGGCTGTCCCGCACACCCCCCGGCCAAACGCAATATCGAGGCAGCCGAGGCTTCCCTGGTACGGCCCGACTCGGAGAAGCTGTCCGGGGACGACCACGCGGTAGAAGCCTGTCCATAGATGGCCGAACGCATGATGCACCAGAGCGGCCATCGTGGCCATCGCCGTGACATCGTCATTCACGCCCTCAAGAATGGCATCGCTGTGTCCCCTCAATTCGGCGTAGGCGCGAGCTTTCGGGACATTTCTCAGATCAGGAATTGTTTCGGTCATTGCCGGTTACCGCGCTGTCGCGAGCTCCGGCTGAAACGCTCCTGATTGTCGTGTCGCCCCGAGCATTTCTTCGCGCGTCTCCAGCTGCGGCATTTCCGCATCCCATAACACGAGTCCGTGAATGCGCATGTCCGCTCTGCGAAGGTTGTCCACCGCGGTTTTGAGACCCCCCACTGTGGTGTGGGCGATTCGCGCACAGAGGATCACATCCGGAGCCGGGATGATGCTGCTGGCGCTCCGCTGGACGTAGCTGGTTGGAGCCGCGATGATGATGAAGTCATAGCGTCGCTGCATGCGAGCGAGCTCTTTGCGCACGTCCTCGACGACATTTGCCTCCGGAAGTCCGGAGCGCCGCGTACCGCTCGGAAGCACATCGAGCGGACGGTCGCGGCCGATGGTCGTCGGAACGATGGCTTCCGGCCAGGTTGAGCTGCCCGTGATGATTCCCGAGAGCCCGGGGTCGGGTCGGATTCGCAGGACGCTCGCGACGCTGCATGTGGTCGGATCGACGTCGACGAGCAGAGTACTGCGCGCCTCGTAGGCTGCGGATGCAGCAAGGTTCGCCGCGACAGTCGCGACAATGCCCGGGTCGTCGCCAGTAATCGTGACGATAGGGACGCTCGCTTCGATCGACGCGATGTGCAAGTAGAGAGTTCTGTAACTCTCCGACACGACATCGATCAGCGGTGGTGCCTCGACATCCGCCTGCCGGCGGCTTCTTTCCACGACGACTTCCGGCGGCTTGATCACAGTGAGCACGCGCGAACCGCTTATCTGCTCCGCCTCACGCGGGTCAGCGATGTGCGGCCGTTTGAGCTCCGTTCCGAACGATGCCGCAAATCCAACCGCGAGTGCGAGCACTACCGCGGCGGCAAGCATCGCCCACGGTGGCGCACCCACGTTGGCAAGCTCCCGGGCATGCGCCGACTCACGGTCGATGCGAGCGTTTTTCTGACTTATCTGATCCAGCTGTCCTGCCGCAGCCGTATAGTTCTGCTGGGCGGTCGCGCGCTGAGCGACAAGCTTTGTCGTATCTACCGTTATGACGGGCTTCACAACCGGAGCGGCAGTCGGGCGTATCAGCGCTAGCTTTCCTCGTATCTCACCGCGTTTTGCATCTGCGATCGCCTGTATTTGACGGCCAATCGCGTTTGCTCTCGACGTCAGCGACAGATACACCGGGTCCACTGTTCCCACGCCACCATACATATTTCGGTCGCGCTCAACGTCCGCCAAAGAGTCGAGTAGTACCCGAACTTTAGGATCAGCCGCCACCGGGGGTGATGCAGCAAGCGCGCGATAGGAGGTGGGAAGGGGAGCGTTCTCGACTCTGTCGATCAAACGATTGAGCGTCGCGAGCTCTGCGCTCAGAGAATCACGTTGCGCACGGACTGCCGGCGGGAAGGTATCTATGACAGCTGCCGGAACGGGCATCAGAGCGCGCCGTGTTGCATTCAGCACGGAGTCCGTGAAAGTCAGCTCGGCCAGATAGCGGCCCCTCGCCGCGACGGTTGGGCCGGAATCAGCTCGGGTCTCGATTTTCGCGGCTACTGCTAGCGCCTTTCGCGAAGCATTTCTCGGAACGAGGACGAACGCGATCAATGCCCCGACAAAGACCACGCCGCCAACGATGCCAAACACTACGACCCGGCGAAGCGCGTTCCTGGCACGTGCCGCCATCCAGAGGTAGGCCGAGCCGCCGCTCATCCGTGCAATGCTATGAACGTTCATCCGTCAAAGATTCACTGAGTATGGCGCGCGCGCGAGAGGGTCCGTTCTTGGGAGGGCATCCCGGCACTACGGACCGAGATCGCGCTTGTGTTCCCGTCAACGACGCAATCTAAACGCCGTTCGGTCGTGCCGGGATGACAAAAGCGGCGGGGCGAACGCTCCGCCGTTTTTGTCATCCAAATCTTACTGAACCGTGATGACACCCTTCATGTTCAGAGCAAGGTGTGGAACGCAATGATACGGGTACTGGCCGGGTTTGATGTTGCCGAACGAGATCGTGACCGACTCGCCGGGGTTCATCTTCATGTTGCTGGAGAGCTCACCCATCTTGTCCGTGCCCATGTTGGCATCGAGCTGGGCTTTGACATCGGGCGAAATCGTTGCGGGATCGAACGCGACGTTGTGTGGACCGCCGCCCACGACCACGAACTTGACGCCATCTCCCTGCTTAATCGTGAAGTTGGAGGGCTCGAACCGATAGCCCTTTGCATCTCCGAGCATGTTTACCGTCTTGGTTACACCGGTAATTGGAGCCATCGCGACAGCGCCGCCAGTCGTGCCGGTGGTTGTCGTACCGGTAGTGGTAGTCGTCGTCGAGCTCGTATCCACCGCGACGTGCGTCGTATCAGCAGGCTTCTTTTCTCCGCCTGCGCAGGCACCGAGCGTAATTACTCCAACCGCAACCGCGAATCCGTAGAACCGCATCTTTATCAGGCCTCCCAGAGCCGTACAGTAGTGCACTTACAAGTTTATTTTTTTACTTCACAGATTGTGAATTTATTCACAAGCTCGCTAACATGCAATTGATGCAGCACCTTCGCCTCTCATGATTCGTGCCCTGATGCTGAGGCGCGCCGGATGATTGCAATCCCCGCGCTCGACCTGCGAGGCGGCGCGTGCGTTCAGGTCGCAGCTGGCTCCTACGACCAGGAGCTAATCCGAATTCCCGATCCCGTTGGAGTCGCCATTGCCTGGAGGCAATACGGATTCCGGCACCTTCACCTGGTCGACCTGGATGCAGTGGCGGGACGGGGAAACAACGCGCCCGAAATTCAGGCGATTCTCGGAGCGACCGACGTTGAGGTACAGCTGGGCGGAGGAATACGAAGCAGGGAATTGATTCAGCGCTCGCTCGACGATGGAGCCCAGCGCGTAGTCATTGGCACGCGTGCGCTGGAAGACCCCGATTGGCTCGCGGAGATGAGCGGTCTTTTCCCGAGCTGTATCGTCGTCGCCGCGGATGTCCGCGATCGGAAGATCCTGTCTCACGGCTGGACGCGCACCCATCCTAAGCTCGTACTGGACCTCGTTGAAGAGCTCAACGGGCTGCCTCTCGCGGGCGTACTGGTGACCGCCGTCCATCGGGAGGCAGCGATGCACGGAACGGATTTGCCGCTCATGGAGGACGTCGCCGAGACGGCGGATTTTCCGGTCTTTGCATCGGGCGGGCTCGGAAGCCTCAACCATCTGCGCGCCTTGGAAGACCGCGGTGTCGCGGCCGCCATCGTTGGGATGGCGCTTTATAGTGGTGCGATGGATCCGCGGGCTGTGGCCGAGGAATTCGCGGAATAGGCGCTACTGCCGCGTCGACGCTCTCCGGTCGTCAGAACAAACTGATCGTGCGTGGATCCAACTTCGATGGATCGCCGACATACGCGAAGCGGAAGCCTTTCATGTATTTCCTCGCCACTCTCTGAACCGCTTCGGGGGTTACACTCTTCAACTCGTCCACGAAGCGATCGGCTTCCCGGTAGTCGCCTTCATAAAGCTGTGATCGCGCCAGGAAGTCCGCCTGGGCCGCGTTGGTTTCGTTGTCGAGGAAGTATTCAGTTATGAACTGTTCTTCGAGCTGCTTGAGCCCAACCGGGTCGAGCATTCCCTGCTGGAGATCCACGATCGCCGCGCGCATCAGCTTCAGTGTCGTGTCCGGAGCAACCGTCGAGACGTACAGTCCCCCCGTGGTCGCCGCCCGATCGACAAAAGGTGCGTGCACATCATAGGTAAGATTCTCCCGGGTCCGAATCTCCGCGAACATGCGGCCGGTCAGAACCGATGTCGCGACTCTGAGCGCCTGATAGTCTTCGCCACCCGCGAGCGGGCCACTGTAGTAGCCCAGTATGTAGTTGGTGGGCAGCTGGCGACGCTCGATCACGACCGCTGTCTGTGCCTCGGGAATACGCGGAGGCGCAGTCCACCTGTAGCTGCCGCGAGGAAGCTGCCCGATCGATTGGTTCACGAGCCGCTCGATGTGTGCGCGGTCGACGTTCCCCACCACGACCAGCAGCATTCGGGACGTCACGAATTGTGTGCGGTGATACTCACGCAGTGACGCCGAGTCGACAGCCTGGATCGATTTCTCGTTGCCTACGACCGAGACCGCATACGGGTGGCCCACATAAGTGATGCTGTCCGCGAGATAGTCTGCCAGCGCATCGGGATCATCTCTCCGCTGTCTGATTCCGGACAGGTATTGAGCCTTCACCAGGCTTATTTCCGACTTGGCCAGGTTCGGATGCATTACCCGATCGGCGAATATCGACCAGGTGGAATCGAATACTTCAGTGCTCGAGCGGATTCCAAACATCGTCCAGTCTGCGTTCGGAGCAACTACCATCTCGCTCCCCAGAAGCGACATCGCGCGACGCAGCGAATTCTTGGGGAACTTTTTGGTTCCGCGCTCGGAGACATCGAGCAGGATGGGCTCGATCCCCGCGTTCGCCTCAGTGACCTGCCGGGCTCCGCCCAACAAATAGAGGTTTGCCGCGACGACGTTGTTGGCGTCGTTCTGCCGCAAAATGACGTGCACGCCCGATACATCAAAGCTCGTAGTGGCCGTTGCCAGCGCCAGCGCAATTGAAAGCAGCATCAGCGTGTCCCCGCCATCACCAGGTCTTCTGGAGCGAGCTTCAGCGACTGCCGTGCATCAGGCGCAATGAGAACTCCCGCAATGTGCGGCTTCCCCACGATGTAGCGGCGCGCATACGCGCGGAGGTCCCCAAGTGTCTGCTGTGCCATGTAGTCAACGTATCCCATGTAATACTCGAGGCTGGCGACGCTCCACCAGAACCCCAGCGTGTGCGCAAACCCCGAGGCCCGCTCACGATCGAATGCGGAAGTTACAGCGCGATGCGCCTTGACCGCCTCGAGCTCGTCCGATGTGAAGTAGCCCGGGGTATCGAACTTCGCTATCTCGCCGTAGAGGGCCGCGAGCGCTTCGCGAAGCTGTTCAGGCGATGTCTGTCCGCTGATTGTAATCGGTCCGGTGTGATTGAGCGTGTAGTAATTGACGCCCACGGCTTGCCATAGTCCGCTGTCGACAAGCCTTTGCTGGAACTGCGACCGTGGATCGTTCATCACGTCCGAAAAGACGTCCGCCGCGTACGTAGACTTGGGATCCAGTCCGACGCTCGGACCCTGCCACTGAACCTGCACGGTCACCGCGCCCACGGGTGCCTCAACGAGCACTCCCTGGCTTTTCCGAAGAGGAGGAATAGTCGGAATCGGATCGGCGACGAATGGGTCGGCACCGCGACCCCACTGCCCTAGCTCCCGCTCGGCGAGAGCAAACACAGCTGCAGGGCTCACATCGCCGGCAACGATCAGAACAGAGTTGTTCGGGACATAATACTTGTTCTGAATGACGCGCATTTTTTCGGGCGTCGTGGTCAGTACTATCTGCCGGTTACCGATTACATCCTTTCTGCTGAAGTTGCCGGGATAAAGCTTCGCATCCGCCTGGCGCGAGAGCTCGAAGAACGGGCTCGATTCATTTCGGTCGTACTCCCCGATTACAACCTGCCGCTCCCGCTCGAGCTCGTCGCGACGGAACAACGGGCCTTTCAGCGCCGTGGCCAGCAGCTCGATTCCGTTTCCCAGCTTTTCCGCGGGGACGGTCATGTAGTAGTTGACTCTTTCTTCCTGGGTGGTTCCGTTGAACACCGCTCCGAGGTCCGACGCCCTGTCCCAGAATTGATTGGGCTCCGGATACTTCGAATTGGCGCGGAAGAACATGTGCTCGTACATGTGAGCCAGTCCTTCGTACTCGGGGGTCTGCGTAAACGACCCGTTCTTTACGTCGATTTCGATCGTCGCTAATGGGACACCGTGGTTTTCGACGACGATTACCTCGAGGCCATTAGCCAGAACCTTCCGTTGAATGATCTTCGCGAGCTCCGCTCGCTGGCCCCGCGCCTGCATCGGAGCGAGTACCGATACGAGAAGCACAAGAGTGGCGCAGTAACGCCAGACACCTTTTCTTTCGGACATGTCAGATTCTGGGAAAGCCCGCTCGGACTACTACGGGCAATTGATAACTCGGCTCGACGCCAAGAGGCTCAAGCGCAATGAGCCTCTTGCTCAATACACCACATTCAGGATTGGTGGTCCAGCCGATCTCTTTTACGATGCAACATCGGTCGAGGAACTGGCAGGGGCAGTTACTGCCGCCCGGGAGCTCGGACTCGAGTATTTCGTGCTCGGACTCGGCGCCAACATTCTCATCGGCGACAAGGGGTTCCGCGGCCTGATCATCCGCAATACCTCGAGCCACCTCGAGTTCTTCAATGACGGAAGACTCTGGGTCGAGAGCGGTGCGGTGATGGCGAAGTTGATACCCCAGGCCGTCGAGCGCGGGCTGTCGGGGCTCGAACACTACGTTGGAATCCCCAGCACAGTCGGCGGGGCCGTCTGGCAGAATCTACACTTTCTCTCACCTGCCCCAGACCGTGAGAGAACGATGTTCATTGCCGAGATCTTTCAGACGGCCGAGCTGCTGACCTACGACGGGAAGCGGAAAACCGTCGACAGGGAATACATGCAGTTCGGCTACGACACGAGTACGCTCCACAAGCAGCGGGACATCGCGCTGGCGGTGACGTTCCAGCTCGAGCCCGGGGACAAATCGGTGATGCATCGCATCATGCAGGAAAACCTGAGCTGGCGGGGCGGCAAGCATCCCTGGCTCGAGTATCATCCCAGCGCCGGCTCGATCTTCAAGAAGATCGAAGGCGTGGGAGCCGGCCGCCTGATCGATCAGGTCGGATTGAAGGGTTTCCGACATGGTGATGCCCAGATCTCCCACATCCACGCGAACATCATGGTTAATCTCGGGAAGGCAACCGCGAAGGATGTCCGCGAGCTAATCACGATGGCGCAGGACAAGGTGCATGAGCGGTTCGACCAACATCTCGAAGTGGAGATAGGATTCATCGGCGAGTTCTGATTCGATCAGGTCGCCGATAGCTGCTCCGCACGTTCCGTCACCGCCGTCCAGTTTTCAAGGGCGATGTCGAGCCGACGCCGTGTTTCGTCCAGCTCCCTGCCGGCGATCAGAGATTTTTCGGTTCCCTCGCGGCTCGTGTAGAGCTCGGGATCCTCGAGCAGCGCCGTAAGCTCCACGATCTTTTTCTCGAGTGCAGCAACCTCTTTCTCCGAGTCCTCGACTCGCCGACGTACTTCGCGAAGCGCTGCACGGCTCTCGACTCCCTGTGCTTCGCGCCGTTTGGTCGTCTTATGCTCCTTGACCCGTCGCAACGATTCCTGCTCCGCGGCCGTGACTGCGGCCGCGTGCTCGCGCTCCCGACTCTGCTCCTCCCATTCGGTGAAGGATCCGGGGAAATCGGTGATGTGGCGTTCATGCAAAATCCACACTCGCGACGTCAGCGCCTCCAGCATCGCGCGGTCATGGCTAACCAGCAGTATCGTTCCTTCGTACTCCCCGAGGGCGTCCTCGAGTGCTTCCACCGATTCAATGTCGAGGTGATTGGTCGGCTCGTCGAGTAGAAGGAAGTTCGCCCGGCCGAGTACCATCATCGCGAGCGCGACCCGAGCCCGCTCTCCACCAGACAGCGTGTCGGCTCGACGCTGAGCTTCATCGCCGGAAAATCCGAACCTGGCGAGATGACCCTGAACCTGTCGGCGTTCCCATTGTGGCCTTAGCTCGCTTATGACGTCGTAGAGCGTTCGATCCATCGGCACCTGCGCCATATCCTGGCGGTAGTAGCTCGGCTGAACGGAGCCGCCTACCCTCAACTCTCCGCCTGAGACATCGCGCTCGCCCATTAGCGCACGAAGGAACGTCGATTTCCCACTGCCGTTCGGACCGACGAAGCCGACAACATCGCCACGCTGAATGGTTGCGGTAAAGTCCGAGATCAGGGTTCTTCCTTCGACCTCCAGCGTTACACTCCGCGCTATCGCGACCTGATCGCCGCCTCGCGCTGATACATCGAGTCTCAGCCCCATGGCGCTCCCTTCTTCCGCGGTGGGAGAGCTGAGTCGCGGAGCTCTGCTGAGCCGCTTGCGCCTCCCTTTGGCCTGTTTCGAGTTCTGGCCAGCGATGTTGCGCCTGATGTAGTCCTCCTCTTCGGCTATCACCTTGCGCTGTTTATCGTAGGCGCGGCGCTGGCTTAGCCTTCGTTCTTCCCGCTGCACCACGAATGATTCGTAGCTTCCCGAATACGCGACCGCACTTCCGCCCTCGAGATGAAGCACGTGATCCACTACGTTGGCGAGAAATGCACGATCATGACTGATCAGCAAGACCGTCTTGTCGGTATTTCGAAGGTAATCCTCCAGCCAGCGCGTCGTTTCCAGATCGAGGTGATTCGTTGGCTCATCCAAAAGCAGGACATCGGCGGCACTCACCAGTTGCCTCGCCAGACCAAGCCTTCCGCGTTCACCACCACTCAACTGTTCGAGCGGCTGGGTCCGGGCTTTCTCCGCATTGAAACCCAGTCCCTGCAGGACGGCATCCACCCGTGGAGTGAAAGTATATCCGCCTTCGCGATCAAATCGCTCGAGGTCGCGATCATACTTGGCAAGCATTTGCGGCATCGCGGACTCACCTACCTGCGATAGGAGGTTGGCCTGTTCGGCAAGGGAAAGCTCCAGCGCGAGCAGATCGGCGAACTCCCCTGCGCCAGCTTCCCACACTGTCTTGGCCCCACCGAAGTCACGGTGTTGCTCGAGGAGGCCGAAACGCAGGCCGGGCTGGCGTGTGACGACTCCTTCGGTCGGCTGATACGTGCCGATAATCAGGCGGAAGAGCGTCGTCTTGCCGCTTCCGTTCCGGCCGAGGATCCCCCAACGATCGCCCCGCCCTACGGTGAATGTTATTCCCCCGAAGATCTTTGACGCGCCGAATTCGACACCGGCATTCGAGACTGATACCTGAGTCAAGAACGCAGCACGATCGAACACGCTGCAAGGCAGCGCTCGAGCGATTCCATGGTGTGGTCACCCATGTGGCCAATGCGAAAGGTGGAGCTCTTCAACTTGCCGTAACCGGTTCCGACTACAATCCCGCGCTTTGCCACTGCGGCAGTGAAGGCTTCCGCCGGGACATCCGAGGGAAGCCTGATGGTGGATACCGTCGGCGATTGAGATCCGAGAGGAGCGATGTTGCCCAACTTCTTCCCCGTTTCGTCGCTGATCTTTGTAATCCATTCCTGTGTGCGGATAGCCATTGCCTTGTGCCGTGCCCAGCGGGCCTCGAGCCCCTCTGCCGCAATCGATTTGGCCTGCGCTTCCAGCGCGTAGAGCAGAGTGAGCGCCGGCGTGCTCGGCGTTTGGTTCCGCCGCGCGTACGCATCCAGCTCGACAAGGTCGAAATAGACGCCGCGACCGTGGGTGCCATTGGCCTGATCGATGAAGCTCGTCGATGCGACAGCGAAAGAAAGACCCGGCGGAAGGGCCAGCGCTTTTTGCGAGCCGGTCAGAACGTAATCGAGCTTCCATTCATCGAAATGAAGCTCAGATCCGCCAAGTCCGCTCACGCTGTCGATCAGGCAGGCAATACCGTGGCGGTGTGCGCAATCCGAGATTGCGCGCACATCGTTCAACGCGCCGGTCGATGTCTCGGAATGAACTACTGTGATGGCGGTGTATTTTCGCATCGAGAGACGCTCGTCCAGCTGGGGAATCGCGTGCACCTGTCCCCACGCGACTTCGTAGCGATCAACATCGCGCGCGCACATCGACGCGATGTGCGCGAATCGCTCCGAGAACGCTCCGTTCACCAGACAGAGGATCCGGCCCGGAGCAGCGCAGCGGATCGCAGCCTCCATCATTCCGGTCGCCGACGATGAGCTGATGTAAACCGGGCGCTCCGTCTTGAATATGGGACGAAGGCCCTGCTGAAGCCGCTCGAAGAGTTTCTCGAACTCCGGCCCGCGATGTGGAATCATCGGCTGAAGCATGGCCGTCATGATTTCTTCGCGAACTTCGGTCGGTCCTGGCAGGAAAAAAGTGCCGAAGGTTGTTATGGGGATCATTCCAGTATGAGTTCTCTCAATTGGTCGAAATTCTCGATCACGAAATCGGCGCGCTGCACAACGGGCTCGCGTCGCATGAATCCAGTAAAGGCGGCGAAGCTATCCACGACGGGTTTGATTTCGCAATCCGTCATGCCATCTCCGACTGCCAATATCGGACCCCTGAGACCCATGTCGCGTACAGTCGTCCGTTTCCCGTTCTGCCGCGTTAGAAGAGACCGCTCATCGAACCCGGCGTAATTTCCCTCTTCGTCGAAGAAGATGGACACCGCGTGGACTTGCTGTTCGTCAACTCCCAGCTCCCTGGCGAGAGGCAATATCGCCTCACGCAGTCCGCCGCTGACCATCACCAGATCTATCCCATGTGCTCGGAGCTCGGTAAGTGTTTCCCGGGCGCGCGGCGCAATGCGCTCGACGTATGCTCGCCCCAACCGCTCGATTTCCGCCATGGCGGGCTTCACCGCATGCATCCTTTCACCATAAACGGCTTCGATCGGAAGTTCCCCCTTCATCGCCCTTGCCGTCAGCTCGGCGCTCCATGCTTCGACGTCAGCACCACGCAATGCGGCCAGCCAGTCAATTCCTTCGATACCGCTCAACGTCGAGTCGACATCGAAGACAACGGAATTGAAGCGGCTCACAGGATATTCCCGGGTGCGAGAATTCCAAGAGGGTCCAGCTCTCTCTTTACTGCCGTCATCATTGCGATCTGTAGCCCATTCATCTGGAGCGGAAGCCACCTGCGCTTGATCTTTCCGATCCCATGCTCCGCCGCTACCGTGCCGCCAAGTGCAAGCACGCGTTTTAGCGTCTGCTCGACAACCCCTTCTATGGTAGCGAGCTCTCGCGCATTACGAGCAATGAAATTCTGATGAGGGTGCCCGTTACCGACGTGACCATAGATCACCGCTTGCTCAACACCACGGTCCGCAGCAAATGCACGGGCAGTTCGAATTGCCTCGCCGACCTTATGATACGGCACCGCCCAGTCGGTAGAAACCTTTCTCCCGCCTGCATCGCGGTACCTGGTTCCCCGCTCATTCATCGTCGATGGAACACTGTGACGAATTTTTCGGGCTTCTCTCAACCTTGCCTCACCATCAAAAACGAGCGGATCGAAATCCGGAGCAATTGATTCGATGAGTTCGCCCCATCTGCCAAGTGTGGAATCGAGATCATCGCCAACTTCTTCTTCTACGTATATCATCGCCGTCGATCCGTCCGGCAACATTCCACCCTGAGCCACAGTGCGCGCGATTCCGATTGCCTGATCGTCGAAGTACTCAATGCACCGCGGCGCTACCGTACCCGACTCTCGCGTCGCCACCACGAATCTCAGCGCTTCCTCCTCCGTCCTGAAGAAGACCGCGAGTCCGACAACGTGAGCCGGGAGCGGTAGCAGAGCGAGCTCGGCTTCCACCACGATTCCGAGGGTACCTTCGCTCCCGATGAACCAATCGATGGGATCGTGGGCAAGTGCGTAGCCGGCGGTGTTCTTCTCGAGATTGGTTCTCCGAAACTCCATCAGCTCGCCGTTTGCCATCACTACCTTGAGTGCCTGCACGTGCTTCCGCGCTGCACCGTACTTGAACGTGCGAGCCCCGGACGCGTTGCAGGCAATCGCTCCGCCAATCGTGGACTCTTCTTCGCTGGTCGGGTCTGGAGCGAAGAGAAGACCGGCCGTTGCCGCGGATCGCTTAATTTCGCCGACAAGCGCCCCCGGCCCAACCTTGATCGTTCTTGCCCTTTCGTCGATCGCTGAAATGCGATCGAGTGCGCGAAGGGAGAGGAGCACGCCCTTGTCGGTAATGGATGCAGCCGTCGTGCTCGTCTGTGCGCCCGCACATGTGATCGGCGTGCGGTCAGTCGCCGCTTGACGCAGCAGCTCGACGACTTCCTCCACCGATTCAGGTCGAGCTACCAGCTCTGGAACCAGATGAAGACCGGATGCATCGGCTGAATAAGCTTCCCTGACACTTTTGTCGCTGCTTAGGCCGACACTCACCCGGAATGAAAGCAGACGACGGCAGCAGACGACACATCAGGAAGACGAAGCAGCGATTCGCGGATCGTCTCGCTTACGTCTCCATCGACCGACACGGCGGCAAGAGCCTGGCCTCCTTGAGCCAGACGCGCCTGATGATATTCGGCGATGTTGACGCCCGCCTCGCCGAGTAGGGTTCCCACGCGGCCAATCACGCCTGGAACATCGTTGTTGGTGAGGATCAGCAGTGTATCGCGCGGTTGAATGTCCACGTGGAAAGCGCCAATTCGCGTGAAACGCGCGGCTGCACCTGGTTGTGCGGTTCCAGTAATCGCAATTTCCTGCATTCCGCCGCTCAATCTCACTTCGACCGCATAGGGATTATC
>JADGQV010000118.1 GCA_017881465.1 Gemmatimonadaceae bacterium
GGTTCGACGGCCGGCATCGCACCCTGAAAGGCGCGGCTTATCTGCCGAGGCTCTAGCGGACTGGCTAGGGCGATCATAGGAATCCGGAGCGTGACGCTGGACATTATAGTTTTGCGGCTGTCAGGCGGACGCGAGCCCCGCGAGCACGCCTCGCATATAGGCGAACGACTGCTTCATTCCCGGCAGCGGGTCGTCGGCGTCGATCTCGTACTCGAGATTGACGTAGCCGGGATATCGCATTGCTCGGAGCTGACGAAAGATTTCTGCGATCGGCATCCGTCCTTCGCCGACGATGCACTGGCTCTCCATCACTTTCAGATCGCGCAGATCCTTGGCGTGCATGTCCAGGAGGCGCGCTCCGGCGTCGGCAACCGCGCGCACGACGTCGGTGCCCGTGCGCACCGTGTGGCCGATGTCAATGCACAGCCCCATGCGCGGGTCCATCCCCTTCACAGCCTTGAGGACGTCGTACGGCGACGGGAAGTTTTTGTCCTCGGGCCCGTGGTTGTGGATGGCGACCTTGATGTTGTACTGCTTCGCGAACTTCTCGACGCGCGGCAGCACGCTTGGGTCGCAGGTGCTGACCATCACCGGCATGCCCGCTGCCCTGGCGTAGTCGAAGTACTTTCGCACGCCGTCGTCGGTGTCAGTGTCGAAGGTGATCGTCCCGCCGCCGACGATGTGCAGCCCCGCGGCTTCGACCTCGGCTCGCGCTGCGGCGATCTGCGCCGGCGACGCGTCGTACGGCAGGTGCACCGATTTGAGGTTGATGTATGGCGTGCCGAGAGCCTTGGTCATCTCGATGGCCTTCTCGCGCGAGAAGTTTCGCAGCGAATAGCTGGCGACACCGAGCTTCACGCCGACATCCTCGGTCGGCGTGAGCGCGACGGTGCGACGACCCGCCGCGCGGACGGCGTCGGGCTCGCTAAAGGCCGCGCCCGCGGCGCCGAGGGCGGCGACTTTGAGAAAGGTTCGGCGGGGCAGGTCGTGATTGGGCATCGCTCTCTCTCTGTGGCTATTGCGAAACGTGGGGCAGCACTTGCTTCGGTGCGGCATGGAGGACTCCTCGAACGAACACTTCATCATAGCGAATGACCGGCTCAGCGCGGCTGGACATTCGCGACATAGTCCGCGCCTCGCTGCATCAGCGCGGTGAACTCCGCTTCGTCTCCGCGCTGAACCGCTGAGGTCACCCGCTGTACCGCTGACATCAGGCCGTTCAGCGCCGACATTCCATACTCGTTCAGCGACTGAATCTCGAAGTAAAGGTGAGGGTTTTCGCTCGCTACCCGGCGCGCCACTTCGAGCTGCGCGTCGAAGGTCGTGCTCGAGAGCTGCTTCAATCTCTCCGCATCTTCTCCGCTGTTGGCAAGCGCGGCAAGAAACGCGATGTTGACCGCGTGTGACAATCCGAGGATGTAGGCCACGGTACGATCGTGTGCGTCGAGATCCATCTCTACCTGTACGGCCATGGTCGAAGAGAACAGATCACGCACGCGCCGCGTGGCCTCGGGCACTCCAACGTCCACGAAGATGATATGGCGGCCGGAGAGGAGATCGGTATCCGGACCAAACATCGGATGGACCGAGGTTACGAGCACCCCCGCCTTGACCAGTTTTGTCAGTCCAGGACGCAGCGGAGTTTTCAGAGATCCCACGTCGAACACGATTCCTTTTGGTCTTCGTCGGGCGAGCTCTTCGAGAATCGCAGCGGACTGCCGGAGCGGAGCGGCGACAATGACGATGTCGTGCTCGAGCGTCGACGTGCGCCAGTCGTCCAGATGCGGAAACTCGCCAACAGAGCCGGCTGGATCCGCGATTTCGACCGTGAATCCTTGTGAATGTAGAAACCGAGCGAACCAGCGGCCCATTTTGCCGGCGCCGCCGATGATCAAAACTTTCCTGTCTTCTCCTTCAGCGCTGGCAAGAACTCTGTCTTGTTCCTGAACCGTGAGCGACGCGCGAATCAGGAGCAGCGCGAGGCGCTCGGCGAAATTGGGATCGAGATCGAGCCCGGTGGCGACACGCCTCACTCGCCCGATCACCTCCTTTTCCTGCCCGAAGTCACGGGTCGAGCGGCCTATCCTGGCTTTAATGCGACCGATCTCGCTCGCGATCGCCTGCCGCTGAGCGACAAGCCCGAGGAGAGATTCATCGAGCCGGGCGAGCTCGCTACGGAGAGTTGAAAGCTCCGGAAATGGAGGCTGCGGCGTGGTCAAGCGTGGGCGGCCGGAATCGACCAGGGGCTGTCGGGGTTGGAGTCAGGGCAGGAAAATATACGCGGGTGCGCTGATAACTGCGGAACTTATATTCCGCTAATCGCGCTGTCATTCATTGTCCCACCCTGATATTCGATATGCTTTCGACTCTACTCGAGGATCTCGCTCACGGATCCGCGCCGAGCGAGTCGAAGTACGCGACGACCTGGGCGTGCGCGCCGGACCGTGTGTACACGTCGGGGCGCCGCGATTCGATGACGCTAACGACGATTGCCGCCACTTCTTCAGCACTCTGCGAGCCAGGTAGCTGGCGTGAGTCGGGCCCACCGTGGCGAGCGTGCAGCCCGAAGTCGGTCCGCACCACTCCAGGTGAGATGAGGGAGAATTGGATTCCTGGATGTGTCTGCTGCACCTCAGCTCGGAAGTTCGCGGTCAGAACATTCAGAAAGTGTTTCGCGCCGCTGTACGCTGATCGCGTGATCACGAACGGAATCCGCCCCAGCATCGACGAGATGTTGATCACGTGTCCGGCATTCCGCGCCTGAAAGTGGGTCATGACCTCCTGCATCCCGTACAGAGCAGACTTGACGTTGGTCCGCATGATGTCGTCGATGTCTTCATCCGTTAGCTGTGACGGCAGGCGGGAAATCCCCTGCCCGACATTGTTCACCCAGACGTCGATCCGGCCGAACCGCGCAAGCGTCTCCTGAACCACTCGGCGCACGTCCTCACGGCGTGTCATGTCGGCGACGATCGGATGTGCAGACTGGCCACAACGAGCGGCTACTGCGCCCAGCGCATTCTCGCGCCGTGCCACCAGCCCGAGCGACGCTCCACGCGCCGCCAGCGCCTCGGACACCGCAGCGCCGATCCCGCCACTCGCGCCGGTAATGACCACAACCTTCTCATGCATGCCAGCTCCTGGTCATCAGGGTGTGACCGGTTCACAGAAGGCCTCGGGCCAGTAAGTCGAAGATGTATGCCGCAAGGAGTGCGGTCAACGGTTCGCGAGCCAGGCGGGCTACTGAATTCGCTGGCCGATCGCATCTCACAGAAACCCGGTTGCCTCTCCCGCCGTACGGTCGAGCCAATGAAGACCATCGCGACATTCCTCGCGTTCATCATCGCCGGCTGCTCGGGCGTGGAAGCGAGTCGGCTGAGGGCTCCGGTCGTCGTTCCATTCGAGCTGCGGGGTGACTACGCGCTCGTACGCGTCGAAGTGAACGGACATCCGACACTACTCATACTCGATTCGGGCTCGGGTGCGCTCGTGCTTGACAGCGCGTTCGCGCGATTGGCGGAAGTGGAGTGGTCGCGGTTCATGCGCGGCACGGCGGTGGGCAACAGCAAGACAAGCGTAAGGATCGGAAACGCGCGGAGTGTTCGGGTGGGAACAGCGGCGCTCTTGAACGCCCGTGTTGCATCGGTGGATTTCCACGATGTCCAGACAAAGGTGGGACACGACGTCCAGGGGGCACTCGGATACGAGCTGTTCGAGCGTTACGGACCCAGACGTCGCTCGGAACAGCTGTCCCGAGCGACCAGTCGCACTGTGTAGTTCTTGCCGCGCACTGGTTATCTGGAGACTGAAGCAGGGGGGCCGATAGCTTTGCGGCTCGATAGCTCGCAGCCTACATATTCGCGTGATGGGTGATTGATGCGTGTTGCAATCCCGCCTGAGCTGGTACATGGTTCTGGCAGTCTCGCGACGGAGTATGCACCCATACCCCTTTGACGCGCGCACGTCGAGGTGGAACGACCCGGTGAATGTATGACGTTGGGTGTTCAGCTTGTATTGCTGTTCGTTCTCCCGATTCCGATCGCGTGCATCACGTGGACCGTGACTCACGAGGAAATGTTTCGCGAGCCTCGCGACTGGTGCGCTGCGAAATGCAAATCGTGCCGGCGCCTATACTCGCGCAAATTCTTCTATGTGTTCACGTGCGAGTATTGCTTCAGTCATTATGTCGCCGCCCTCTTCCTCTTGATCACTCGTTACACGCTGCTGTTCGATGACTGGCGAGGCTATCTCATCGCAGGCTTCTCGTTGGTATGGCTCGCCAACGTCTACATGAGCTTCTTTGGCAGGATGCGGCTGGAGATTCGGGAAGATCGGTTGGCAGTCGACGCAGGAGAAGAACGCGCTGAAGTCACGGACGCGCAGAACGATCCTGGAAAGCCGCGTGGCCGCCCGCCGAAAACGACGCTCTGAACCGGATTGATCGCGTCTATGACGGCGCTCGAGGGGCCCCACCGCGCTGAGTCAGCGCTCGATGCGGCCTTTGAGCCGCCGCAATCTCAGGAGCTCAGCGCCCATCTGATCTGGCTCAAGTGATGTTCATTGTGTGAGGCAGTCTTGTCGAGTTCGTCCTTAAGCGTCGCGGCTCGTTGTAAACCGACTGAACGCCCTGTAAGATCGAGATCAGAAATTCCGCCCGAGACCGCCCACCAATCGCCATGGTGCTTGATGATCAACCGGGCGGGCAATGCCGAGGTGAAGCGATCCCGAAAACAGTGTCACTCCCAATCCGAACGTTGCGCGAAAACCGCCTGTGGGGACTGACACAGGGGTCGCGCTCCATCCCGCCCCCAGCTCCGTAACAGCGACCCGGGAGGCGTTTGACAGGAGCTCGGTCCATCCCCCTTGCAGGCGTGCCGCTAATCCAGGCCCCAATCCGGGAATGAAAAAGCTCCGCCAGAAGCGGCGTGGAGATCTCCAAATCGGAAATGAATAAGACGCATCGCTACGCAGGAGTGCCGCGCGATCCCCGGCAAACTGTTTGTACGCGTAACCTGGAAGCACTCCACTTCCACCCATCTCAAAGAGCTGTTGCGGGGGAATGGCTGCTCCCCACACTGCGCCGCCCTCCGCGTCGACGGACAATGCGATCGGTCCCCAATATTTTCTTCCGAACAGCGACAGCTGCGCGCGCTGCCAGTCGAGTCCTCCGCGACCGATCTCGTAATGGGTCGCAGCGCCAATGCCGGGATCCATCGATTCGCCGGTCACGTCAGGGTGCAGCTCGGTGTCGATTACACCGAGTGCATAAGTGCCCTCGGTAACTCCGCGATTCGGACGAAAAGATCCGCCAAGGATTATCCCATGAGTCAGTCGTGCACGCTCGGCTCGATCGTCCCCTCCCCCGAGCTGGGCCATCACGAACCCGCGATCGAGCGAGCCGAGCACGCGCATCACTGACGCCAGTGCCACACGCCGGTCGACATAGTCGAAGTCGTCCGTCGAGCCGACCATCGCCGCGAGCCCACCACTCGTCGGCCCGAGCGGCCGGATGAAGTCGTTGGTCGTGGCGAGGGTTCGTTCTGCCAGCGCACGTACAGTCCAGGGATCGCGACGCAGCGCGACGTGCGCGCCGCCGCGAAACGTTTCCTCGGTCCACGCCCGGCCCACGATCGCGCCCGCGCTCAAACCAGGAACGACGTTCCTCATATGAAGGTTCAATTCGACGCCGGTGTAGAGTCCTTCCACTCGATCGTAGCGGACGACATTGTCCGTTCTCTCCGGAAAGAGATCGACCCGCACTCCGCCGGTTTTCTTCCAGATGTCAGGCGCGACGTCGTCGAAGTCATCCGCTGTAACATTCGTGGTGGCGTCGCCGAGCGATTGCGTCCAGCCGTGATAATGGCTCACACTATCGGATGGCGCCCATGTAGTGTGGTGCGGAATGCCGGTGGCCGCCTCGGTAGCTGCAACAGTATCGGCTGTACTATCAACAAGGTGATCACTGAAGCGGGAAACGACGCGCGTCACGGCACGCGTGTCGCCCAGCAGTGCGAAGGAAGACTGGAGCTCGGTGCGCTGGAATGCGGGCAGCCAATAGCGCCCCTCGATTTCCGCGTTGACGAACTCGCAGTACGCGACAGCGACGAGGCCCGGCATTCGCGTTGCGAGGCGCGACATTCGGGTAATGAACGAGCCTCCTCCTTTCGCCTTTCCGAGGACGACGAACTGCCCACGCATCCGCACGATCTGCGCACGATCGGCGTCGAGATCGATCTCCCCGTCGAACGCGGCGAAGCGCGTGGAGTCTCGCAGGTGCGGCGTCACATGCACGCGCACAATGGGAATAGTGCGCGTGAGCGTATGCATCACGACAACAGTGTCGCCGCCGGAATACCGATAGAACTGTTCTCTGTCGGCCGCGAACGGATGAACCGCAACGATCGTATCGGACTGTGGCTTCCGGCGCAGCCGCCGCGAGCTGTCCAGTTGGACGCCGAGTGTCAGTCGCTCACCATAGAGGGACGGTTCGGTCCAGCCACCGACGAAGCTCATCATCGATACCAATGATCCCCTCGACTGCGTTCGATAACCGAGGATGTGCATGTCGTAGCTTCCTCCCCGAGTCCAGTGGACCGCGGAGGCGACCTGCTCAATGTGCGCCGAGCGTTCGCGCCCGAGCGAGTCGCGAAGAAGAACGGAGAATTCGGTCTCCACGTGTGCCCGGTACCCGCCGAATTCCGGGGGCGGAGCGTGGTTCGCGCTCGTCGCGCGGGTGACGAGATCGCGCACCGCAGCGGAGGAGTAGATCGGCTGGGCCACGCTGGTGAGCTGGGCAAGCACTAACAGGGACAGGATCACGGTATGAGTGAGTTAACAGCCGCTACACGC
>JADGQV010000044.1 GCA_017881465.1 Gemmatimonadaceae bacterium
ACCAAGGGCGGCGGCATCGCCGGCCCCAAGACGCTCGAGCACATCGTCGACACGGTCCTTTACTTCGAGGGCGAGGGGATGCTGGAGCACCGCATCCTCCGCGCGACGAAGAACAGGTTCGGGAGCGTGGACGAGATCGGAGTCTTCAGAATGACCGAGGAAGGACTCATCGCCGTCGAGAATCCATCCGAGCTTTTCCTTGGCGACCGTCTCAACAACTCTTCCGGAAGCGCCGTCACAGCTCTGCTGGAAGGCTCTCGTCCCGTGCTGATCGAGATTCAGGGCCTCGCGGCGAAAGCGGGCTACGGAACTCCGCAGCGCGTCAGCACAGGATTCGACGGGCGTCGTCTGGCGCTGCTCCTGGCTGTGCTCGACAAGCGGGCGGGCCTATCTTTCTCCCAGCTGGATGTCTTCCTCAATGTGGTGGGAGGAGTGCGGATGCAGGAGCCGGCAGGCGATCTCGCGGTGGCGAGCGCGCTCGCATCGAGCGTGTACGATCGCCCCGTGGCAAACTCCGCGATCTTTCTCGGGGAGGTCGGGCTCGGAGGCGAGATCAGGCCGGTATCGCAGGCCGAGCGGCGGCTCGGAGAGGCAGCGAAGATGGGGATGACGACCGCATACATGGCGGAGCGGGGAATTCCAAAGCGCGGACCGCGCGGCCTGGAAATCATCGGCGTGCGAACGGTCAACGATCTGTTCCGACAGCTCTTCCACGCCTAAATGAAGCGCGACGTCGGTGTGATCATCGTCGCCGCCGGCACCGGGTCACGCACCGGATCGACGGAGCTCAAGCAGTTTCGGTGGGTCGCGGGCAAGCCCATGCTGCTCCACAGCATTCAGACATTTCAGGCGCGGGCCGATGTAGCAATGGTGGTCTGCGTCCTGCCGCGTGAGTACGTCGGAGATCCGCCGCCCTGGATATTCCAGAGCGACGCCGAGCGGCTCCTGCTGTCGGTTGGCGGACGACACCGGAGCGAGTCGGTGGCCAACGGTCTCGAGGATCTTCCGGCCGAGTGCGAGATCGTAGTCATTCACGACGCGGCTCGCCCCCTCGTGTCGACCGAAACGATTGCGCGGGTGATCGAAGAAGCCCGGAAGGGAAATGGCGCCATCGCCGCTCTGCCGGTCGCCGACACGCTCAAGCGGGTCGATTCAAGCGGCAAGGTCGTCGTGACAGTTGATCGCTTCGGGCTGTGGAGAGCGCAGACCCCGCAGGCCTTTCCTCGCAAGGTCCTCGAGCGCGCGCACCGCGAGGCGCGAGAGGCGGATCGCGTGGCGACCGACGACTCCGCGCTCTGCGAGCAGATCGGGCTGCCGGTCGTGGTGGTGCGCGGAAGTGAACGCGCGGTCAAAATCACCGAAGAAAATGATTTCGCGCTGGCGGAGGCGCTAAGTATCTTCCGCGAATGAAGCCCCAGCCGATGGTCGTGCCGTTCTGGTCGCCGGGAGAAGTCGAGGCTGCCATCAATGGATCGCTCGCCCATCTCGCCGCCGGAAAGGTACTCGCGTACCCCACCGAAACCGTCTATGGATTTGGCGGCGCGCTGGATGAGCGGTCCGTGCAGCAGCTCGTGAGCCTCAAAGGCCGCCCACCCGGCAAGCCGTTTCTCCTGCTCGTCGCCGCCAGTGAGATGATCACGCGTCTCGGACTTCATCTCACCGGCTACGCGTCGACGTTCGCCGCGCGATTCTGGCCAGGTCCGCTCACGCTCGTGCTTCCCGGCGGCGAAAAGAGAGTGCCCGATCTAGTGCGCGGACCGGAAGGTGGCGTTGCCGTGAGATGGACGCCGCATCGCTCGCTGGCGCGGCTCATTCTCGCGCACGGCCAGCCCATAACATCCACCAGCGCGAACCGTCCCGGGGTGCCGCCGGCCACCGCGGCCGATCAGATCGTCTCACAGTGGAGTGACGCGATCGCCCGCGGGACTTTGCGCGTTCTCGATGGCGGACGCCTTCGGGAGTCGGAGCCATCGACCGTTGTCGACTGCACGGGAAGACTCCCGCGAGTCATTCGGCCGGGCGCGATCCCGGCCTCCAAATTGAGGGAGAGCGTACCCGACCTTGTCGGAGATGCGTAGAGAATGAATCTCCTCTTCGTCTGCAGCGGCAACACCTGCCGAAGCCCCATGGCCGAAGCGCTCGCGCTGAAGATCGCGAGGCACCGGGGCATCGAGGACCTCAACGTCTCGAGCGCGGGAACGAATGCGTGGGACAACGTCCCCGCCACTGACGAGGCGCTCCTCGTTGGAATGGAGCGCGACATCGATCTCACCGGACATCGCGCCAGGAAGCTCACGCCCGCGATTGTCTCCGAAGCCGATCTCATTTTCGTCATGACACCCGGCCACGTGGAGCAGGTGAAGCAGCTGGGCGGGCGGGGAAAGGTTCATGTGATCGACGAATACGCCTCAGGCACGGCGAACCAGGGAGTAGTGGATCCTTACGGCGGCGACCTCGAAGCCTACCGGCACACCGCCGACGTGCTGGAGCGGGAGCTCGAGAAGTTGTTCGACCGCCTTGCCAGCTGAGAGTGTGGCTCCCGTGAGCAAAATTCCGGGGCGGCTCGTGCTGCTGGGGCATCCGGTGGCGCATTCGCTCTCCCCAACCCTTCAGAATGCCGCACTCCGCGCGGCCGGGATTTCGCTCCTCTATGAGGCGGTCGACGTCCTGCCCCGCGATCTTCTCGCGCTGCTCAGAAAGCTGAAGGACCTCGGTGTTGCTGGCAACGTCACTATTCCACACAAGGTCAAAGTCCACGCCAGCTGCGACGAGCTCACCGATATCGCGAAGCGGGTGGGAGCGGTGAACACGTTCTGGTTCGAGTCGGGCCGGCTGCACGGCGACAATACCGACGTCGGAGGTTTCGACGCGGCCGCTCGCGCCCTGCTCGGGGGAGAGACGGCAGGAGCGCGAATCGTCGTGCTTGGAAGCGGTGGCGCGGCCGCCGCCGTCATTGCGGCGGCGGAGCAATGGGCCGACTCCCAGGTCGCGATCGTCGCGCGCAGCTCCGAGCGCGCGTCAAAGCTGGCCCGACGCTTTCGCGATGTCGCGCGAGTCGAAAAGAGTGTCGAACTGGCGCTCGCGGACGCGACATTGATCGTCAACGCCACCCCCGTTGGACAACGGGAGGCCGAACAACCTCTGGACGTTGGAATCATTCCAAAGACGGCCGCGGTGATGGACCTCGTTTACCGCCGCGGAGGAGACACGCCATGGGTGAAAGCGGCGCGAAAGAGGGGCAATCCCGCGGCGGACGGCTTGCCGATGCTGCTCGAACAGGGCGCGCTCTCATTCCAGCGCTGGTTCGGGATCGAGCCGGATCGGGAAGTAATGCGGCAGTCGCTGCTCTAGCGAGCGCAGGTCGAAGGTTTGGCGCAAGCGAGCATCTCAGCGGGGTCATGGATCTTCTTCTGCCGCGCGCCTGCGTTTCCTGCGAGCGACTGTTGTCGCGACTCGAGACAGGAATCGTGTGCAGTTTGTGCTGGTCGCGGCTGCCCTATCTGCCGTCGCCGCGATGCGAGCGGTGCGGCCACCCGATTTCGACCGGGCGCTGCCGATGGTGTGAGCTTCTCCCGCCGTTCGTTCGCGCCGTTAGGTCCGTGTGCTGGATGCCGGTCGAGCCGGCGTCGAGCATCGTTCACGCGCTCAAGTACGATGGCTGGGCCGCGGTCGCAGATGAAATCGCGGAGCGGATGAGTCGGCTATCCTGGCCGCCGGATGTGGTCGACGAGAGAGCGGCGCTCGTGCCGATTCCGCTCGCCGCAGCGAGAAGACGCCAGCGTGGCTATAATCAGAGTGCGCTCATCGCTCGCGGACTTGGGCTGCGGTGGCGGATTCCCGTATGGGAAGATGTCGTCGTGCGGTCGCGCGAGACCGGCTCGCAGACAAGGTTGACACCTGAGGAAAGGCTGGACAATGTTGCGGGTTCGTTTCGCACCGGTGAACGACAGCTCGAGGAATTTAGCGGCGCGCACCTCGTGATCGTCGACGACGTTGTGACAACAGCCGCGACGCTCAACACGTGCGCGAAGGTGCTGTACGAATCGGGTGCGCGAATAATCAGTTACGTGACTTTCGGCCGGGCTCACGCAAGCGGTGACCGGCTTTAACCGAACGGAGTTGGCGGAATGGCAACAAGGGTAGGCATCAACGGATTTGGACGCATTGGCCGCCAGGTCGTGCGCGCGGCGAAGAACCAAGGCGTCGCCGATCTCGACTTCGTCGCGGTGAATGATCTCACCGACACGAAAACGCTGGCGCACCTGTTCAAGTACGATTCGGTGCACGGCACCTATCAGGGTGACGTCGAGGCGGGGAAGGATTCGATCGTGATCGATGGCGACGAGATCAAGATCCTTTCCCAGAAAGATCCCGGCGCGCTCCCGTGGAAGGAGCTGGGCGTGGACATCGTTCTCGAATCCACCGGTCGCTTCACTGATGCCGCCGCTGCCCGCAAGCACATCGAGCAGGGTGCCAGGAAGGTGCTGATTTCCGCGCCCGCCAAGGGCGAGGATATCACCATCGTCATGGGTGTCAACAGCGACAAGTACGATTCGGCAAAGCACACGATCGTTTCCAACGCCTCGTGCACGACGAACTGCCTGGTGCCGATGGTCAAGGTCATTCGCGACAACTTCGGTTTCCGTCACGCATCGATGGTGACGATCCACAGCTACACCAACGACCAGCAGATCCTCGATCTCCCGCACAAGGATCTGCGCCGCGCTCGAGCCGCGGCGTTGTCCATAATCCCGACGACGACGGGAGCGGCAAAAGCAACCTCGCTCGTCATCCCCGAGGTGAAGGGGAAGATCGACGGCAGCTCCATTCGCGTTCCGACTCCCGACGTATCGTACACGATTCTCACCGTCGAGATCGAGAAGGCGGGCGCCACCAAGGAATCGGTGAACGCCGCTTTCAAGAAAGCGGCGGCCGAGGGCCCGCTCCAGGGGATCCTTCGCTACACGGAGGAGGAGCTCGTTTCGAGCGACTTCATCGGCGATCCGGCGTCGTGCATTCTCGACTCGAAGACCACCAACGTCATCGACGGCACCCTCGTCACGGTGCAGGGCTGGTACGACAACGAGTGGGGCTACGCCTGCCGCTGCGTCGACATGCTCCGCTTCATGGGGTCGCGACTCTAGACCGAGCCCGGATCATGAAAAAGAAATCCGTCCGCGATCTCAGCGACGCGCAGGTGCGGGGCAAGCGGGCCCTCCTTCGCGTCGACTTCAACGTTCCCCTCGACGACGATTGCAACATCACCGACGACACGCGCATTCGTGCCTCGCTGCCGACGATCAAGTTGTTGCTCGATCGCGGCGCGCGTCCGGTAATTCTCTCACATCTCGGACGACCGAAGGGAAAACCGGATCCCAAGTACTCGCTGCAACCAGTGGCTGCGCGCCTCGAAAAGCTGATCGGGTGCAAGGTGAACTTCGTCGAGTCGACCGATTCGGACGAGGCGCTTCAGGCGTGCGCGAATCTCAAGGCGGGAGAGATTCTACTCCTCGAAAACACGCGCTTCCTCGGCGGCGAGGAGAAGAACGATCAACGGCTGGCGCGAACGCTTGCGGAGCTCGGCGACTTTTTCGTGAATGATGCCTTTGGCGCAGCGCACAGGGCGCACGCATCGACCGTCGGCGTCGCCGAATATCTGCGGCCGGCTGTGGCGGGACTGTTGATGCAGAAGGAGCTTGAGTACCTCGGTGGCGCGCTCGCAAATCCGCAGCACCCATTCATCGCGATACTCGGCGGAGCCAAGATCTCGGGAAAGATCGACGTCATCGAGCAGCTACTTCCGAAAGTCGATGGACTGCTGATCGGCGGCGCGATGGCGTGCACTTTCTACCGGGCAATGGGGCTCGAGACGGGGAAGTCGCTGGTCGAGGAAGACCGCGTCGCGATGGCGAAGGATCTGCTCGCGCGTGGCGGCATGCGCCTCACTCTCCCACACGACGCGATGGTCGCGCCTTCGCTCGAGCGAGCGAACGAAGCAAAGGCCGTCCCGCGCAACGCAATTCCGAAAGATCAGGCGATGTTCGACATCGGGCCGCAATCGGCCGCGTCCTACTCGCGCGCGATCGCGTCGGCCAAGACGATCATCTGGAATGGCCCGATGGGCGTCTTCGAAACGCCGCCGTTCGACGCCGGCACCCGCGCGGTAGCGGAAGCGATGGCGAACGCGACGGGGAAGGGCGCGACCACGATCGTTGGCGGCGGGGACTCCGCGGCTGCAGTAGCTGAAGCAGGACTCGAGGGGAAGATGAGCCACGTCTCCACCGGCGGCGGCGCGTCACTCGAATTCCTGGAGGGCAAGAAACTCCCGGGAGTAGAAATCCTCGACGAGGCCGACCAGTGAAACGTCCAGTTCTCGCTGCCAACTGGAAGATGAACAACGGCCCGACGGCGGCGAAGACTTTCATGAGCGCGTTTCTCGCGAGCTACGCGCCGCGGACCGACCGCACGGTCATCATCTTCCCTCCCGCGGTCTCACTCACCACGGTAGCGGCAGCCACGTCCGGCCGGACCGACGTTCTGGCCGGAATTCAGAACATTCACTGGGCAGAGAAGGGGGCTTTCACCGGCGAGATCTCGGCGCCGATGGCAGCCGATGCTGGTGCGCGCGTCGTGCTCGTGGGACACTCGGAGCGGCGACACGTTTTCGGCGAGACGGACGCGCAGTGCGCGAAGAAGTGCCTCTCGGCATCGCGCGCCAAGCTCGCCTTCATGCTTTGCGTCGGGGAGACCATCCAGCAGCGAGAGGCGGGAGAAACGGAGAGCCTCGTGACCCGTCAGCTGCGCGAGGGATTATCGCAGACGCCGAATCTCATCTCGGCTGATTTCATGCTCGCCTATGAGCCGGTGTGGGCAATCGGTACTGGCCTCACCGCGTCAGTTGGCGATGCGTCCGCGATTCATACTGTGCTCCGCTCGGAGCTCTGCCAGATGATCGGCACCAGGGGCGACGAGATTCCGATACTCTACGGAGGAAGCGTCAACTCGACGAACGCGGCCAGCCTTCTCGGCGCGCCGGAAGTCGACGGGCTCCTCGTTGGAGGAGCAAGCGTGGATGCGTCTTCGTGGCTCTCGATCGCGCAGACTTGACTGAATTCCCATCGCCGCCGATATTGAAAGGCTGGACTGAACCTTAATTCTATCAATGCTTTACACGTTTCTTCTCACACTGCTCGTCATAGACTGCGTCGTGCTGATGCTGGCCATTCTGCTTCAGAGCGGAAAGGGCACCGGCCTCGCCGCGAGCTTCGGTGGCACAAGCTCGTCTCCCGACGCACTGATCGGAATCCGTCAGGCCGGAAACATCCTCACCAAGATGAGCTGGTGGGGCGGCGGCGTTTTCCTCGGTCTCTGCTTCGTTCTGCAAATCATGTCGACGCACACGTCGGCGCCGCGGTCCGTCCTCGAGAAGGGCCTGGGGACCCAGCCCCAGAACGTGGCGCCTCCGCCGACATCGGCTCCAGCGGTTCCGCTCGAGCCAGCGCCGGCGACCACCGCTCCTTCGGGAACGAAGATGGCGAAACCTCCAGCTACCACTCCGAAGCGGTAAGTTGGCAGCCAAGACTCGAATCACTGAGCCGGGGTTCCTCCTCCTTGAGGACGGAACCCTTTTTCGTGGGCGCATGGCCGACTCGAATGCGGCACTGCTGCCCGCCGTGGCCGAGGTCGTTTTCACGACCAACATGACCGGCTACCAGGAGGTCTTCACCGATCCGTCGTATCGGGGACAGATCGTCGTGATGACGGCGCCACAGATCGGCAACTATGGCGTCAACGCGGAGGACCCGGAATCCAGCGCGCCGCAGGTCGCCGGAGTAGTGGTTCGCGAGCTGTCGGAGACTTACTCGAACTGGCGCGCGACGGGCGGACTGGGAGCTTGGCTTGCAGCATCTCAAGTTCCGATAATTCAAGATGTTGACACTCGCCGTCTAACTCGGCACTTGAGGTCGGTTGGCGTGATGCGCGGAGTCATCGGCGCCGGCGATCAGCCCGACGAAGCGAGCAGGGCGGCGCTCGAGGCGTGCCCGTCTATGGAAGGGTTGGATCTCGCGTCCCGCGTGTCGACCCGAGAGCGCTATAGTTGGGGAGATCCGCGCGCGCGTCACCACGTCGTCGCCTACGACTACGGAATCAAGCGCAACATCCTCAGACTGTTCGATGAGAACGATTGCCGCGTAACCGTAGTCCCCGCAGACACATCGGCGGATGCGGCGCTGGCTGAGGACCCGGACGGAATCTTTCTGTCGAACGGGCCCGGCGACCCCGATGCTGTGTCGTACGCTCCCGAGATCATCCGGACACTGACCTCCAAAGGAGTGCCCATCTTCGGGATCTGCCTGGGGCATCAGCTGTTAGCACTTACCTTCGGTGGCTCGACCGCGAAGATGTCCTACGGACACCGGGGCGGAAATCACCCAGTGAAGGAAGTCGAGACGGGCCGCGTCCTGATCACGTCGCAAAACCATGGGTTTGCGGTCGAAGGAGACGAGCGGTCGGTAAAGGGTGCGGGCGATCTGGAAGTCACTCACGTCAATCTGAACGACGGAACCATAGAAGGTCTTCGGCACCGAACCCTCCCGGTTTTCGGGGTCCAGTACCATCCGGAGGCCGCGCCGGGCCCCCACGACGCCCGGCCCCTCTTCCAGGACTTCCTCAGTGCCCTCAGGGTGGCAGTCAGGTAGCGTCAAAATCGCCTTGACACCATATTAGTAAAGCCATAGTTTCAAAGCACTTACGCGCTCAGGCGCGCGTCCATATGGAGTTTTTCAATGACTAAAGCCGACCTCGTCGAGCGTGTCACGACCCAGATTTCACGCACCGCCGGGCCGATGATCTCAAAGAAAGATTGCGCTCGCGTCGTGGACGCTTTCCTCGAGGCGATCAAGGAATCCCTCCAGACCCAGGAAAACATCGAGGTCAGGGGATTCGGCACATTCAAGATTCGCAATCGGAAAACCCGGATGGCGCGCAATCCACGCACCGGCTCTCCAGTTGAGGTTTCCGCGCGACCCGTCCCCGTCTTCAAGCCGTCAAAAGAGCTGCGAGCCCTCGTCGCTGGCGTGCACATGTCGCAGATGTCGGAAGCATAAGGACTTAGCTTCACAGCAGGCGAGGGGAGTGCGCAAGTGTCCACAGTGACGGTGCAGCTGTTTGCTTCATACGCCGAGAGCTTCGGCGGGTCCACTCTCAAAATTCCGCTCGACCCTGGCAGCACCGTTGGAGATCTTGTCCACAGCATCCGGTCCCTTCCGGGTGCCTACGTCCTTCCCGAATCTCCCCGCGTAGCCGTCAACAGAAGATTTGCGTCCTTCGACCAAGTGGTCGATTCCCAGGACGAGGTGGCGTTGATTCCTCCCGTGGCGGGCGGATGAGACGCTCGGCGATTGTCACCAGGGAGATAGACCCGGCCGCGTTGATGGCCGAGGTGCAGTCCACGGAATTCGGCGCCATTTCCCTGTTCGCCGGGACTGTGCGCGACACGAACGATGGCCGGAGCGTGACCGCAATCGATTACTCCGCCTACACTTCTATGGCAGAGTCCGAGCTCGAGAGGATTCTCGCCGAGGCTCAAGACCGGTTTGGAGTTATGGCAATCGTGGTGGAGCATCGCGTCGGTGGCCTCGCCCTCGGAGACGTGAGCGTCGCGATCGTTGCCGCCCACGTTCATCGTGCTCCCGCGCTCGACTGCACGCGTTTCGTGATCGAGGAGATCAAGAAGCGAGTTCCGATCTGGAAGCGGGAGCACTACGCCGACGGCGGCCGCGAGTGGGTCGATCCCACAGCGAGCGGAGTCGCGACCACGTGAGCGTGACGCTGCGCGACAGCTTCGGCCGGAGAATCGATTATCTCCGCATCTCCGTCACTGACAGGTGCAATTTCCGCTGCCTGTACTGCATGCCCGCCGCAGGACTCGAATGGCTTCCCAAGTCCCATATCCTCTCCTACGAAGAGATCGCGCAGGTCGTGAGCGAGCTGGCCCCCCTCGGCTTGCGACGGCTCCGGATCACGGGTGGTGAGCCGACATTGCGCCCACAGCTCGAGCTTCTGGTAGGGATGCTGCGGTCGATTCCCGGAATCGAGGACATCTCCCTCTCGACCAATGGAGTGCGATTGCCCGAGCTCGCGGGATCGTTCAGGCAGGCGGGACTCGATCGCGTCAACATGAGTGCCGACTCGCTCCGGCCCGATCGCATCAGAGCGATCTCGCGGCGAAACATCAACTTCGACCCGATCGCGGCGGCAACGGCGGCGGAGCAGGCGGGACTCTCGCCCATCAAGATCAACGTCGTCGTCATGCGCGGCATCAACGACGATGAGCTCTGCGACTTCGCGCGCCTCACGGTCGAGCACGAATGGCACGTGAGATTCATCGAGCTGATGCCGGTGGGAGAGATGCGGGAGCTCACCTGGCACCACATCGTCCCCAGCGAAGAGGTTTTGCGCCAACTGGAAGAGATCGCGCCACTTGAGCCCGCCGCGGGCCCGTCCCGAGGAAACGGGCCTGCGCGGTACTTTCGCTTTGACGGCGCGCGCGGGACGGTTGGCGTCATCACCCCGATGTCGCACACATACTGCGGCAGTTGCAACCGCGTGAGGCTGACCGCGGACGGACGCCTCCGCACCTGCCTCTTCGGTGATGATGAGGTCGATCTTCGCTCTCCCCTGCGGGAAGGATTGCCCCTCGAGCCATTTTTTCGCAGCGCGCTCTCCTCGAAGCCGAAGGAGCACCATCTCCTCCAGATGCAGGTCGGCGGTCTTCAGGCGCTGTCGCAAGTCGGCGGCTGAAAACTCGCCATTCGAGCGGCGGTCAGGTAGCTTTCGCGCACGACTCTTCACAACTAGAACGAGAAAATGGTCAATAAGATTACGGTGGTCGGCGCTGGCAACGTCGGTGCGACCACCGCGCAGCGCATAGCCGAGAAAGAGCTCGCCCGCACCGTCGTGATGGTCGACGTGATGGAAGGAATTCCACAGGGCAAGGCGCTCGACCAGTGGCAGTCCGCTCCGATTGAAGGCTTCGACTCCCGCGTCATCGGCACCAACACCTACGACGAGACGCATGACTCCGAGATCGTCGTCATCACGGCCGGCATTGCGCGCAAGCCAGGCATGTCGCGCGACGATCTCCTCAACACCAACGCCGGAATCGTCAAGCAGGTCTCCGAGCAGATCAGGACGACTTCTCCGAACGCAATCTTGATCGTCGTCTCCAATCCGCTCGACGTGATGTCGTACGTCGCGATGAAGGTGACCGGGTTTCCCCGCCAGCGCGTGCTGGGCATGGCGGGCGTTCTCGACACCGCGCGGTATCGCGCATTTATCGCCGAGGCGCTCGACGTCTCCGTGCGGGACATCCAGGCGATGGTGCTCGGCGGACACGGTGACACCATGGTGCCCCTGATCTCCTACACCTCGGTGAGCGGAATTCCGATCACGCAGCTGATGCCGCAGGCCAAGCTCAACGCGATCGTCGAGCGTACGCGCGGTGGGGGAGCGGAAATCGTGAAGCATCTGAAGACCGGCTCCGCCTATTACGCTCCGTCAGCGGCGGCGGTTCAGATGTGCGAGTCGATCGTTTTCGATCAGAAGCGCATTCTCCCATGCGCCGCCTGGCTCGAAGGCGAATACGGGATGTCGGGTCTCTTCCTCGGCGTTCCCTGCAAGCTCGGTCGCGGCGGGATCGAGAAGATCATTGAAGTGGAGCTCACCCGAGAGGAGCGGGATGCCCTGGCGAAGAGCGCGGACGCCGTCCGCGAGCCGATGGGCGCGGTAAAGCTGTAAGACGCCGATGGGCAGGCTTCGCATCTTCTACGCCTCCATGGTCGGCAAGAAAGTCGTCATGGGAGTCACCGGGCTCATCGGAGTCGGCTTTGTCATCATGCACTCGCTCGGCAACCTGCTCGTCTTTCGCGGGCCCGCGGCCATCAACTCCTATTCACATTTCCTCAAGAGCACGGGCGAGCTGCTCTGGGGTTTGCGGATCCTTCTCATCGTCGCCGTCATGTTTCACGTGATCGCAGCGGTTCAGCTGACGCTGCAGAGCAGGGCGGCACGGCCGCTCGCGTACACGAAGCAGGAGCATCAGGCCGCGACAGTGGCTTCCCGCACGATGCGTTGGGGCGGGGCGCTCCTGCTCGTGTTCATCGCCCTTCACGTTCTGCACTTCACGACCGGCACTATCAGGCCGGCTGGCGTCTTCAGCCCGGACGATGTGTACGCCAACGTCGTGACCAGCTTCCGCATCTGGTGGGTTGCACTCTTTTATGTGGCAGTGATGGTCGCCCTCGGCCTTCACCTCTTCCACGGCGCGTGGAGCTCGGTGAGGAGCGTTGGCGTGAGCCCGCCCTCGCCTCAGCCTTTGCACCATCGGATCTCCTTCGCGATCGCCCTACTCGTGTGGGCGGCCTTCACCGCTGTGCCGATAGCGGTCGCAGCCGGTATCGTTCGATGACCGTTCAGCTCGAGGCGCACATCCCGAGCGGCCCGCTGGCGCAGAAGTGGGGCAAGCATCGCTTCGAGATGAAGCTCGTGAGCCCCGCGAACAAGCGGAAGCATACGATAATCGTCGTCGGCTCAGGATTGGCCGGCGGCGCCGCCGCGGCGACGATGAGCGAGCTGGGCTACAACGTGAAGTGCTTCTGCTTTCAGGACTCGCCGCGCCGGGCGCACAGCATCGCGGCGCAAGGCGGAATAAACGCCGCCAAGAATTATCAGAACGACGGCGACAGCATCTATCGCCTTTTCTACGACACATTAAAGGGCGGCGATTTCCGATCCCGCGAAGCCAACGTGTACCGTCTCGCCGAGCTGAGCGGGAACATCATCGACCAGTGCGTGGCGCAGGGAGTTCCGTTCGCGCGCGAGTACGGCGGGCTGCTGTCCAACCGGTCGTTCGGCGGTGCCCAGGTATCTCGCACCTTCTATGCGCGCGGACAGACCGGGCAGCAGCTCCTGCTTGGCGCGTACCAGGCTCTCGAGCGCCAGATCGCGCGCGGCGGCGTGACGATGTATCCGCGCACGGAGATGCTCGATCTCGTCGTCATCGACGGCAAGGCGCGCGGCATCGTTGTCCGTGATCTGGTGACGGGCGCCATTGAGTCCCACGCGGGCGAGGCGGTTGTTCTCGCCACGGGAGGATACGCCAACGTGTTCCACCTCTCGACCAACGCGCAGGGATCGAACGCCACTGCGATCTGGCGCGCATATAAACGCGGGGCGGCGTTCGCGAACCCGTGCTTTACCCAGATACATCCGACGTGTATCCCGGTCAGCGGCGAATACCAGTCGAAGCTGACGCTGATGAGCGAGTCGCTCCGAAACGATGGGCGGGTGTGGGTTTCGAAGGAGCCCGGGGACAAGCGCGACCCGCGACAGATTCCCGAGAACGAGCGGGACTACTATCTCGAGAGGAAATATCCCAGCTTCGGCAATCTCGCGCCGCGCGACATCGCCTCGCGCGCGGCGAAGGAAGTGTGCGATGAGGGAAGGGGAGTCGGCGAATCGGGGCTTGGCGTCTATCTCGACTTCGCCGACACCATCAAGCGACTTGGCCGCGATGTGATCAAAGAGCGGTACGGCAATCTGTTCGAGATGTATGAACGGATCACGGACGAGGATCCGTATGAAGTTCCGATGCGCATTTACCCGGCGGCTCACTACACGATGGGTGGGCTCTGGGTCGACTACAATCTCATGAGCAACGTCGACGGCCTTCACGTCACCGGTGAGGCGAACTTCTCCGACCACGGGGCCAACCGGCTTGGTGCCAGCGCGCTGATGCAGGGGCTCGCCGACGGATACTTCATAATCCCGAACACCATCGGGCACTATCTGGTGAGCAACAAGCTGGAGAAGGTTGACGCATCACACGCGGCGTTCAAGGCGGCCGAGGCCGAGGTGGCGGAGAGAACGAACAGGTTTCTCTCGATCAAGGGGAAACGAACGGTAGCGTCGTTCCACCGTGAGCTCGGGAAAATCATGTGGCACTACTGCGGGATGTCGCGCAACGACGCGGGACTAAGAACCGCGCTCAAGAAGATTCCTGAGCTGCGAGAGGAGTTCTGGCGCGACGTCAACGTGCCGGGAAGCGATGTCGAGCTGAATCAGGCCCTCGAGAAGGCCGGACGGGTCGCCGACTTTCTCGAGCTGGGTGAGCTGATCTGCCTCGACGCGCTGCATCGAACCGAATCGTGCGGCGGACATTTCCGGGAAGAGAGCCAGACTGCGGATGGCGAAGCGCTGCGCGACGATGAGAACTTCGCTTATGTCGCCGCCTGGCAGTACGCCGGCGAAGGGCGTAGCCCCGTTCTCAACAAGGAGCCGCTCGTCTTCGAGAACGTGAAACTGTCGCAGCGGAGCTACAAGTGATGAATCTCACGCTACACGTCTGGCGTCAGGCCGGTCCCCGGGCGCCGGGCAAAATGGTGGTCTACAAGGCCGGCGATATCAGCCCCGACATGTCGTTCCTGGAGATGCTCGACGTCGTGAACGAGGGGCTCACCCTGCGTGGTGAGGTGCCGATCGCTTTCGATCACGACTGTCGCGAAGGCATTTGCGGAATGTGCAGCCTGATGATAAATGGCATCGCCCACGGCCCAATGAAGGGAACGGCGACGTGTCAGCTCCACATGCGGAGCTTCAAGGACGGCGACACGATCTACATCGAGCCCTGGCGCGCCGGAGCCTTTCCGGTGATCAAGGATCTAGCGGTCGATCGCTCGGCGTTGGACCGGATCATTCAAGCGGGCGGATTCATCACGGCCGCCACCGGTGGCGCGCAGGACGCGAACGCGGTTCTCGTTCCCAAGGAAAGTGTAGACGGCGCTATGGACGCCGCCGCCTGCATTGGTTGCGGCGCGTGCGTGGCCGCGTGCCCGAACGCGTCGGCGTCACTTTTCACCGCGGCGAAGATCACGCATCTCGGCCTTCTGCCGCAGGGCCAGCCCGAGCGGTACCGCCGCGCGCTGGAGATGGTGGACCAGATGGATCTCGAGAATTTTGGGAGCTGCACTCTGCACGGCGAGTGTCAGGAAGCGTGTCCGAAGGAAATCAGCATCGACACGATCACCCGGATGAACCGGGACTTCATTCGCGGGCGCCTGATCGGCACCCGCCCCTAAGGCTCAGATCTTTGGAATGTGGTCCGGGTCGAGGTGCCGACGCTCGATCTCGCGGTTCAGGCGAGTCTTCTCACTGTTCTTCTCGGCCTCGTCGTGTTGCTGGCGCTCTTCGAACAGGCGATACGCGGCGTTGTGATGCGCGATGGACTTGGCGGGTTCGACTGGGTTCGGAGGGGCTTTCGGCGCGGTACCGTTGCCTGAGTGCAGCTGTTCGAGAATCTTGTCGCGGGTTTTTGATCCATGCTGCCCCTCTGCGTGATCCTGGGCGCCCTTCTGTATGCCGTCGCGATTTTGCATCAGCCTAGCTACCTCCCGGTTACGGTTCGTCCTTATAGCTTCGGCAAGCTGGGGCCAGATTACTACAGACGGGGTAGCGTCACGCCTCGCTGCCCCTGATACTTGCCCTTCTTGTCCTTGTACGACACCAATGGCTCCTCTTCACCCTTGAAGAAAAGAACCTGCGCAATGCCCTCGTTGGCGTAGATTTTTGCGGGCAGAGGCGTCGTGTTCGATATCTCCAGCGTCACAAATCCCTCCCACTCCGGCTCGAATGGCGTGACGTTGGTGATGATTCCACACCGGGCGTAGGTGGATTTCCCCACAGTGATCGTCACGACGTTCCGTGGGATGCGGAAGTACTCCACCGACCGGGCGAGCGCGAAAGAGTTGGGCGGAACGATGCAGACGTCACCCTCGAACTCGACGAATGATTTCGGATCGAAGTTTTTCGGATCCACGATCGAGCTCAGCGCGTTCGTGAAAATCTTGAACTCGGGTGCAACTCTCATGTCGTATCCGTAGGAGCTCACTCCGTACGAGATGACGCCCGTTCTTACCTGACTGCTCTCGAACGGCTCGATCATCCGATGCTCCTTTGCCATGCGGGTGATCCAGCGATCCGATTGAATTGACATTGATGAGTGGTGTGATTGCGTGAGGGAGCCGGAGTTCCGGCAATGGTGGGTTCTGCGGGATTTCGCAGCGTTTCATCGTCAATGTACGATTTTCGCACTGGCACCGCCACCGAACGGGAGCCGTTGAATTACAAGATTGCGAGGGGTAAATTCCAAAAAATCGCACTAGTGAAATTTTTCACGAAGTCTGAGAGGCCATGGCTCGCGCTTATTTCCCGGTTCTGATGCTCCTCGGTTTCGTGGTGATGACCGGGCTCCTGATCATCGGGTTCTCGGCGCTCACGATCCGCTCGCGCCCAACGCCGGTCAAGCAGCAGGCGTACGAATCGGGAGTTCCGGCCCTCGGCGACGCCCGCGAGCGATTTTCGGTGCGCTTCTATCTCGTCGCGATCCTCTTCATCATCTTCGACATCGAGACGGTGTTCATGATCCCGTGGGCGGTCTACTTCAAGCAGCTTTCCTGCTTCGTGCCGCTCGTGAACGACGCGTGTCCCGTTGGAAACATTTCCTTTTTCGGGCTGGGTGAGATGCTGGTGTTCATGCTGATCCTGCTCGTGGGCTTCGTCTACGTCTGGAAGAAGGGAGCACTGCAATGGGATTGACCGCTCCGCCAGAGCACCGAACTGTCTCGTACGCGCCAGAATCCCAGGAAGGGTGGGTCGCGACGCGCCTCGACTTCCTCGTCAACTGGGGGCGCGCCAACTCGCTGTGGCCGATGCCGTTTGGGACTGCTTGCTGCGCCATTGAATTCATGGCAACGGCGGCGAGCGATTTCGACCTCGCGCGCTTCGGCATGGAGCGGATGAGCTTCTCACCGCGACAGGCCGACGTGCTCATCTGCGCGGGCCGCGTTCCGTTCAAGCTCGCTCCGATCATCCGCCGCATCTGGCAGCAGATGCCGCAGCCGAAATGGGCCATCTCCATGGGCGCCTGCGCATCGACGGGCGGGATGTTCGACAACTATGCGGTCGTGCAGGGAATCGACACGATCATTCCCGTGGACGTGTACGTTCCGGGCTGCCCTCCGCGGCCCGAGGGTCTCATCTACGGAATTCGCATGCTCCAGGAGAAGGTGAAGAACGAGCGGTCTTCCGACGCGGGAATTCGCGACGAGATGGAGCCCGATCCTTCGAGTCAGCTCTATATCCCGCCGTCCGTGATCGACGAGTTGGGTGAGCCGTTCGGGAATTCCGTAAACCAGACCAGGTCCGGACTGTGACCCGATTCGAGGTCGTGAGAACCGGAGCGAGCGCGACCGGAGCCCAACCCGCAACGCAGCGGAACGTTTCGCACCGGGGTGCCGAGGCGAATCCATCTGCCAAGGCGCTTCAGGACAAATTCTCTGCGGCGATCAAGCGCGTCGAAGTGATCTGGGCCGAGACGATCGTCTACGTCGATCCCGCTGCAGCGCACGAGATCATCCGATGGCTGCACGACGATCAGTCGCAGCAGTACGACTTCCTCATCGACGTTACGGCCGTCGAGTATCGCGACGCGGAAGTGCCGATCGAGGTAGTGTGGCATTTGCGGTCGCTTCCGTACCGACGCTTCCTGCGCATCAAGGCGCAGCTGCCCAAAGGAGCGCCGCTCGAGATCGACAGCCTTTGGGACATCTATAAGTCGGCCGACTGGCTCGAGCGCGAGTGCTACGACATGTTCGGAATCCGCTTTCGTGGACATCCGGATCTCCGCCGCATCCT
>JADGQV010000119.1 GCA_017881465.1 Gemmatimonadaceae bacterium
GTTCTCCTCAACAGGGACGACATCGATGCGAAGGCCGATGCGCTGATCGACTTCATCACGGACAGCGTCGTCGACAAGGAGTTCACCGATCCGCTCCTCAGCAAGAAGCACAGGGTGCAGTCGTTCGCCGATTTGGATGCGTGGTTCCGCGATGTCCTTCAGGGGATGGAAAGGAAGGACGGAGAGAGCTGGCGGACGCACCACGTGGCGACCATCCGCAAGGTCCGTAACCGCCTGTCGAACATCTCCACACGCTGCGCGGGACTCGTCACCGACTCGGGGGCCGTGAGCGACCTCCCGTTCGGGAGCTTTGAGGACCGCACGGTGTACGTGGTGGATGTCGCCAACCTGGAGGAAGATGCGCAGGACCTCATCTTCGCCCGGATCGTCTCCAAGCTCCGCGAGCATCTGGAGCGGAGGGACCTGGGCGTCAAGCATCTCGTCGTATTTGTCGACGAGCTGAACAAGTACGCGCCGGGTGATGGAGCCGATACCTACGTCAGGAAGATGCTGCTCGACATCGCTGAGCGTGGCCGCTACCTGGGCCTCGTCCTGTTCAGCGCGCAGCAATTCCGCTCGCAGGTGCATCGGAGAGTGGTCGGCAATTCCGGGACATCGCTGTTCGGAAGAATGGACCCCGACGAGCTGTCGACACCGGGGTACGCGGTGCTGAGCCCGGCGACAAGAACCAAGCTCGCGACGCTCGAGAAGGGGCAGTTGATGATTCGCCATCCACATTTTACGCAGCCGATCTTCGTGCGCTTCCCGCGTCCCGCGGTGATGCAGGGACGCGAAGGCTCGGAGCGCTACCCGCAGTCGAGCGACGTCTCGCTCGAGGCGGCGATTCTGCGCGCGCTGAGGCCGCTCGATCCGACGATCACGCTGCCGTGGGTGCAGGAGATCACCGCACTGTATACGCCGGAAGAGGTGATCCGGGCGCGCAACGCGACGCTTCTCGCCAGGCCAGACAACGTGAAGGCTTACTTCACGGCGCAATTCCGAAAGATCATCCCGGCGCAGGCGGCGACGCGCCCCATGGCGGGGAGCATCAAGTCGGCTCCGGAAAACGATCCGTATGGGTTTTAAAGGGGTCCGTATGGGTGTTAAAGAAACTGCACTTACTCTTCTCGCAGTTGTTTGTTTTTCTCATGCCGCCCTCGCTCAACCGGTTCTGCTCCAGATCCGGCCTCACATTGGCGACACGCTGCGGATGCATCTTTCGCAATCGGTGGAGTTTACCGGAATCACTCGTCGCGGGGGGCGCGATTCCGCGACCAGCTCGATGACGACGTCCATCGAGGTGTTCACCCGCGCGATCGCGCACCAATGGACCTCCGGCGGCACTCTAATGCAGTCGATCACCGACTCGGTGGCGATGATTCCCGCCTCGCCGGGCTCACTCGCCGATCTCAAGCGGCGGACGATGCAGGCCAAGCGCGCCTGGGTCCGTGTTTCCACCGATGGAGCGATGGAGATCGTCGACGATTCCGACCCCCATAGCGAGCTGCGCCAAATATTCGGAGAAATGCCCGCGATGCTGGCGCGCGAGCCGGTCGCCGTCGGCGAAAAGTGGACGCGCGAGATGCAGATCCCGTTGAGCGGCGATCCGGGCACCATGGGACAGGTGCGGGCGACGTTCCGTCTCGATTCTCTGGGCACGAACGGCGACGTCGCATTTATCTCGATGCACGGCACGATGTCCCGCATCAACTCCCCGGGCGCGCCACCCGCGGGCGCCGGCTATGCCACCTCGGGCATGCTCTCGGGCACAATTCAGATCGACCGCAGGCTGGGTTGGATCACTGACTCCAAGAGCAGCATCATCGTACGTTCTACGATCGCCGCGGCCCCAGCCCGAAAGGGAGCGCCACAGGGAGCGCCGATGCAGGTGCGGACGAAGATCACGCAGTGGATACGGGCGATGCGCACTCGATGAGACTGGTTCACCTCTCGGACATACACCTCGGCTTCAGACAATATCAGCGGCAGACACCCACGGGGATCAACCAGCGTGAGGCGGATGTCGCGGCTTCGCTGCGCCGCGTGATCGACGCTGTAATCGAGCTGCGCCCCGAGCTGGTGCTCATCGCGGGGGACGTATTTCACACCGTTCGCCCGAGCAATCCGGCGATTCTGCACGCGTTCCACCAGTTCTCGCGCCTGATGCAGATGCTGCCCGATGCCACCGTGGTGATGGTCGCGGGCAATCACGACACTCCGCGCACGGCCGAGACGGGATGCATCCTCAGGCTGTTCGCCCCGCTCGGGATCACGGTGGTGGAAGGCGAGGCGAAGCGGATTACGCTTCACGAGCACGATCTTTCGATTCTCGCCGTGCCCGACATGCTGGGGAAGAAGCCGTCGCTCGAGCCCGATCCGAGCGCGAAATACAACATCCTCCTGCTTCATGGGGAAATCGAAGGAGTCCTGCCCAGGTATGGCCGCGAGCTTGATCGCGCTCCCATGGAAATCACACAGCAGGAGCTCGGCGCCGAGCGATGGGATTACGTTGCTCTCGGGCATTACCACGTCTACCGGTCGGTTGCGCCGAACGCGTTCTACGCCGGCTCGCTCGACTATACGAGCACCAATCCGTGGGGAGAGCTGGCCGAGGAGCGCGAAACGGGAATCGGCGGGAAGGGGATCATCGAGCACGATCTCTCGACCGGGGCGCACACGTTTCATCCGATTCCGCCGCTGCGACAATGGGCTGATCTGGCACCGCTCTCCGGGGCCGGACTGTCACCCGCTTCGCTCGACGAGGCGATCCGCGGGGCGCTAGACAACTTCGAGGGCGGCATCGACGACAAGATCGTGCGCCTGGTCGTCCGCGATGTTCCACGCCACATCCTGCGCGAGCTGGATCACAAGTCGCTCCGCGAATACAAGCGCAAGGCGCTGCAGTTCCACCTCGACACGCGCCGTCCCGAGATCGTGCGTCCCGAGACAGGCCAGGGCGCGCCGGGCCGCCGCGCGTCTCTGGCGGATACCGTGCGCGACAAGCTCCGAACGCGCGTGCTCACGGAGAACATCGACCGCGAAGCTCTCGTCGACCTCGGGCTGCATTACCTCCTGGAGGCGGATCTCGTGGCGGGGCCGACCGAAGAGGAAGCCACAGCGTGAGACTCAATAGTCTGAAGCTCACCAATTTCCGCCAACACGTGCGGACGGAGCTCAACTTCGGGACCGGTCTCACCGGCATCATCGGTCCGAATGGCGCCGGCAAGACCACGATTCTCGAAGCAATCGCGTGGGCGCTCTACGGAAATCCGGCGATTCGCGGCAACCGCGACTCCATCCGGTTCATGGGCGCCGGTGCGCGCGCGCCGGTCGAAGTCGAGCTCGATTTCGAGCTCGGCGCTCACCGGTATCGCGTCGTCCGCGGACTGACGAGCGCGGAGGTCTACCTCGATGGCGCCGAGACTGCGATCGCGAACTCGATCTCCGGCGTCACCGAGCTCATGCAGCGCCGCCTCGGCATGTCGATGTCGGAATTCTTCCACACCTACTTCACGGGTCAGAAAGAGCTGAGCGTGATGGCGGCGATGACTCCCGCCAGGCGCGGACAGTTTCTGTCCCGGGTGCTGGGCTACGAGAAGCTGCGCATCGCGCAGGACCTGACGCGCGAGAGGCGGAACCGCGTCCGCGCCGCGATCGATGGAATGCAGAGGGGAATGCCGGATCCTGAGGTGGTTCTTCGCTCTCTCGCGGAAGCCGCGTCGCGAAAGGGGGAAGCGGAAGGGCGCGCGCACCATGCGGCGCATCGTGGAGCGGTGCGCCAGCGCGAGATGATGGCAATCGAGCCTAGATGGGAAATGGTGCAGCGCCAGCGCGAGCAATCGGCGCAGCTGCTCACCCAGATCACAGTTGCGGAAGAAAAAGAAGCAGCACTCCGGCGCGACGCCGAGCGCATTGCGCGCGAGCTCGAGGGGGTTCAGGCCGCGCGCTTTCAACTCGCCACTCTGCGCGACGCGGTCGAGCCGCTCTTCGCGCTCAATGTCGAGCTCCAGGCGCTCAATACTCTTTATCGCGAGGACGGCCGGCGGAAGACGCTGCTCGAAGCGGAAGCCGCGTTGGGCGAGGAGATTGCGCGGCTCGAGGAGCGTCACGCCCGGATTGAGCGCGCACCAGGACTGGAAGAGGAAGCGACGCTCGAGCTGGAGACGAAGCGCTCCGAGCTCGAGGACGCTCAGGGGCTGCTCGAAGCGCGCCGAACGGAATGGGTGCGGGATCGGCAGGAAGCGCAGACGAAGCGCGAGGCGCTGAGGCAGCAGTATTCCGAGGTCAAGTACCAGCGCGATCGCGTTGTCGCGCTCGGCGAAGATGGCGAGTGTCCGACCTGCAGCCGCCCGCTGGGTGGAAGTCTCCACACGGTGGTCGAGCATCTCGACGAGCTGATCGAGACAGTGAACGTCGACGGGAGCTACTACAAGGCGCGCGTCGAGCAGCTGGAGCAGATGCCCGAAGATGTCCAGCAGCTCGATGAGAAGCGGCGCGCGCTGATGCTGGAGGTGGGCACCCTCGAGCGCAGGCTCGCGAAGGTGCAGCTCGCGGTGCTGGAGCTCGGGACGATCGTGCGCGACATCGCGGCGAAGCAGCAGCGCGAGGTTCAGATGAAGCGCGACATCTCGCGCATTCCGCCGGGCTACGATCCCGCCCGGCACTCCGAGGTGATCGTGGAGGTCGATCGGCTGACTCCGCTGGAAGCGGAGGCCGGCCGGTTTCAGGCGATGCTCGATCGCGAGCCGCAGCTCAAGCTCGAGCAGGCCCGCATCGCGCAGGAAGTCATGCGCGTGCAGTCGACGCTCGGCACTCTCCGCACAAGACGCGCTCAGATCTCCTTCGCCGAAAAGGATTTCAACGATCTGAAAGCGGAATTCAACCGCGTGCGCGTGGAGCTGCAGGAATCGAAGGTTGCGGCCGCCCGCGCGCAGGAGCAGGTGTCGGGCGCGACCGCCGCTCTGGCGGCGGCCCAGGAAGCGGCCGAGGAATTGAAGAAAAAAGTCGCCGAGCTCGATGTGCTCCAGACCGACCGCCGAATGCATGACGAGCTGGACCGCGCCTTCTCGGACCTTCGCACCGATCTGAACTTCCAGCTCCGTCCCGAGCTGTCGGAGCTGGCGAGCGCGTTCCTGAGCGAGCTCACTGATGCGCGCTACACCGAGATGGAGCTGGACGATCAGTACAACGTCATTATTCTCGAGGATGGAATTCCCAAGCCGGTTCTGTCGGGGGGCGAGGAGGATCTCGCCAACCTGGTGCTGCGCCTCGCGATCTCGCAGATGATCGCCGAACGCGCGGGGCAGAGCTTCTCGCTGCTCATTCTCGACGAGATCTTCGGGTCGCTCGACGAAGCGAGGCGCGTCAACGTCGTCGAGCTGCTGCGCGGGCTCCAGGACCGCTTCGAGCAGGTGATCCTGATCACGCACATCGAGCCGGTGCGCGAAGGATTGGACCGCGTGATCAACGTCGGCTACGACCCGGACCGCGGCTGCTCGGTCGTGACCGAGAGTGAAGGCGACGGCGTTGGCGCAGACGTGGAGCCGATCGCCGCCGAACGAGCTGCGAGGGTGCGTCCGCGCGTGGCGGAGGAATCCGTGGAGAGCACGGCGGGAGCGGGCGCATGATGGCGTTTGCGCGCAACTGGAGACACGCGTGGGTGGCGGAGACGCCCGAGCGCGCAAGCGTGCGGGAGATCCCCTCGCTCAACGCGGTTTTCAGCGAGGCCTTCACCGAGCGTTACCGCAAGGATGGGATGGTGGGCGTTCGGGTGCCGCACCTCAATCCGGCGGTGTGGAAGTTCGCCATCACCGACGCCGAAGAAGGCGCGATGATCTGGCGCAACGCCCGCGACGGAATCGCGGCCTTCAACATGGTCCATCGCTCGGGCGTCGAAGGGTGGATGGGACCGTTGGCTGTCCATCCCGACTATCAGGGTCAGGGAATCGGGAAGATCATCGTGTCCTCTGGTGTTGAGTGGTTGAAGAAGACTGGCGCGAAAGTGATCGGGCTCGAGACGATGCCTCGCACGATGGACAACGTCGGCTTCTATTCCGCGCTCGGCTTCACGCCGGGGCATCTCACCATCACCGTAACGCTCGAGGCGGCGAGAGCCGGAATTCAGGCGACGACGATGTCGTCGCTGAATCCGCACGAACGGGAGCTGGCGCTCAGGCAGTGCCGGGCTCTGGTGGATCAGCTCGCACCCGGATACGACTACACGCGCGAGATCGTTCTCACCGCGCAGCACCAGCTCGGCGACACGCTATTCGTGCGGAAGGGAAACGACGTTACGTCGTTTGCGGTGTGTCATGCGGTGCCGCTGGTAGAGGGTCGCGTGGCGGATGAAATGCGCGTGCTGAAGATGGTGGCGAAGAGCGAGGCCGATTTTGATCAGCTCGTGACGCAGCTCTGCGCCCACGCCCGTGCGAAGTCGGCCCGTCGTGTCGCGATCAGGGTGCAGGGGCAGTACGAGAATGTCTACCGGCGGCTGGTGGCGCGGGGCGCGAGAGTCAGGTGGACGGATCTGAGGATGTCTTTGCACGAATACGCCGAGTCGCGGCCGGCGGGCGGCGGGATCGTGTTGTCGAACTGGGAGATCTAAGGGGAAGAAGCCTCGACGGAGTGGGTGTGCGGACCCCGATCGATGCATTTTTGCAGTAAAAGAAGCGAGGGAATGTTATGCAGCTATTCTTGCAGTCTATCACCGAGCAGTTATGTGACCGCATCTTCTCTAAGTGCGCGCGCTGGTGGGAGTTTGCTTTCGCGTTCAGAATTGTTAGAGTGGGCAAAGGTTGC
>JADGQV010000045.1 GCA_017881465.1 Gemmatimonadaceae bacterium
CATAGCAACTGCCATTCTGGACTACTCGATACGCACGAGAGCTGATCTCATCGCCATCGCCACGAGTGGGAGTGGTGGAATGAGCCGGTTGGTGTTCGGGACAGTCGCGGACGAGGTAACCAGGAAGTCGACGAGCTCGCTGCTCGTGTTCCACCCGAAACGCCCAGGCGAGACTGCCAACGCTGGCGAACGCTCGAATGCAAAAAATTTCGCGGGAGTCTGACATGTCAGCTTCAAAGGCATCGCGGGCCGGGACTACCGCGAAAGATGTGGAGCCGCCCAAGGATGGAATTGATCTCGAGCGGATGTGGGCGGCGCGGTCTGGAGATGTGACTTTCCGCGAGATGCCGCGTGACGAGGTCGAGGCAATGCTGCTGCGCAACCGGGTCGGTCGCCTCGCCTTCTCACTCCACGATCGCGTCGACGTCCAGCCCATCCACTACATCTACGAGCGAGGCTGGTTGTACGGGCGCACGTCGGAGGGAGACAAGATCGTCGCTCTCGAGCACAACCAGTGGGTCGCGTTCGAGGTGGATGAAGTCACGGACCTCTTCGACTGGAGGAGCATCGTGATTCACGGAAGCTTCTGGATCATGCATCCGCGCGGCAGTCCACGGGCCGAAGAGCTGTGGACCAAGGCGGCGGAGCTGGTGAGCAAGATCGTGCCCGGCGCCCTCACCGAGACCGACCCGGTTGCGTTTCGGCAGACGCTTTTCCGCATCGCCGTCAGTGATGTGCGCGGCAGGGAAGCGAAGATGAAACCGCCGGCACGAAACAATCCGTAACGAGGCAGAAAAGAATGAACAGGAACTACTGCATCACCTCAGCGATTGTTTTCGCCCTCGCGGCTTTCGTGCACGCGTGGCGCTTCGTGCTCGATCTTCCGTTGCAGATCGGTGCGTGGAGCGTGCCGCGGTCTCTCTCGGGCTTTGCGGCGATCGGCGCATTAGGCTTGGCGGTGTGGGCCTTCAGAAGCGCTAAACTCGGCAAGCCCGCGCAGGTCGCTTATACCCGATCCTGAATTGCGCTCAGCCGCCGTTCCGGCAGTGGCTATCGCCATTGCCCAGCAAGTTGCCTCGATCACGCCAACGGCAGCGTGAACGAGGCCGTCGTGCCCTCGCCCGGCCTGCTCTTGATCCAGATCCTGCCGCCATGCGCCTCGACGATGCCTTTCGCGATCGCGAGTCCGAGCCCCGCGCCCTCACGGTCCGTGCGGGAGGACTGCCAGTAGCGATCGAATACTTTCGGCAGGTGTTCGGCGGCGATTCCCTTGCCGCTGTCGAGTACCGAGATGATCACGTCGTCCGTCCCCCCACGCGCAACGACCACGATCTTCGATCCTGTGGGGGAAAACTTGATCGCGTTTCCTACCAGATTCGACAGCGCTTGCTGAATCCGCTCACGATCTGCCATGACTTTCGGCAGAGCGGTCTCTATCTGGAGATCGAGGCTTATGACCTTCTCCTCGACGAGAGGTCGGAGAGTCTGCAGCGAATCCGTGAGCAGGACCGACGGATCCACTGGCACCGGTGAGATCGTCAGCTTGCCCGCATCCAGACGATTGACATCGAGCAGGTCCCGGATGAGCGCGTCCATCTGCTCGGCCGCCTGCGCGATCAGCTCGATGCTCTCGCGTGCTTGTGCTCCAACGTTCTCCGGAACGCGGAGCAGCGTGCGGCTCAACATCTTCACCGCGGCAACGGGATTTCTGAGGTCGTGAGACACGACGCCCAACATCTCGTCGCGGGCGCGCAGGCTCGCGCGCATTGTGTCGTGAAGGCGGGCGTTGTCCAGGGCGAGCGCCGCCAGCCGCGCGAAGTCCTCGGCGAATCCGAGATCGTCGCGGTCGAAGCCGCGCTTCGTCCGAAAGAGCGTCAAAACGCCGATGAGCTGGTCGCGCGCGACGAGTGGAAGGAATAGAGCGCTCTGTGGATTCATCGCCTTCACCGCCCTCAGATAGGCGGGATTGACGCTCGTTTCAATGAGGCGAGAGGCAGCATTGGGCTGCAACACCACGGGTGATGGCTTCTCGAGAATCTCTGCGAGCGGATGATCCTTCGGCGGAATGAGCGGTCCGGCCCGGCCGACCTCGTCGAGCATTTCTTCGATGCCCGGATCCACATGGGCAGCCGCGCCGGCCAGAAACCCATTACCGACTCGGTTTCCCAGGATGCAGCCATCGGCCATGGTCGGAACCGCCAGCCGCGCTACGTGATTCAACGTCTCCGATGACCCGAAGGACGACGCCAGCTTCTCTCCCGCCTCAGCCAGGAACCGCTGCCTCTGCTCGAGGCGCTTGCGAACCGTCATGTCACGCAACACTACGGAGAAGACGATGTCATCGCCCTGGCTGACTTGTGAGATTGCGGCTTCAGCCGGAAACTCCTCTCCGTTTTTTCTGACGCCGGCGATCTCGCGCCGCTCGCTCATTAGCCTCGCCTTCACTTTGGAGCGGCCAAACTTCGCAGCCTGACGGGCGTGGTTGCCCCGATAACGCTCCGGAATCAGGGTCTCGATTCGCTGACCGATAATCTCGTCCGGCGTCCAGCCAAAGATGGCCTCAGCCCCTTTGTTGAAAAAGGTGATGCGCTGAAGCGCGTCCATGCAGATCACCGCATCGGACGCGATTTCCAGGATCTCGGCCAGGATGTCGTGCGTTATCCGATTGGGCATGATGTCGGATTATCCCCTACAAAAAGGAGTTGTTTCCCTCTGAACAATCCTCCAACTCACGACAGAGCCACTTCAGGCAGGACCGTAACTTGGCTTGTATCGGAACCACCCCATTTGAGGTGAAGGCTATGCACGAGCGCGACCATCTAAAGATGCCCGCCGTTCTGTTCGGTAAGAAGGGTTCCCGTCGGGATTTCCTGCGGAATACCGCCGTTACCGCCCTGGCTGAAAGGGCGCTGGCCGCCTGCTCGATCGATGGCTCGGGCGCGCCGGACTGTGAAGGTAGATGATTGCGGATCACAGCGGTGACACAATGGCGCCGAACCCCGCGCCACTCACACCAGCCGCCGTCGCCGATGCCATGGACAAGATGCACGTCGCGCCCGACGAGCGGTATGACGTCATCGTCAACTGCAACAATCCAGGGACGTGGGCATTCCACCGCCATATCCTTCCGCACGCCGAGTCGGATCATGGGATGTTCGGTATGGTTACCGCACTGATTGTGAAATGAGGTCCACATGACTGGAGTCCAGCGCACACCTAGCCGCGAAACGGGCAGGCCACAGGTTCCACCCTGGGTGCGCTCCCTGCTGGGAATTCCGCTCGAGATCAAACTGCTCGGTGCCAACCTGATCATCCTGGGCCTTGCCGTGCTCGTGCTATTCGGAACAGCTCGTCTCCAAACCGCACGCTTGACTGACGTCTGCGTTGTCCTGGCGGCTTTGGCCATCGGCGCAATCGTGAATTTTGCGTTGGTGCGGCTCGCGCTTCGCCCGATCAACGCTCTCGAGCGGGTCGCGAAGCTGGTTTCCGCGGGTCGACTCGCCGAGAGAGTCCCGGCCTCCATTGTGGCCGACAGGGAGCTTACCCACCTCTCGACAACCATCAACGAGATGCTCGACAGTCTCGCCGCCGGCCGCGATCGGATGCGAAAGCTCGGGGCGGAAGTCGTCTACGCCGAGGAGAGAGAACGCGCCCAGGTTGCCCGCGAGCTTCACGACTCGGTCGGCCAGACGCTCGCCGCTGCAAGCTTTCAGGTCGCCGCGGCAGCACACGAGATTGGAAATCACACCGCCTCCCCCCGACTGGCGGCGGCGCGGGAGCTGTTGCGCACTTCGCTCGAGGAAATCCGCAACGTCTCTCGCTCGCTGCATCCGCGGGTCGCGACCGATCTGGGTTTGCCGACAGCGCTCGAGGCTTTGGGTGATGCGACCCGGCAGCGCTCGCTCGTGGATGTCCAGGTAAACGTCGATATTTCCGGAGTCGTGATTCCCGCCGCGCTGTCGACGACATTGTACCGCGTGGCGCAGGAAGCGCTGCGCAACGTTGAGAGGCACGCCGACGCCGGTCGCGCCACGGTGTCGCTCCGCGCCAGGCCCGGCTACGTAGAGCTCGAAATCAACGATGATGGTCGTGGATTCGAGGGACCGCTGGAGAAGAAACGCGGGGAGTCGGGCCTCGCCGCAATGCGGGAGCGACTCTCGCTTGCCGGCGGCGAGTTGCATATTGATACGGCGGGGGATCGCGGCACCCGCGTCATTGCGTGGATTGGAATGGATACGGAGGCAGCTTGAGAGACGGCGTCATTCGAGTGGTTCTCGTCGACGACCATAGTGTCGTGCGTGCCGGCCTGAAGGCGGTGCTCGGCAGCGCCAAGGATATCGAAGTTATCGGTGAGGGATCCACCGGCAAGGATGCCATCTCCCTCGCGGAGAGGCTCGATCCGGACGTGATCGTGATGGACCTCTCGATGGGTGAAATGGACGGCGCCGAGGCCACTAAGGAGCTGGTCGGAAAGAAGACGCGCGGGAAGGTGCTGATCCTCACGATGCACGCCGAGGACTCGTATCTCGTCCCCCTGCTGGAAGCGGGCGCCAGCGGATACCTGGTCAAGAGTGCCGCCGACCGCGAGCTCATCGACGCGGTTCGCGCCGTCGCCCACGGCGATGTTTACATGCAGCCGTCCGCGGCTCGCGCCCTGGCCCAACGAATCCAGCGAAGAGCGGAGCACGCGGACGAACGCACCATGTTCGAGAAGCTCACCGAACGGGAGCAGAACGTCCTCAAGTTCGTCGCCCGCGGGTACAGCGCGCCCGAGATTGGTGAGAAGCTGTTCATCAGCCCCAAGACCGTCGACACCTACAAGCAGCGGATCAACGAGAAACTTGGGCTAGCGCACCGCAGCGATTACGTCGACTTCGCACTGAAGATCGGGCTGCTCGCGGACTAGCTTCCGCGGGGGTTACGCTTGCGGAAAGATCTTTCGTAATGTGAGGTTGAATCGAGACTAGACGGCCGATTTGATTTTCATACAGCCTTCCCGAAAACGGGTGCGCTTTCCGTGATACTGCCTTCCCCGTCCGCCGCCGGACTCCGCAACAGCTCACGCTCACGAACGAGCGCATAGACTGCCGGGATCACCACGAGCGTCAGGATCGTGCTCGAGATCATGCCGCCGACCATCGGCGCCGCGATGCGCTTCATGACGCTAGCGCCGGCGCCGTTCCCCCAGAGGATCGGGAGCAGCCCCGCCATGATCGCGGTTACGGTCATGATTTTTGGACGCACGCGCTCGACCGCGCCTTCGACGATCGCGTCGTACAGATCGCGATTCGACGCGCGCTCGCCAGGCTTCTGCCTGGCCTTCCAGGCGTTGTCCAGGTAGATGAGCATCACCACCCCGGTCTCAGTGGCGACTCCGGAAAGCGCGATGAACCCGATGGCCACTGCGACCGACCAGTTGTATCCGAGCGCCCAGACGAACCAGAACCCGCCGACGAGCGCGAACGGCACCGAAAGCATCACGATGAGGCTCTCGCTGACGCTCCTGAAATTGAAATAGAGCAGCATGAAGATGATCGCGAGCGTTGCTGGAATGACAAGCTTCATCCGCGCCGCCGCACGCTGCATGTACTCGTACTGCCCGCTCCACGCCAGGCTATACCCGACGGGGAGTTTCACGTCGCGCTCGACGATGCGACGCGCCTCCTCGACGAAGCTCCCGATGTCGCGGCCGGCGACGTCCACATACACCCACGCAGTTGGCATCGCGCCTTCGGTGCGTACGACCATCGGGCCCGCGACGGTCTTGATCGTCGCTATCTGCCCCAATGGAACCTGCGCAACGTTACCTCCGGCCATCGGCGTCCCTTGCGTCGGGACCATCCCGGCGGAAGCACCGGCCGGCGGAGCAGCACTGCCTATCAGATGGCTCACCGGCACGAGCACGGATGCCAGCTGCTCCGGTGTTGCTCTCAGCTCCTGCGGATAGCGGACACGCACTCCGTACCGCTCGCGTCCCTCCACAGTTTGCGTGATCGTCATGCCGCCAATCGCCGTCGCGATCACCGTCTGGATGTCGCCGACGTTCAATCCGTGCCGTGCCGCCGCCACGCGGTCGATGTCGATGTCGAGGTAGTACCCGGAGACAGCGCGCTCCGCGAAGGCGCTCCGCGTTCCCCGAATGCCGCGCACCGAGCTTTCGACCGCTTTGCCGATGCGTTCCAGCTCGGCCAGATCGGGTCCGAAGATTTTGATGCCCACCGGCGTTCGGATGCCCGTGGCCAGCATGTCGATGCGGCCTTTGATGGGCATCGTCCACGCATTGGTAACTCCGGTGACGCGTACGGCTGAATCCATCATCGTGACCAGCCGCTCCTGCGTCATCCCGCTGCGCCATTGGGATTCGGGCTTCAGAGCAATAGTTGTCTCGAACATGTCGAGGCCAGCTGGGTCGGTCGCCGTGTTCGCTCGGCCGGCCTTCCCCCAGACGCTCGCGACCTCGGGAAAAGATTTGAGCACAGAATCCTGAATGCGAAGGATCTCTCGGGCTCGCGCGATGCTGATACCCGGCAGCGTCGTCGGCATGTACAGGATTGTGCCTTCCTGGAGGGGCGGCATGAACTCCCGTCCCATGCGCTTCCATGGAATCCAGGTCAGGATCAGGACGACGATCGCGGCGACGACGACGGGCCAGCGATTTTGCAGCACGGCATTGATGACGGGCCGATAGGCCCGAATGAGGACGCGGCTTACGGGGTTGGCTCGCTCGGTGTAGATGCGCCCACGGATGAACAGCGCCATCGTCACCGGAACGAGCGTGACAGCAAGGAGGCTCGCCGCCGCCATCGCGAAAGTCTTCGTGAACGCGAGCGGCGTGAACAACCGGCCTTCCTGCCCCTCGAGCGTGAATACGGGGAGGAAGCTGACTGTGATGATCAGCAGCGAGATGAACAAGGCCGGGCCGACTTCCTTCGACGACTCGACGACGATCCGCATCCGCTGTTCGCGGGTGAGCACTTTCGTGTCGATGTACTTGGCCATCCCTGCGCTTTTCCCGCCTTCGCGCTCGAGGTGCTTGTGCATGTTCTCGATCATCACGATCGCCGCGTCGATCATCGCGCCGATCGCGATGGCGATGCCCCCGAGTGACATGATGTCCGCGCCCACGCCCGCGAGGCGCATCCCGATGAACGCCAGCAGAATGCCGATCGGAAGAGTGAGTATCGCGACGAGAGCGGAGCTCGCGTGCAGGAGAAATACGATGCACACAAGAGCAACGATGATGCTCTCCTCGACCAGCTTGCCGCGCAGAGTTGCGATGGCGCGCTCAATGAGATCGCTGCGATCATATACAGGCACGATGACGACGCCTGGCGGTAACCCCTTCTCAGCCTGCACCAGCTTCGCTTTGACGGCCTTGATCGTCGTGAGCGCGTTCTCGCCGAAGCGCATCACGACGATGCCGCCGACCGCATCGCCGCGACCATTCAAATCGGCGATCCCGCGCCGGACCGCCGGTCCAACCGACACTCGGCCGAGATCCACGACGCGGACCGGGGTTCCCCCCGCAGTCGCGCCGATCACCACGTTCTCGATGTCGGATATGGATCTGAGATAGCCCAGACCGCGCACCATGTACTCGCGCTCAGTCAGCTCCATCACCATCGCGCCGACATCGTTGTTCGCGTTCTGGATCGCGCTCATCACCTGAGTGATCGATACACCATACGCGAGCAGCTTTGCCGGGTCGATATCCACCTGATACTGCTTTTCGAATCCGCCGATCGTTGCAACTTCTGCAACGCCGGGAACGGCAGTCAGCGCGTAGCGGAGATACCAGTCCTGCAGTGTGCGCAGCTCGCCCAGGTTCAGCCTTCCCGTCGTATCAACCAGCGCATACTGGAAGACCCAGCCGAGACCAGTCGCGTCAGGCCCGAGTGTCGGAGTGACACTGGCGGGGAGTTTCGCCTTTATGCCACTCAGATACTCGAGAACCCTGCTGCGCGCCCAGTACAGATCCGTACCGTCCGCGAAGATCACGTACACGAAGCTGACTCCAAAAAACGAATACCCGCGCACGGTGGTGGCGCCGGGCACCTTCAGCATCTCGGTGGAAATGGGGTACGTGACCTGGTCTTCGACGATGCGAGGCGCCTGCTCGGCGTAATCCGCCTGCACGATCACCTGCACGTCGGAGAGATCGGGCAACGCTTCGAGCGGCGTGTGCTTGATCGCCCAGATGCCGCCGAGCACCGCCGCGGCGGTGAAGAGCAGGACCACCAACTGATTTCTGACGGACCACTCGATGACGCGCTTCAGCATGGCCGCTACTCCTTCTTCTTGGGCGCGGCGATATCCATTCCCGGCATGTTCCCCATTCCACCCAGGGCCGTGCCGAGGTTCGATTCCGCGTCGACAAGGAAGGTCGCGGAGGTGACGACTGTATCACCACCCGCGAGGCCGCGAAGGATCTCGATGCGATCGCTCGATGCGACGCCAATCTCTACTGGCCGTGGCTCGAGCATGCCGTCGGCGCGCTTTACGAATACGAGATTTCGCTCGCCCGTCGAGAGAACTGCTGAACGCGGCACGCTCAGAACGCTCCGCCCTGCCGTCGCGAATAGCCGCAGCGTTGCAAACATTCCCGGCTTCAGTCGATGATTTTCATTCGACAGCTGGACACGCACCCGAACCGTACGGGTATCCGGGTTCAGTGTCGGATAGATGTACGCCACGGTTCCCGCGAACGTCGCTCCAGGTATTGCCTGCAACTGGGCTTCGGCGCGCTGGCCGAGGCGAATCAAGGGCAGATCCTGTTCGTAGACCTCTCCGTCCATCCACACGCTGCTCAGGTCGGCGATCTTGTAGATAGCCGTGCCCGCCATCACCCGCTCTCCCTGCAGCACGTTCTTCTCGACGACGAAGCCGGAGACCGGAGAGCGGATGAGGAGCGTCCGCCTGGCGTGCCCCTCCTGCTCTATCCGCGCGATGTCGGCGGCGGAAAAATCCCAGAACGCGAGCTTGCTCCGAGCCGAAGCAGCCAGCCTCGCCGCCTGCGCGCGAGCATCGTCAGCCCCGCCCGAGACGTCGGATTGGAGCTGCTTCGCGAGCAGTAACTCCTCCTGAGCTGTGACGAGCATCGGCGAGTAGATCGCCAGCAGTGGAGCTCCGGCCGTGACCTCCTGTCCCGTGAAGTTGACGTACAGCTGCTCGACCCAGCCGTCGATCTTCGGAGATATGGCTTTCACGCGCGTTTCGTCGAACGTGATCTGTCCGACAACGCGGATCTCGCGCGAGAGGTCGCCGAACGCCGCAACGGCGTACGTCACTCCGATGCGACGCGCGTCCGCGGCCGATAGCATGACTGGTTGGGCGGTGCCACCGGCGGCTATCTGAGAGCTATCGCGAGCCCCGGCCTGCGCCGTTTCGGATTTTGGCCGTGTCGCGAAGTATGCGCCGATCACGGCCGCGAGCGGGAGCGCGACATAGAGGGCAATACGCATCGACTTGCTCGTGGGGCGCGTCGCCATGATTCGAGTTGCCATCGTCAGTTCCTCCCGGACGCGATGCGCCCGGCAACGCTCAGAGGATTGAACAGCTCGCGTCCTATCAGCATCTCCAGGTCAGCCCAGGCCTTGCCTTCGTCTGCTTCCAGCTCGACAAGCTCCTTCCGATAGCGGTTCAAACTCATGCGATTGTCGAGCAGCGTCATGAAATCCACCGTGCCAACACGATAGGCAGCGAACGCCGATGTGATAGCGGCCTCGGCTTGCGGAAGCAGCGTCGTGCGATACAGGATCGCGAGGTTGCGGGCGCGTGTGAGATTCGAGTAAGCCTCGGCGACGGCGGCCTGGGTTTCTGCTCTCATCGCCATCAAGTCGGCGCGCGACATCTGCTGCATCGCGGCAGCTTCGTCGCGCATGCGAAGTTGGCGGCTCCGCGCGAACACCGGCAGCGTGCCGCCGATCATGAGGCTGCCCATGCGTTCCGTTCCGCCCATACCGCTGCGCTGCCCGTATTGAAGTCCGATGGTTAGGTCGGGCCAGATTTCACGGCGCGCCAATTTTACCTGAGCCGTCGCGGCTTCCAGATCGCGCTCCCCGGCGCGGACCATCGGCCGATCAGCGACCGCGGCGCCAAGTGCCGCATCCAGTCCAGGCACAGAATCCGGGAACGCAGGAAGCAAAGGTGTTCCGTTCAATGTCTGAGGCGGCAAATCGATGATTGCATTTAGCCGAGCCGACATGGCCGACCTCATCGTCGTCATGCGGATGGTGTCCTGCACCATGCGCGCGATCTCGACTTGAGCGCGAAGCACGTCGGCTTGCCGGCCTTCACCAACGCGGTACATCGACTCGGTGGTCCGCAGAATGTCCTGGAGCAGCCGAAGGGTCTCGCGGTCAATGCTCAGTGATCTGTCGGTGACGTAGAGGTCGTAAAACGCCATCGCCGCCTTCGATCGCACCTCCCAATCGACATCGCGCGCGCGCTCCGCCTGCGCGTCCGCGGACGCATCCGCGACGCGTCCGGCGAGGCCGAGCTTGCCGGGCAGCGGCAGCATCTGCATTACCTGAAGCTGCGTCATGCCGAGGACATCCATTGGTCGCAGCGCGGGAAGGGAGTAGTTCATGAATCCGAACTGCACCTGGGGATCAGGCGGGCGGCGTGCGGATGCAGTGCGGGCTCGAGCAGCATCGGCCAGCGCGCGTGCAGCCGTTATCCGGGGGCTACGCTCTCGCGCGGTCCGATAGGCGTCGGCCAGCTCCAATGGCTGGGTCGCGCGGACGGAATCCTGCGCAAACAACAGGGCCACCCATAGTACAGCGATCATTTTTCTGCCTCCTTAGTTGCAGCGGTTAGCCGCTGCGGCCACTTCGATGCGAGCGGCGTTACGAACGCGCCGCGTCATTGCCTGATCGGGAGGTCAGCTGCGCGGAGGAGGAGGCTCGGGAGCGCGGTTCGGTCCCGGAAGCAGGTCCAGGACGCGCGGTCGGATCTGGTCAGGCCGAAGGCCAGCCACGAAGTGTTCTGACTTGGCGGACGCGATTGCAGCAGTGCACGAGTTCATTCCGACGCACGCACCCTGCGCCGAATGATCGCACCACGGTGTCCCATTGCTAGGCGGAACGTTCGCGGTCCCGCGGGTATCGGCATGGCGACTCATGCCAGCGGCGGAATGCTCACCCTGCGCCGAAGTGTCGTGGGACGACAGCCCGTGTGAGTGACGGCACCCAACAGCTCCGCCCAGTGATAGCTGAGCGAGCGCGAGAGCCGCGACGATTGCTGACAGGCGACGACACATTTGCATACTCGAAGGATGCGACTAGCGCTTTTCTCCGGTGTCAGACCCTACCTGAATTCCTGTACGAGAAACCCTGAAGAGGCCTGCCTCGGTTACGTCGACTTCGCGCTGAATATTGGCCTGCTCGCGCACTAGCTGCCGCCCCCCGAAGGATTCCCCCAGGAAACTTATCGCCGCGCGCCGCACTGCGTCGGTGAGCCCAAGCAGGTAGTCGGGATTCGCATCTACGGAGAACGGATTCATCACGGTCGCGCGCAGGACCGTCAGGCCCTCGGCGATGTCTTTCTGGTACGATTCTCCGTCCTTGCCCAAAGAAGACAGGAGCGGTCTGATGGCCCCGTCGTACGCCGGTGAAGTCAGCCTCGTTCGCGTGATCATGTAGGGCGCAGACATCTCCGCATTAGGACTGAGCTCGCGGTAGATCGTCTCATTGAGCGCATTGAGCGCGCTCAGAGTATCGAGCGAGGGATGATGCAGCAGAAAGCAGACGATGTTGAGGTCGGGCTGTGAAACCCGGATGACGCGAAATGGGCTGAAATCGGAGGAGCCGAGGAGCGCGTACAGATCCCGCGCGGCTTTCATGGTAGACGCGATGATCCTTCCGTGGCCCGCGCTGTTCAGGGGAGTCGTCTTGTGACTGAGCCAGGTCGCGGCGGTCGATGCGCCGGGCTTGGATCCTTCAAATATGAAACGGCCAATGACGGGCGCGTCGCCGTTTTCACGCGAGGTCGTGAGCGCGAGATACGGGGGATCGGTTGCAACCAGCTCGCGACCACGCCGGTCCTTGAGAAGAAATGCTCCGGCAGGATAGGGCACATAGCCAAGCTTGTGGGGATCGATGCTTACGGAATCCGCGCTCTCGAGAGCGCGGATCGATCGCGCCCATTGATCCGTGGGCCAGTGCGCTCCGCCGCATATCTCGCGAAGTCGGGCGGCAGTGTGGCGCGAGCCGTCGGGCGCCCGCGTCAGAGATGCCGCGTAGCCGCCGTAGCATGCGTCGGAATGGATGTGGAACGTCACGCCCAGTTCCCGTTCCGCGCGCGCCCTTACCTCCAGGATGCGCTGCAAATCATCCACGGCGCCCTGCTCGGTTGTGCCGCAGGTGCTCACGCACGCCATGATCGGAATCCGTCTGCTCGTGAGCGACTCGATCTCGCGCCACAATGCATCGGGGTCCATTCTGCACTTCGCCTCTACGGGCACGAATACCAGCTGATTGGACCCCACTCCGAGTGCGGCAACGATTTTCGCCCAGGAATAGTGAGCCGTACCCGCGGCAAGCACGACACCAGCCGGCAGTGGATCGCCGAACTCGGCCGCTAGCTGCATGTTGTAATCCTGATAGCCGAGGGTCGCGAGCGAGTGGGATCTCAGCGCGTTCTCCACCGCCGGCCTTGGCGCCGCGAGCCAGAGTTTTTCCCACAGATCCAGGGAGGAGTCGGGCCGGATGTTCAGCAGCGGCCACAGATCGAGCTCGCCCAGCATCGCGACCGACCCGTCCGGCAGGGAAACCGAGACATCGACGCCCAACGATCTCGCTGCCAGTGAAGCCGCGACCGGATGATAGAAAACGTTGCGCGCTATCCAGAGAGCCTCGAAGTTCGCGATCGTTCCGCCGGAAGTGAGATGCCCCCAGCAACGCGTTGGGTCGTAGCCGATCATCTCAGCCAGCAGGTGGGCGACCTCTTCTTCGAGCCGGGTCGTGACGGGCGCGACTTCGCCAGAGACGTTGTTCGGGTTGTACAGCATCGCCGCGAAGTAGCCGGCCTGGCCTGCGATCGTCTGCTCCGACAGCATGTGCCCGTTGTAGCGTCCGCTGAAGAACGGAACGCTGCGCTGAAGTTGCAAGAGCAGCGAAGCGAAATGCCGTCTCAGCTCCACGCGCTCCGCGGAAGCGGCGGGAGTCGGTGACCCACCGGCCGCGATGGGCGACGGATCTTCGGGATGATAGGTTCGCCGCCAGTGCAGATGGGTCTGGAGCGCGGAATCGAGCAGCTCCTTCAGGAGCTGCTCGTTTTCACCCTTGGGACCAAGGAACAGCGAGTGGAGTGGATTCGACACGACCGTCAGAGTTGAGGAACTGCGGGACACAGTTGAGGGTCAAAGATGTTCCGATTTTCTCACCTGGACGAGAGGAGATAGGCCGAAAGAAGGTAGGGCATTCCCCTAAGCCCATCTCTCAAGTCGTCAATGCGTCAATCGGTATCCAGGCCCTCGTAGCGCCCGCCCGGGCAGCGCGGCCGTAACCCGCCCGTTGTCCACGACAGGAACGCCGTTCACGAGCACATAACTCACACCGGTCGCGAGCTGAGATGGATTCTCGTACGTCGACCGGTCGATGATCGTGTTGGGATCGAATACGGTGATGTCCGCGTACATTCCCGGCTTGAGTAACCCGCGATCGTTGATCCCGACCCGCTGCGCCGCGAGCGACGTCATCTTCCTCACCGCGAATTCGAGAGTGATCACCGAATCCTGACGTACGTAGCGGCCGAGGATGCGCGGAAATGTGCCGAACGCGCGAGGATGCTCGCGCTCAGTGAACTTTCCGGTGGAGTCCGGGCTCAGCGCGCCCGCATCCTGCCCCACTGAAACCCACGGCTGCTTCATTGCCAGGCGCAGCGCGTCCTCGTTGAAGGAAAAGTAGATCGCGCCCGTCCTTCCCTGATCGGCGATGAGAATGTCGAAGGCTGCATCGTAGGCGTCCTCACCGCGCAGCTTCCCGGCATCCGTCAGTAGCATCCCTTCATACTTCTTGAGTGAATCAGCTACCACGTCGTTGATCATTGTTCGAGCCGCGGTGCGTATTCCGGCCGCGCTGTCCTGTCCGAGCTCCGTCTTCAAGCGCGCCCGAACCGCTGGATCCTTCAACCGCAGCACCAGTGAATCGCTTCCGCCCTCCTGCACCCAGGTGTTGAGCATGGCGGCCAACCCCGTCGCGCTCGCGATGTACGGATATTGATCGGCCGTGATGTCGACGCCTGCGGCCCTCGCCGAGTCGATGAGCGACACTGCCTGCTGCATCTGCTCCAGAGTTCTCGACTTGATGTGCCTGATCTCCGCCCAGGTTCCGGCCTCTGATGCGATGCGGATGGTCTCACGGATGGCGGGAATCAGATCCGCGCCCTCACTCCGGATGTGCGCCGCGTATCCGCCCTTGTAAGGCGTCGCGTACTTTGTCAGCGCGATCAGCTCCTCGGTCGAGAAGAACGTACTCGGCAGGTAGATCAATCCGGTTCCGACGCCGAACGCGCCGTCCCGCATAGCCGAGTCGATCAGTGCGCCCATCTGCTTCATCTCGGCGTCGGTGGGATGACGGGTGAGTTGGCCCATGACTGCTTCGCGAACTGAGCTGGTGCCGACGTACGTCCCGAGATTTATCGCGATGCCACTTTTCTCGAGATAACTGAAGTACTTTCCGAGCGAGCGCCACGGATATCTGGGATCGGGCTGCTCTCCGAACGCGACATCTGGCCACGCCGAGTGCACCTCTCCCGTCACCTCGCTGGTGATTCCCTGAGTGATCTTCGACACCGCGTGCGGCCCGCGCAGAATCGAGAACTCCGAGTGGCCGAGCATGTCGATGAATCCCGGAGCGATGACCTGGCCGTTCGCGTCGATTACACGCCGGGCGTCGAGTCCCGGGACGGACGGACCGACGTACGCGATGCGATCGCCAATCGTCGCCACGCTGCCTCGATACCATGGGTTGCCGGTGCCGTCGACGATTCGCGCGTTGGTGATGAGTATGTCGTAACGCGTGGCGCCCGGACCGCGCGACGGAACGGACGCGCACGCGGCAGTGAGTGTGATCGCTAGAGCAGAGAGGACTCTGGTGATTCGCATCCGCCTATTGTGTGTTGGGTGGAGAGGAGGGCTTGCTACGATATCTTCTGCGTCTTCTTCCTCAGAAAATCCATCAGGATGAACTGGCCGAGCGTCATCGTGTTGGTGAAATATGCCTTGCCTTTGCTGATCTCGGAGACGCGCTTCACAAAGTCCACAAGCGCCCGGTCGCGCGCGAGCATGAAGGTATTGATCAAAATGCCGGCCCGCCGGCAGTTCGCAACCTCCCGCAGCGTCGTAGCGATGACGGTGCTGTCGAGGCCCATGGAGTTCTTGTAGATCTGGCCGTTCGGCATCGTAATCGCGCTCGGCTTGCCGTCGGTGATCATCACGATCTGGCGCATGTCCTTCTTCTGCGCCATGAGGAGCCGGCGCGCGAGCTTGAGACCTTCCGCCGTGTTGGTGTGATAAGGACCGACCTGCGCCTGCGGCAGCGTCGACAGCGGAATCTCCTCGGCCGAATCGTGAAACAGCACGACCTGGAGCGTGTCGCCCGGGAACTGGGTGCGAATGAGATGCGTCAGCGCCAGCGCAACTTTCTTGGCGGGGGTGAAGCGATCCTCGCCATAGAGAATCATCGAGTGCGATGTGTCGAGCATCAGCACGGTCGCGCACGAGGAGCGGTACTCCGCCTGCCGCACCATCAGGTCGGAGTAATCGAGATCCATCGGGACTTCGATAGAGCCCGTGCGCGTGAGCGAGTTCTTGAGAGTCTCGTTCACGTCGATGTTGAGCACGTCCCCGAACTCGTACTCCTTGCTGTAGCCGTCCGCTTCGATGCCGGTGGCGAGGTGGGGCGTATCGTGAGAGCCGAAGCTTGACTTGCCGAGCGAGCTGAGGATGTGGCGCAGGCTCTTGTAGCCGAGGAAGTCGATTCCCTTGTCGGTGAGATTGAACTGGACGCTCTTCGATGCGCCGTGGGCGATGCTCCCACGCCCGGTTACGGGTTGATGCCCGGCTGGCATCTGCGGCGGAGCCTGAAGATTGAGGTACCCTTCCGCAGCGAGCTTCTGGATCAGGCTGTCCAGCAGCTCGCTCAGCTTTTCCTGGGATTCCTTCGTCCCGTCGCCGCGCAGCGCTTCGAGCAGCTCGGGCGTGAACTGTCCGCTCTCGATCAATGCATCGAGAATTGCCTGACGCAGCGCTTCGACGGATCGATCGGGCTCCGAATCGAAATCGTCGAAGTAGGGGTTGAGGCTCTGCCCGCCCGCAAACCCCGATTGCAGCAGAAAATCCGCGAGCTTGTCCAGCAGCGCCTGGAGATCGACCGCATCAGCAGCTTCCGGGCTGAACTTCGAGTAGGTGTGGAAGCGCATGTCTCTAACATACAACCCGGGCGTGGGGCGTGTATAATCCTCCGCAATGCCCCTGACTCCGGCGCGGCCAGCAAGACGATCCATTAACCCATTCAGGGCGCTCCAGGTCCACCGGAATTTCCGTCTTTTCTGGATCGGCCAGACCGTCTCACTGATCGGGACGTGGATGCAGCAGGTCGGGCAGGGGTGGCTCGCGCTCGAGCTCACCAACAGCGCGTTCATGGTCGGACTGGTTAGCGCGGCGGGCAGCTTTCCGGTGCTTCTGCTCTCCCTCTACGGCGGCGTGGTGGCCGACCGGCGCAGCAAGCTCCGCATTGTCATCATCTGTCAGACACTGCTGCTCATCGAGGCCGCCGCACTCTGGTGGTTCACCTGGACGGGCCGGATCAACGTCGGGTGGCTCCTGGTGCTGACGACCCTCGGAGGCGTGATCTCGGCGTTCGAGATTCCGGCGCGGCAGGCGATGATCATAGAGCTCGTGTCCAAAGAGGACCTGGTCGACGCGATCGCGCTCAACTCGGGTGGGTTCAATCTCGCGCGCATTGTCGGTCCGTCGATCGCCGCGATCATTCTGGGCAAGTTCGGTCTCGCCTGGTGCTTCGGCATCAACGCCCTCAGCTACTTCGCGGTGCTCGCCAGTCTCGCGCGGATCAAGCTGCCGCGGTGGACGCCGGTTCAGCACCTCGTCTCGCCCTACGAGCAGCTGAAGCAGGGACTGAACTACATGCGCAGCTCGCGCTCCGTGTCGGGGCTGATGGGAGTGATCGCGGTGTATTCGATATTTGGATTTCAGTACCTGACGATGATGCCGGTCGTCGCGCGGGACGTGCTGCACACGGGCGCGAGTGGATATGGACTTCTTCTGACTTTCGTCGGCATCGGCGCGCTGACGGGAGCGCTTTCGCTCGCCGGCCTCGGCGCGCGAATTCGCCGCGGCCGGCTGTTCAATGCCACCGCGTATTCGTTCGCCGGGCTGACGATTCTCTTTTCGCTGATGCGGTCAGTTCATCTTGCCGCATTCGTGCTGCTCTTCCTCGGCCTCACGATGCTGATCAACGGTGCGCTGGCGAATGGAATCCTTCAGTCGGTGGTTCCCGACGAGCTGCGCGGCCGCGTGATGGCGACATACGTCTTCGTCTACGTCGGATTTACGCCGATCGGCTCATTCATCGCTGGGACAATGGCGCGCTTCGTCGGCGTGCAGTGGGCGATCTTCAGCGGTGGAGTGGTGATGCTCGCATACTCGCTGTGGGCGTTCTGGAAGTACCCGGAGATTCGCGCGGT
>JADGQV010000120.1 GCA_017881465.1 Gemmatimonadaceae bacterium
CCCGCGATCTCGATCACGACGAAGGTGATGATCGCGAGCGTAGCCGTGACTGAGATATTGCCGGTCGCGGTCGCGCCGTAAGGCACGAGCCCCAGCAGATTCGCGAACAGAATGAAGAAGAAGAGCGTCAGCAGGAACGGTACGTAGCCGTTCCCATGGGGGCCGATGTTGGGAAGCACGACCTCGTTCCGCAGGTAGAGCACCAGCGCCTCCAGCCCGTTCCCGAATCCGCTCGGCGCTTTTCCTTCGCGCGTTCTGCGATTGTGCGCGCGGAGAGCGAGCAGCGTCGTGACGATGCACAGGAGCGCCGCGATCCAGAGCATGACGACGTGCCTGGTCGGCGAGATGTCGAGGGCGAAGCGGCCGATGTGAATCGGATTCCACCGCGGCAGCTCGTACTCGCAAGCTTGTGGAATTAAGCGCTGATACCAGTGCGCCGCCTGTGCGAAGCACGGGTAGTCGAGCGTGTGCGCGTCGGTGATGTGCGGCGTGATGAAATCTTTTTGGTCAGCGATCATATTCGAGCAGCAGTGGTTCGGCCATCATCGTCATGAAGAAGAACGTCACCAGACTCACGAGCGCAGCCTCGACCGAGAGGTTGATGATTCTCGCGAGAGGGGCGTACAGCACCAGCACGAACAATCTCAGCACCGCTCCGATCGCCCAGCGGATCATCAGCTCGCCCGGCGCTCCGTGTCCCGGCCGGGCCGGTCGGAGCAGCGCGTAAGAGCCGAGTTGTACTGCGAAAGCCAGTCCAGCAGAAATCAGCATTGCGTTGTGCTGATCCACGGTCCTGAAATACATCCTCAGTACGAGTGTGGCGATGATGATGAGGGCGGCCGAGACTCCAGCGAAGAATCCGAGCGCTCTCCCTTCCTTCACCTTCCCCGCCGTCTCTCTTCGTCGTCCTGCTTCTGCGCCGCCGAGATCTTGCGGTACATGTTGTAGAACGCGCTACCCGCCCCGATGAAGACGCCGGCGATGGTGAACAACCCATTGGTGCCAAGCCGGTTATCGAGCCACTGTCCGGCGTAGAGGAAGACGATGATGGCGAACGCGAACTGGATTCCGACGCCCGCGAAATCGGCGCCGGACAGACCCTTTTTGGAGCTCTGTTGCGTCCGTTTTTCGTCTTCCATTCTGGGAAGAAAGTAACCGCTTGTGAAGATTTTCACAAGCGAATCAGGGCGCCCATTCCGAAGAGAGGCCGAAGATTTCGGGCGGGTCGCAAGTCCAAGACTCAAGCGGAGTTAGTATGTGACTTCACTGTTGACCGCTCGTCATTAGAACGATATGTTGAAGGTCTCACGCAATGTGAAAACGGCCCCACCCGGCCACCAAGAAATCCGACGCACCGACTGAGTAATGGATAACCGCCTCATTCTCCCCCTGCTGTGTGCAGCTTCCGTCGCGTTCGCCGCGGCTCCCTTCTCCCACAATGAAAAGCCGATCGCCACAGCAAGGCATTCCGCTGAGAAGACCGCACCGATCGTCACCACATTCGACATTACGAGACCCAAGGATGATGCGGACAAGCTCCGCTTCACCCTCAACGTCCGCAACAACACGTCGAAGATGCTGGAGCTCCAGTTCCCCGACGGACAGACCCACGATTTCGCGGTGAAAGATTTCGCCGGCAAGGAAGTCTGGCGCTGGAGCCAGGGCCGCATGTTCACCTCGGCGATGCGCAGCGAAACGCTAAAGGGCAAGGGCAAGACGGAGTTCGAGGAGAGCTGGAACTCGAAGGGCCAGCACGGATCCTTCACCGCCGTAGCAGTCCTCAGGAGCAACAACTTCCCGGTCGAGAGCACGGTTCAGTTCGTCCTGCCGTAGTAGCGACACAGTATCGAAGAAATGAAAAACGCGCTCGAAAGAGCGCGTTTTTTTGCATCGTCTATACGGGTGGGAGTTCAGACGGTTTCTTGGCCACCGCGATCGGACAGTTGGAGGACACTACTCGCTGGTGCCGGTCGCGAAGTACTTGCATTGAGCTACGCGAATAGCGGGCCCATCAATGAGGGAATCCGCGCGGGGAAATGCACGATGTTCCCCTCGTACCGCACGGGATTCCGCAGCCACTCCTCGGCGTCGCCGGCACTCTTGAACGCGCGGATCGTGACCTTCGTACCATCGGAGATCGCCTCGAGCACGCGGGCCTTTCCGAAGTCGGCCGGATTGTGACCCACGATCGCCCAGGAGTGAGGGCCAACCCTTTCGGCCAGCATCTGCAGAGAGTAGAGCATCTCGCGCAGGTACTCGGTCGATGCGGGGTTTGCGGGGCCCGGTTTCCGATTCCAGAGAAAGTTCATCCCGGGCCTGAACTCCGAATCCGCTACCGCTTCTTCGACGACCTCTCTCAGCCGCGCCGCGGAGGGGAACTCACTCCAATACAGCGTTACGAACCTGCGCGCGACGTCGATCCTATACACTGGGTGCATGCAAGCCCGTGATGAGTGGACTGGTTAACGTGGCAAGATGCCCGCCACGCTCGGTGACAAAACGGCTCTAAGATGGACGCAAGAGTGGCAGTGGTTCTAAGCAAGACGTCGTCATTGTCTGTGCATCTCGGCTCAGCGACGACTTGCGAATGCGAGCCTCAGTCCGAGCCCGATGAAGAGAGTTCCAAGGAATGCGAGGAAGAACAGCGCGACTTTGGGATTCAGGACGTTGGTGATCACGCCCTGCCTGAAGACCGTCCGCAGCGGTGCTACCCCACGGGCGCGACCTGATACTGCTCGAGCTTCCCGTCGGGCGTTTCATACGTCCACACTCGAATCGTGCGATTCGGGAAGCTCACCCGGTACGAGCGGTAGGTCATCCCGCCGCGCAGCGCCTGGCGCGTCTGCACGAACCCTGTCGGCGCGCCGAGTGGGCCGAGGCTGGAAGCGAAATCCTTGAGCGCCTGGTCGCTGAAGTACGCATTCGCGTTCGATGTAAAGAGCGACCGGTCGATCGTCCCGCGCCCGAGTCCGTCGAAGATCGCGCGCGCCTGCGCGGTTCTGCTATCGGCCAGCTTGTCTTCGGTTGGAAAGAGAGCCTGCGAGATCTGCGTCGCGATCGTGCCCGATGCCGGTGTCGCGTCCTGATTCGTCAGCACCACGATCGCCGCGCTGTCCTCCGGAAATACCATGTTCTCGGCCGTGAAGCCCGAGACTTCCCCGCTGTGCTCGATCATGAAGCGCCCGCCCTGCATCGCGACGTCGAGGCCGAGTGCGTAGCCGCTGCCGGCGCCGTTGTTGAGGACGACTTCGCGCTCGAGCTCGCGGTACGATTCGGGTTTTAGCAGAGCGTGCCGGATGATGTTGATGTCCCAGTTGGCGAGATCCCTGGCCGTCATGGCGAGCTCGCCCGCGGCCCACATCCATCCCGAGCCTGCGTCCGGAGCCGGGCGCAGCGGTCCGAGTGCGTAGCGGATGTAACCCGTCGCGTTCGCCGCTCTCGGACTGGCATCGAAGTCCGCCGCACTCGTGAGACCGACGGGCGCCAGGATGCGGGTGCGCACGAACTGGAAGAACGGCATTCCGCTCGCTTTCTCGACGACCATTCCCGCGAGTGTGTAGTTGGTGTTGCTGTACTGCCAGCGCGATCCGGGGTCGAAGTCGAGCGGCTGCTTGGCCCACCGGTCGGCGATTGCCTGCGGCGTGGTGGCCTTGAGCATCATCGGCATCACGTAGTCCTGCGGCCAGAAGTCCTGGTAGCCTGAGGTGTGAGAGAGGAGCTGGCGGACCGTCACCTCGCTGCCGCGCGTGAGGCCGGGAATGAAGCGCGAGACCGGATCGTCGAGTCTGAGTTTCCCATCCTGCTGCAGCAGCAGGACTGCGACGGCGGTGAACTGCTTGCTGATGGAGCCGATCGCGTAGCGCATGTCTGGAGAAGCCGTTAGGCGCGGCTCGAGCTTCGCTGCGCCGTAGGCATTGGCGTACGCCAGTCGCCCGTTCTTCACGATGGCGACCGAGGCGCTCGGCACGCCGGTAGACTGGAGCACCTGGTTGGCGATTGAGTCGACCTTCCGGGCCAGGGCGGTGTCGGCCGACGCGGCCATCTGCGCCTGAATGGGCCCCACGCACGCCACCAGCAAAGCACCCGCAACTAGGCCTCGGTTCAGCATTTACTCTCCGTGAAGCATTCGATGATTGTCGACAAGGATTCCAGCCCAGAAAAGTATTCGGCAGCGCGCTCTTTCGCAGGTCGAGCCGGGATTCCACCATAGGAAGAGCCCCCCGCTCCTTTTCCCGGAGAGTTCGCGTTTGGTGCCAGTTTGGGGCGCCCAAAAGGATTCTGACGCAATTCTGACGCAAGACACATAGTGTTGTGTCGGGAGCTTCATATGAAGAGGTCTGAATGATCGTACTTCGCGCGCTTGGAAACGCCGAGATCGACACGGGTGTGGCGACACTGACTCCGTCACAGGAGATCGTGTTCGCGGCCGCACTGTACCTGATTCTCGAGCGCGGGAAGAGCGTGAGCCGAAAGCGTCTGGCCTCCCTGCTCTGGCCGCGGGTAGACGAGAAAGCGCGGGCGCATCGGCTCCGCCAGACGATCCTACAGTTGAAGAAAGTCGGATTCATCATGACTGCTGATCGAAACAGTCTTCAATGCTCACGACACGACCCCCGCAGTGATATCGCAGATCTCGCCGGAACGTGTGCAGACACTCTCGCCACAACTGCCTTCCTGGAGTTCTTGCCTGGGTACAGTCCGACTTTTTCCGACGCCTTTCGGGATTGGGTAGATGCGCAGCGCGAAGAGACGCACGCACTTGTGACGAGGCGCCTCGTGACCGAGTTGAACTCGGCGAGGACAAGAGGTGACTGGGTGACTTGCGATCGATTCGCGAGGCAATGTCTTAAGCTCGACCCATTCAACGAGTCGGCCGTGCTGGCTCAGGCCGAAGCCAGCGCAATGAGGGGCGGCAAGACGCAGGCAATCCAAATACTCGACCGATACCTGGTCGATGTCGGATCGGACAACCACAATCTGAGATTGCCCGCGTCTGTCCTGCGAAGGCGTATCACTGACCGAATCCCGGAGAGAGCACCGATCACGGTCCGAGAGTGCGCATTTGTAGGAAGAGATCGAGAGATGGAAGCGCTGATCTCCGAGTTGCTCGCCGCACGCCACGGTAGAGGAGGAGCACGCCTTGTAAGGGGAGAGGCCGGCATCGGCAAGAGTAGGCTGGCTTCCGAATTGATCAAGTTCGCGATGCTGGAGGGAGTCCAAACGAGCAGAACGACTTGTCGCAGATCCGATGTCGATCGGCCGCTCTCAGTCTTTGTCGATCTCGTTCCTCAATTGAGCGAATTGCGTGGTGCGTTAGGGTGCTCACAGGAAACGATGTCAGTTCTCAAAGGACTCACGGAATTCGACGGTCGTGTCAACTTCAGTGCCTTGTCAGTCGACGACTCGATGAGTGCGCGCACGAGAATGCGTGCTGCCTTCTTCGACTTGCTCGATGCAGTTGCAGACGAGGGGTCTGTCCTGGTCGTCGTCGACGATGTTCAATGGTTGGATGCATCGTCTGTGAGACTGCTCACGGAGTTGCTACCCTGGGCAAGCACCAGGAAAGTGCTTTTCGTCCTGACGGAACGTCCCGGCACCAATGGCCCGACGAATCATGTCTCGCCAGACGATTTGAGGACGCTGACGCTGGGACCCCTTGGGTCTCAGTTCAGCGAGGCCATCATGGCCGAGATCCTCGAGGAGAGTCCACGACCAACCAGCTCGGAACTCATTCAGCGACTGCTCTCGGTTGGGGAGGGCAATCCCTTTTTCCTGCAGGAGTTGGGCAACCATTGGTTGGAAACGGGTAAACAGCGAGGCTCGCCGCCATCAGTCACCGCAATTATTGACGAACGACTTGCGCGGCTATCCAATGAGGCCCTTCTGGTTCTGCAAGCGTGCGCTGTACTCGATGTGAATGCTTCAATCGAGCGCGTGGAAGGGGTACTGGAATACCAATCACACGTGCTGCTCTCCGCTGTTCAGGAACTGAGCGTCGCAGGAATTCTGCGCGTTGAGGCCCAAACATCGACTGAGTCCGCCGAGCCATTGACGGTTCGACATGACTTGCTCTCAACCGCCGCGCTCAAACGATTGGCGAGGGCGCCCCTTGCGTTCTTGCATCGGCGCGCGGGAACGGTCCTGGAACGAGAGACTCTGGGCGACGGCGCACGAACGGCTGTTCTTTGGGCGTGCGCCTTTCATTGGCACAATGCTGGAGATCGTGAGCGCGCCTTCCGAGCCGCGTGTTCCTGCGCCGAGCATCTTCTCGCCGTCGGTCTGCCGCGCGACGCTGGGCAGGCGTTTGAACGCGTTCTCGATTATTGCGTCACCGACGAGCAACGCCTTCTCGTCTTATCTCGACTCGCCATATCCCTCCAGACGTGCGGACGGTGGGAAGAGTCAAAAGGGGTTCTACACAGGTCGCGACAACTTCAGGTAAAGACCGCTCCGAACGCAAATACTCACGACGATGTTGAATTTGCCCTTTTTGAGGCACGGTGGCGAGCGAGTCTGGAGCGTTCTTCGCTACTTGACGAGCTGAAAGCGTGCGCGCGGACCAACGATGCCTCGCCGAGCCATCGTGTGATGTGCGGTCTACTGGGCCTCAAAGTCGCCGCCGACCTAAATGAGATTGACGCGATGGAGAAATTGTATCTCACACTGGTGCCCCTCCTAAAGAACCCAACAATCCCTCCCGCAACCTGTCTTGAGGTTGAAATGATCTATCACTCTGT
>JADGQV010000121.1 GCA_017881465.1 Gemmatimonadaceae bacterium
GCCCTGCTCATTTTAGCGATCTTCGTGATCTATATGGTCCTCGGGATTCTGTACGAGAGCTTCATCCATCCGGCGACGATTCTCACCGGGCTTCCCTTTGCAGCGTTCGGCGCGCTCATAGCGCTATTCATTTTCAGAATGCCGCTCGACGTGTACGGGTTCGTCGGCCTGATATTGCTGGTAGGCATCGTGAAAAAGAACGCCATCATGATGATCGACTTCGCGCTGGAGGCCGAGCGAACGCAGCACATCCCGCCGGCCAAGGCAATCGTCCAGGCAGCGACCGTGCGTTTCCGTCCGATCATGATGACGACGTTCGCTGCGCTGATGGCGACGCTCCCTATCGCGTTGGGCCGTGGCGCCGGCGCGGAGGCACGCCGTCCCCTCGGAGTCGCGGTGGTGGGAGGCCTGGCGTTCTCGCAGCTCGTGACCCTGTACGTGACTCCGGTGTTCTACACGTACTTCGATGAGCTGCCGGAGAGAGTGCGCGGCCTCACGAGGAAGACCTTCGCCAGAATTCGCGGGCGCCGCGAACCGTCGCTCGCTCCCAGCGAGCGTTGAAAAAATACCCGGGACGAGACTCGAACTCGTAAGGCCATAGGCCGCGGGATTTTGAGTCCCGTGCGTCTACCGATTCCGCCACCCGGGCGCAAATCACAATTTAGCCGATTGACGCCCTTGTCACGAGAGATTTCTGAGGTTGTTGGCCGTCACCGGAGATCCGCGCCCACAGCAAGTGCCGATTTGGACTTTCTTCGATCGAAGATGAAGTAGATAGCGATTCCGACAAGCGCCAACGCCAAAACGCCGAAGCTGGCACGCGCGATGTGCTTCTCGAGCAGCGGCAGGTCGCGTCCGAAAAAGTAGCCAAGGGAGCCGAATACGATCGCCCAGACGATGCTCCCGATCGAGGTGTAGGTCACGAACTTCTTGAACGACATGCATGCCGCACCGGCAACCACCGCCGCCCAAGTGCGGAGTATCGCGACGAAGCGGCCGAACAGAATCGTCTTCGCTCCGTTCCGCTCGAAAAATGCGTGCGTCTTTTCGATATGGGATTTCCTTATGCCGACGTAGCCGCCGTACCGCACGACGAGCGGCAGTCCGCCTTTGATTCCGATCCAATAGCCCAGGATTCCGCCGACGATCGCGCTGAGTGCGGCAAGAATGATCACGATGAAAATCGAGATATTGCCGGCCGATGCGTAGGCTGCTGCCGTGACGAGCGCGATCTCACCGGGGAGCGGGATGCCGACGCTCTCGAGGAGCACCAGCGCCACGAGTACCGGATATGTGTACGACTGAAGCAGTCGCGACAGGTGGTGCGCGAAATCAGGCATCTGTAGGTCGAAGGCAATAAAAGAGCCCTCGATCCATCGGATCAAGGGCTCTGTGCGCATCAATGCCGCGCGAAATGCGCCAGGAAGCTAGGGCCTCTTCTTCAAGCCGGGCCGACCGCGCTGCTGCAGACCCATGCCGTCCTTCTGTGTTCCATTCTGCCCGGAGAGCTCCTGCGTGCGTCTCCGGAACTGCTGCTGGAGCGCGATGTATCGCGCCCGCTGCACCGGGGTCATGAACCGCGCGAGCTCTTTCTGCTCGGCTTCGACGATCGAGATGCGCTGCTTCTGGAGCCGCAATGATGCGTCGAGCAGATCGCTCACGTGCTGCTGGTTCGGCTGGCCTCCCGAAGTCATCTCCTGACGGAGCTGGCGCCGGGTTTCCCGCTCCTGCGCTGCAACCTGACTGAGCTGCGGGGCGAAGCGGGCGTTGGACTGCTTCAGCTGGGCCATCTGCGCATCGGTAAGTCCGATCCGGTCCTGGGTGAGCTTGTTGACACGCTCGCGAAATTGCTGGTCGAGTGCCGGCCGGTTTGCCTTGGTGACGGGCGCGGTCACGGGCTGCGCGTAAGCAGCGGCTCCGCTCAGCGCGAGAGCCAGCGTCGTCAATCGGAGCGTTGCCTTCATGGACTTAATCATCATCAAAGACTGTCACCGCTGTCCACGGAGATCACCGGATCCAGTTCGGAACCCGGAAGCGCATCGAAGCCGTCCATGTCGTTCATCAGCTGCACGAGACTGCCATCGCTCAGGCCGTCGGCGTCGGCGGCGAGAGCGAGAGCGTGCGGGTGCGGCGCAATACTCGGCTGCACGACCGCCATAGGAACGACGACGGGCTCGGTGGAACCTGGCTTGGTCGCCTCCGGCGCCTTCGCAATCCTGTTCGGAAGCTGCTGGTACCTTGGCGAGTTTGATGCCGGAGAGCCGTTCGACTGAAGCAGAACCGATCCGCCTCCCAGCACGACGATCGCGAGGCTGGCGGCAACAAGCCACGACACCACACGGGTCCGGGCCGGACGCTCGACAGCGGGAACAATCGTGCGGTAAGGCGGAATCTGTCGCACCACACGATCGACATCGATCGATGGCGCGAATACCGCCGCGCTCTTGACGGTGCGAAGCACGTCCAGATCCTCCTGGCAGCTCTCGCACGTCGCAAGATGCTCTTCGACGCGCAGCCTCTCGCCCTCGGCGAGGGCGCGATGCAACAGATCAGGAAGCATTTCCTGGACGTCGCTGTCAGTGCACTTATTCATCTTTCAAAAACTCCTTTACCGTCTTGATCGCATTGTGGTAGTGAACCCGTGCCGCACCCTCGGTACTCCCCACCACTTCCGCGATCTCCTTGTATGACAAACCCTGCTGCACCCTCAACGTGAACACTTCACGCTGTGTCGGAGAAAGCGCGTCCAGCGACTTCCTCACTCTCTCCTGCGCCTCTTCGGCGATCAGCCCGTCGAGGGCGCCATATTCACTCACGTGATCCGTTTCTTCCACGGGAACTGTCTCCCGGCTCCTCCGTTCCGCCCTTCTCCGATCCAGCATCAGCCGCCGCTCGATCGTGAAGAGCCATGTCCTCAGCGTGCTTGCTCCTCGAAACGAATCGAGCGAAGCGAACGCCCGAACGAACGTGTCCTGAACAAGCTCCTCTATCCCCTCCCGCTCTCCGGCACTCGCGGCGAAGCGCGCCAGGGCCTGGGAGTGCCGCCCCACCAACCGCGTGGCGGCCCGGCCGTCTCCGGCCCTCCAGCGGTTGATTAGCTCCATATCGGTCTCTTGTGGCCTGCCCTCGGGGCTAGGAGTCATGGAGCCTCATCCGGTAGACGTTCCCGGGGGGCCTGCCGTTAAGACCGATTGACCGGGCCGAATGGCACTCATATGCTTCGCGATCATCGTTCCCCAAAACTACTACCTTAAGGAACTCCTGACCTCCTCGCCCCGGCGCAATCCGCTCGAAAAGATCTCCCACCGCGGGGCGCATCAGGCGCTCCCGGAAAACTCGATACCCGCATTTCTCCGCGCGATCGAGCTGGGAGCAGACGCGATCGAGCTGGATGTGCACGCCACGAGCGACGGTGTCGTCATCGTGCACCACGATCCAGTCGCGCACGCGCCTGGAGAGGCGCGAAAGCGAATAGCCGATCTCTCGGCGTCGGAGTTGAGGCGATTTCCGCTGGCTCACGGCGTGGAGATTCCTACGCTTCAAGCGGTTCTCGATGCGGTCGGTGACCGGGCGAGAGTTTACGTCGAAATCAAGGCAACGGACATCGAGCCTCTGGTAGTGCGTTGCATACGCGAGTCGAGCGCGAGCTGCGCTGTGCACGCATTCGACCATCGCGTTGTCAAAATTGTGAAGAGGATATTCCCAGCCATTCGAACCGGTGTGCTCGAAGTCGCGCGCCACATCGATCCGGTGGCATCGCTCGTCGCCGCTGGAGCGCAGGATCTCTGGCAGGAGGTGTCGTTCATCGATGAGGAGCTGGTCGCGCGCGCACACTCAGCCAATGCGAGAGTAATCGTCTGGACCGCCGACGATCCGGACAAGTGGGAAACATTGAACGAGATCGGCGTGGACGGCATTTGCACGGATCGCATCGCCGAGCTCGCAACATGGAGCTTGCAACTGCGCTAGTTTATTGCGACCCGTAGCCCTTCTTCGGAGGAATTTCCCGCACATGCGCGCTTTTCTTTGTCTCTTACTGGTGGGAGCCGCAGCCTGTGCATCTGCTCCGTCCCAGACGACCACCTCGCCTGCGCCGGCTCGCGATTCCACGCAGGCCGACATCGGCCGCGGCGGCATGTCGACGCCCAACGCCGATCCGTTTCCCAGCACTTACGTTGCCTTCCCCTCCCGAACGACGGTCATCCGCAACGTCAACGTTCTGACGGCGGCTGGACCGATGATCAGGAGCGGCGCGATCCTGCTGCAGAATGGCAAGATAGCAGCGGTGGGTGCGACAGTTGACGCACCGGCTGATGCGCTCGTGATCGATGGCGCCGGCAAGTACGTCACTCCTGGCATCATCGACGACCACTCCCACCTGGGTGTGTACGCCGCACCAGGCGGTAACGCGCTGAGTGATGGCAACGAAGCAACCAATCCCTCGACACCCCAGGTATGGGCTGAGCATTCCGTGTGGCCGCAGGACCCGCAGTTCCCGCGCGATCTTGCCGGCGGCGTGACGACGCTGCAGGTGCTACCCGGCTCAGCGAACCTCATTGGCGGCAGAAGCGTGGTGCTCAAAGTCGTCCCCGGACGCACGGTGCAGGCGATGAAGTTCCCAGGCGCGAAATACGGCCTCAAGATGGCTTGTGGCGAAAATCCCAAGAGGGTTTACGGACAACGAGGCGGACCCTCGACCCGAATGGGCAACGTCGCCGGTTATCGCGCCGCCTGGATCAAAGCGCAGGAATACCGCCGCAAGTGGGACAAGTGGAACGCCGACCACAAGGGAGACCCGCCGACGCGTGACCTCGGCAACGAAACTCTCGCCGAAGTGTTGCGCGGGAACATGCTTGTTCAGACTCACTGCTACCGCGCCGACGAGATGGCGCAAATGATCGACATCTCGCACGAGTTCGGATACAAGATCCGCTCATTTCATCACGGGGTTGAGGCGTACAAAATCGGCGACCTGCTCGCAAAGGAGGGCATCGGCGCCTCGATCTGGGCAGACTGGGGCAGCTTCAAGATGGAAGCGCTCGACGCTGTGAAGGCCAACATGGCTCTGGTAGATCACGATGGTGCAAGGGTGATGGTCCATTCCGATGATCCGTCGGGCTCGCAGCGGCTCAACCAGGAAGCGGCGAAGGCGATGGAAGCCGGAGCCGAGATTGGAATTCCCGTGAGCGAGGATCAGGCAATCAAGTGGCTCACGATCAATCCGGCGTGGGCATTGGGCCTCGACGACAAGATCGGCTCGCTCGAAAAGGGGAAGAACGCCGACGTCGTGCTCTGGACCGGCGATCCGTTCAGTGTCTACTCGAAGCCGGAGAAGGTGTGGATCGACGGCGCACTGCTGTACGATCGCCTCGACCCATCCGAGCAGTGGCGCACTGACTTCGAGCTCGGCTTCGTACCGTTCAACCGGAACTAATCGATGATTTCATACAAGCTCAATTCGCGCTTTGCCGTCGCTGTTGCTCTGGCGGCGATGCTGGCAATGCCCGCCGCAGCCCAAACGATCGCGATCACCGGCGGCAAGGTGTATCCGGTGAGCGGGCCACCGATCGAAAATGGCACGGTCATTATCACCAACGGCAAGATCGCCGCTGTCGGGGCGAACGTGCCGATCCCGGCCGGGGCCCAGCGCATCGATGCGACCGGCAAGACCGTTACTCCCGGCTTCGTAGACGCCTCGACGCAGCTCGGCGTTCAGGAGGTCGCGGCGGTGAACGACACGCGCGACATGAGCGCGCGCGGGAAGGACAACATCGCGGCCGCCTTCACCGTCTGGGAGGGATTAAACCCGAATTCGGTGTTGCTCGCCCCCGCGCGCAAGGAAGGCATCACCAGCTTCGTCGTCGTTCCAACCGGCGGTCTTGTATCGGGCCAGGCCGCTCTGGTAGACGTGGTTCCCGGAACGACGACCGAGATGATTATCAAAGCGCCAGTCGCGATGATCGCTGAAATCGGAGATCCGCAATCAGCCGGAGTTGCCTCGCGCGGAGAGCTGATCGTGAAGCTGCGGGAGCTGCTCGAGGACACGAAGTTCTTCCAGACACACCGCGACGCATTCGATCGCGCTCAGACGCGGCCTTTCTCGGCGAGCAGGCTTGACCTGCAGGCGATGATTCCGGTGGTGGAGGGCAAGCTTCCGCTGCTCATCTCGGTCGATCGCGCGTCCGACATTGATGCCGCGATGCGCCTCGCGCGCGAGTATAACGTCAAGCTGATGATCAGTAGCGGCGCGGAAGCCTGGATGATCGCGGACAAGCTCGCAACCGCGCGCATTCCGGTTTTTACTGGAGCGATGAACAACATTCCGGCAGGATTCGCCGCGCTCGGCCAGCGCCAGGAAAACGCCGGTCTGCTGCGCAAAGCCGGAGTCCAGGTCGCGCTCATCGGAAACGCGGGAGGCGGTGACGAAGAAGCATTCAACGTCCGCAACCTGAAGCAGGAAGCGGGCAACGCTGTCTCCTACGGAATGACGTGGGACGACGCGCTACGCGCGGTGACGCTCGCGCCCGCTGAATTCTTCGGCGCGGCGGATCGAGTCGGCTCGCTGAGACCGGGTCTAGAGGGCAACGTGGTCGTCTGGAGCGGCGACCCATTCGAGTTCACTACGCGGGCCGAGCACGTGTTCGTGCGCGGGCGCGAGTACAACGAGAAGACGAGGCAGGATCAGCTGATCGAGCGGTACCGGACTCTGCCTGGGACGCACAATAC
>JADGQV010000002.1 GCA_017881465.1 Gemmatimonadaceae bacterium
CGTTGCTCAAAGATCGAGTGCGTCGGAGAATACGCCGTTCCGTACATTGGATCGTTGGGGTACGTAAGCACGAAGGACGTGCGTCCCTCCGGTTCCTGATTCATCTCTCGCTGATTTGACCGCATTTCACGGAAATAATCGACTCGCAGCGCATCCCCCTCTCGCGGCGCGACGGTCTGAAAACGCACCACGACTTTCTTTTCTTCGCCCGGCGCAATCGGAAAGATTCTCGCGCGCAGGAGTCCGTACCCCATCCACTCGAGCAACGCGGGATCGCGTTGCCGGCGGACGATCTCCTCATAGATCTGCCGCGCACGGTCGGCGCTCATTGTCTCGCCGGCGACCATCTCGCCATTGATCGAGAGCTTCAAATCCTGGAAGGCCGCGCCCTTTGGCAGCGGAAACATGAAATCCGCTTCACCTACCCTGCTTCCGCGATTGACGAACGTCTCGGTGATCTCATAGCGCAGAACGCGATCGACGAGATCGACGCGCACGGCGCTGCTCTGTCGTACTACGTCGGGCGACGGAATGCCGCACGCCGGCATCGCGCATGGCCTTCCCGGCGAGCACGGCGGCGGAACCGGACAAGGCCACGGACGCGATGGTCCAACGATCTGCGCTGAGGTGAGTGCGGGAATGCCGAGGGCGAGTACGAGAAGAAATGAGCGCATGAGACACCAGTAGAAGAAGGTTCTACTGTGGGACGTGTGTCAGCGGATCACTTGCACATTCGCGCCTTACTTTGGTTTTTTGCCGGAAACCGGGGCCTGCCAGCGGCGGCTAAGTAACCCTGGGACGCTACTTCCGCCGTTTTTGCAGGTCCCGCCGCTCATCGATGTAAATTCCCTCTTTCAGGCGCAGCGCGAGCTCGCTAAGCATGTGCGGACCGTTCAAACTGCGAGAATGTCTTTGCTTCTTGGCTTTTTGGAGTGCTGAAGACGATTCAGATCAATGCCTCGGCAAACGGGATGTCCGTTGCTTTATTTGAAGGGGAAAGAGTGGAATTATTATGGCACCGGGTAGAGAGCAGGAAGCGAGTATTCGCGCCCCAAAAAGAAGCTAGCCAAGAATCGGTACGATGAGTTTCCGGACCGCCGGTATTCATCACGTCACCGGTATCGCGAGCGATCCGCAGAGAAATCTTGATTTCTACGCCGGCATCCTCGGCTTGAGGCTCGTCAAGCGCACCGTGAACTTCGACGACCCGACCACCTATCACTTCTACTTCGGCGATGAATCCGGAAGTCCGGGCAGCATACTGACCTTCTTCCCCTGGCCGGATGCGCGTCGCGGCAGACAGGGCGGCGGCCAGGTCGCCGTCACATCGTTTTCGATCCTTCCCAGCTCTGTCGGCTTCTGGATCGAGCGACTGATCAAGAAGAGAGTGGAGTTCGAGCAGCCCGTCGCACGCTACGATGACGAGCGCGTCATCGCGTTCAAGGATCACGAAGGATTCATGGGCGAGCTCGTCGCGCACCTCGCAGCTGCCAACCATACCGGTTGGTCCGGAGCGGGAGTTCCCGCCGAACACGCAATCCGGGGCATTTACTCGGTCACACTCTGGCTCGACGCAAACGAGCTCACCGGGCAGCTTCTCACCAACACGCTCGGATTCAGGCTCGTGCGTGAACAGGGAAGCATTTTTCGCTACGCGAGCGGAGACGGCGGTCCCGGGACAATCGTGGACCTGCGCTGCGTTCCCGGCATCTGGGGCGGCGTGATGGGAGCGGGAACAGTACACCACGTCGCGTTCCGCTGCGCCAGCGAAGCCGAGCAGATGAAGGTTCGCGCCGAGCTGACTTCACTCGGCTACAACGTCACGCCGCAGCTGGACCGTGATTACTTCAAATCCATCTACTTCCGCGAGCCCGGTGGAGTTCTCTTCGAGATCGCGACCGATGGTCCCGGATTCGCAGTCGACGAGCGCGTCGATTCACTCGGTCAGTCGCTCAAGCTCCCCGACTGGCTCGAGCCCCGAAGATTCGAGATCGAAGCACTCCTCCCCAACGTCCACACGCCCCTCGAGCTGCACGGCCCCAATGCATGACTGACGATCTCGGATTCATTCACCGCGTCGTACCAGCGAAGAATTCTTCGTCCGGCGAGACGCTCGTCGTACTTCATGGCACGGGCGGAGACGAGAACGATCTGATCGGCATCGGACAAGCGATCGCTCCAGACGCGGCCATTGTGAGCCCGCGCGGAAATGTTCTGGAGGCCGGAGCTCCGCGCTTCTTCAAGCGTCTCGCCGAAGGTGTGTTCGACCCGAAGGAAGTGCGCTCGCGTGCAGAGGAGCTGGCGCTATTCATTCGCGCCGCGGTCATTACCTATCGACTCGATCCCACTCGCGTCTTCGCGCTCGGATACTCCAACGGCGCCAACATCGCATCGGCGGTGATGCTCGTCGAGCCCGGGATCCTGCAAGGCGCGATTCTCTTCCGGCCCATGCTCGTGTACGAGCCGAGTGAGAAGAGTGATCTTACCGGCTCGGCTGTGTTCATTTCCGCTGGCCGCATGGATCCCATCGTTCCCGCGGCCAGTGTCGAGCGATTGGCTGAGCTTTTCGAGTCGGCGCGCGCGGAAGTCACTCTCAAATGGCAGCTGGCTGGCCACAATCTGGTGCCGAGCGAGGTAAGCGAAGCGGCCGATTGGCTCGCCCTGCGGCGCGCACGCGTATGAACTAGCTTCAGATGAGAATCCACTTCGATGTGACACGCGCCGCGCATATCTGCGCCTTACCTCATACCTCGCACCTAGTACCTCGCATCTACAACCTTGCTCTTCTCGCAGTGGTTTTCCTCTTTTATCACCTGCCGCACAAAGGTCTCGCTCCCCGCTTCTAATGTCTGAGCCAACCCCTACCGCGACCGCTCCCCGGTCGGTCGCTTCTTCTTCCGCTTCAGGCCAAGGCCAATCGCTGGAAGATCTCTGCATCAACGCGATCAGGGTTCTCGCGATGGATGCCGTTCAGAAAGCGGACTCCGGCCATCCCGGCACTCCGATGGCGCTGGCGCCGCTCGCCTACGTGCTCTGGACCCAGCACCTCCGCTACAACCCTGCCGACCCCAATTGGCTGAATCGTGATCGCTTTGTATTGTCGGCGGGGCACGCATCGATGCTGCTGTACAGCGTGCTCTATCTCACCGGCTATGACCTTACGCTCGATGACCTTAAGCAGTTCCGGCAGTGGGAGAGCAAGACGCCCGGACATCCCGAGCTCGGCTACACTCCCGGCGTCGAGACGACGACCGGCCCGCTGGGCCAGGGGATCGGCAACTCGGTTGGTATGGCGGTGGCCGAGGCGCACATGGGCGCGGTGTTCAACCGTGAGCAGAAGATCATCGACCATCACGTGTATTTCATCGCCAGCGATGGCGACATGATGGAAGGCGTCTCGCACGAGTCCGCCTCATTCGCCGGACACGTGAAGCTCGGAAAACTGATCGGCTTCTATGATGACAATCACATCACGATCGAGGGCGACACTGCGCTCACGTTCAGCGACGACACCGGCGCCCGGTTCGAGGCCTATGGCTGGCACGTGCAGCACGTCGCCGATATCAATGATCTCACCGCGCTCAATCGCGCGATCGATGCGGCAAAGGCCGAGACATCGAAGCCATCGCTGATCGTCGTTCGCTCACACATCGGCTACGGTAGTCCTCACAAGCACGACACCGCCGAGGCGCACGGCTCCCCCCTCGGCCAGGACGAGATCACTCTTACCAAGCAGGCGCTCGGCTATCCATCGCTGGAGCCGTTCTACGTCGCGCCAGAGGCTCTCCGCTACTGGCGCGACGCCGCGAAACAGAGAGCGAAGGCGGAGGACGGGTGGAAAAAGATCTACGACGCATACAAGGCCGCGAATCCAAGTCTCGCGAAGGAGCTCGAGCGCCGGCTTCGCGGTGATTTGCCGGACGGCTGGGAAGAAGCGATCCCGGTGTTCACGGCGAAGGACGGCAACGTCGCGAGTCGCGCTGCATCAGGCGTCGTCATCAATGCCATCGCCGGGAAGATACCCGAGCTAATGGGAGGCTCCGCTGATCTGGCCAGCTCTACCAACACCATCATCAAGGGCGAGCCAAGCTTCTCCGCGGAGAGTTACGCCGGCCGCAATTTCCATTTTGGGATTCGTGAGCACGGGATGGGATCGATCATGAACGGGATGTCGCTGTTCGGCGGCATTATTCCGTACGGTGCGACGTTCCTGATTTTTTCGGATTACATGAGGCCGCCGGTGAGACTGGCGTGCATCATGGACCGCCACGTTATCTACGTTTATACGCATGACTCGATCGGTCTTGGCGAGGATGGTCCGACGCATCAGCCAATCGAGCAGCTGAGCGCGCTACGTGCAATTCCCGAGATGACACTTATCAGACCGGCCGATGCGTCGGAAACAGCGGAGGCCTGGCGAGCCGCTCTCAAGCACAAGAAGGGTCCGGTTGCCTTGGTGCTGACACGACAAAAGCTTCCCTTCATCGACCGGTCGAAATACGCCTCCGCCGCCGGATTAGCGCGCGGCGCTTATGTGCTCGCGGACACGCCTGGTGGCGCTCCTCAGGTCGTTATGATGTCGAGCGGCTCCGAGGTCTCGCTGATTCTCGAAGCCCAGAATAAGCTGGAGGCCGACGGAATTCGTGCCCGCGCCGTGAGCATGCCGAGTCACGAGCTTTTCGCGAGGCAGGATCAGGCGTATCGCGACAGCGTGTTGCCGAAGGGCGTGAAGCGCATCGCGATTGAGGCAGCGCATCCTATGTCCTGGTACCGCTGGGTGGGGGACGATGGCGTCATCATCGGAATCGAGCGCTTTGGCGCGTCGGCCCCTGCCCCCGTCATCTATACTCACCTCGGCATCACAGCGGATCGAATGGTCGAGACAGCGAAAAAGCTCGTGGGGAAAAAATAGTCACGGAACCCGATTGTCCGATCGCATCGAGGATGCCAGACCTCTTGACCTCTCCTACGCCAGAATGAAAGCTCCCTGCTTGCAAGCTGCGCCTCTGCCAGCCCCCTGCTTCCGTTTTGTGGATGCCAGACCGCGTCACGCTCCGTACGCCGAGAGTCGTTAGTGTGAACGACGGCGAGCCCCTACTCCGCGATATCAGCGTTACGCTCAATCCCGACACGCCCGAATGGCCGGGCGACACTCCATTCACATGTGGGTGGGCTTCCTCGATTGCGGCGGGTGCGAGTGTCAACGTGTCGTCCTTCACGTCGAGCCCGCACGTCGGCACGCATGCTGATGCGCCGCTCCATGTGCGAGAGGGATGGTCGGGCTCGCACGAGCTGTCACTCGACGCCTTCTTTGGCCCCGCCATTGTCGTCGATGTTTCTACTCTCAACAAGGAGATCGAGATCGAGGACCTGGAGAGGATTCAATCGCTGCCATTCGTCGAGCGGCTGCTTTTGCGGACGGGTCGAACGATCGCAAGCGGCGCGTTCCCCGAGGACTGGCCGACACTCTCCGAGGCGTGCGTCCGCACCTTGCTCGGGCGCGGTCTACGCCTGCTCGGCGTCGATGCCCCGTCAGTGGATCCGAGAGACAGCAAGAATCTTCCCGTCCACATCATGCTCTTCTCCGGTAACGCTGCGATCCTGGAGAACCTCGACCTGAGGCGAGTTATGCCCACCATGTACGAGCTGATGGCATTTCCACTCAAGCTCATGGCCCTCGATGCCGCTCCGGTGCGCGCGGTTCTACGGCAGATCGTCGTATAGCCGTTCGAGCGAGTGGAACAAAGATGACACACGTCCTGAAACGACCAGGCAGACAGCGAACAGGTCAGCGAGCTTGCAGCTGATTCTGCCCCCAGGCCTGCCATAACGATGCTTAGACGCGTTGTCTTCTTTTTCCTTGCACTGGCATCGTTGGCCGTCCTGATTGGGGGCCAGCAGCGGTCGAAGCGCACGAAAAGATCCTCCCAAACGCACGAACGCCGCGCCAGACGCAAGCCGGCCAAACCTCCGGTGGCCAGCTTCGTCACCGACTCTGGCGGCAGAGAGCTGATCGTCCGCCTGCTCGACATCGGACAGGGAGATGCCACCTACATCAGGAACGGATCGAGCAGGGTGATCATCGACGGCGGCCCCGATACCGCGGCGTTCGGACGATATCTCGATTCACTGAATCTCAACAACACGACGATCGATGTAGTGATACTCTCACACCAGCATCTCGATCACTATAGTGGTCTCCGCGAGCTGTTCAAGACCGCGCGGCACATACACGTGCGCTATTTCTTCGAGAACAAGGATCCCGCTCCGGCCGTGACGCTCGGCGAGCTTCGTGATTCGGTTCTGTCGCGAATGGATCGCGACAGCCTGATCTATCGCGACACCGACGATCCGTGTTCCAACGGACGCCCGATTTGCACCATCGCCATGACCGGTGGAGCAAAGTTTCACATCCTGGCGCCACTTCCCAACGGCGATGGGCCCAACAACCGGTCGACTGCCGTGAAATTGATCGGGCCCGATTCCGCATCGTTTACAATGTGGCTCGCGGGAGATGCGGAGCACGAAGAGATCAACTGGTTCGAGACCACCGGCTACGCCCGGAATCCCGGAATGCGGGTGAATGTTCTCAAGGCCGATCACCATGGGAGCTGCAACGGCGTCACATCGCGCTACCTTGCGCTGACGGGTCCACAGTGGGTCGTCACATCACTCGCCGCACGCAACGACTACGGCCACATGCACACCCAGGCGAAGGAGATCTACCGCGGCGCCCGTGTGCCCTGGTATCGAACCGATCAGAACGGCACGATCACCATCCGCACACCTGGGACGGTCGGTGGTGGATTCGCGATCACTCCGGAACGCGCCGGACCCGATCTCGATGGACCGAGCGACCGGGTATCGCGACAGCCGGGATGCGCGACGGGAGTGAGATAGGCCCCCGGCAGTTAAAGCTGAATATCCCCGCCGCGATCGCTCTTCGACTTTCTCGACACCTGCTTCGCCGATCTGTCGAGCGCTTTTTTCTTCGCCGCCGGGTCCGTCTCGATCAGGAGCGCGGATTTCCCTTCCTCTCTGTCGTGAGTCACCGACATCACATCGCCTTCCTTCACGCCTTCGGGTAATAGCCACGCGGGAATCGGCGTGACTGCGCGGCCGTCAACTTCGATCGAAGCTGACCCATCTTCGATCACATCGACGACCCACATGTGCTTGGAATGTTTACTCATGACTGTTTCTCCCAACATGGTTGCGTCGCGAATGGCTACGGTTTCTAGAGTAGCACATGGCATGTCGTATGCGCCATTGCGCGTCTCCGAGCCGCACGACTCGCACCAATCATCGCACGAGATCACCTATGCACAGCGACTCAGGTCATACGACCTCCGTCTGGATGGACACCACCGAAGTGCCGCAGTTTCAACCGCTTACCCAGAATCTGCGCTCGAACGTCTGCGTGATAGGCGCCGGGATCGCAGGCATGACCACGGCTTATCTGCTCGCGCGGGCGGGCCGCGCCGTTGTCCTGATTGACGACGGACCAATCGGTGGTGGCGAAACGAGCCGTACCACCGCTCACCTTACAGCCGCGCTCGATGATCGTTACTACAACATCGAGAAGATGCACGGCCAGGAAGGTGCCAGGTTGGCAGCCGAGAGTCATATGGCCGCGATACATCGGATCGAGACCATTGCGTCGATGGAAGACATCGACTGCGATTTCCAGCGCGTCGAAGGCTTCCTCTTTCTTGGCGGCGAGAATACGCGCAAGGATCTGGAACGAGAGCTCGAAGCGACCCGGCGCGCCGGAATATCCGATACACAGCTGGTCGATCGCATCCCGTTCGAATTCTGGGACAGCGGACCCGCGCTCCGCTTTCCTCGACAGGCCACCTTTCATCCGCTCAAGTACCTGAAAGGTCTCGCCCGCGCGATTCTTCGTGACGGGGGCAAGATCTACACTGGCGTGCACGCGGAGAAGATCGAGGATGGCGAGCCCGCGCGGGTGACGACGAGCGATGGCCACGTTATCAGCGCGGACAATGTCGTTGTTTGCACCAACACTCCGGTCAACGACTGGCTAATCATCCACAGCAAGCAGGCCGCGTATCGCACGTATGTCATCGGCGCGCGAGTTCCGAAGGGATCGGTCCCGCACGGGCTGTACTGGGATACTCCCGATCCCTACCACTACATCCGCCTCCAGCACGCCGAGGACAAATCCGGGCACGAACTGGATTACGACATCCTGATCGTCGGCGGTGAAGATCACAAGACCGGCCAGGCCGCGGACACCGAAGAAAGATTCGTGCGTCTCGAGCAATGGACACGAGAGCGCTTTCCTATGATCGAGCGCGTCGACTACCGCTGGTCGGGCCAGGTGATCGAGCCCGTCGATTACATGGCGTACATCGGCAAGAATCCGGGCGGCGATGAGCACATCTGGATCGCCACCGGCGATTCAGGAAATGGGATGACCCACGGCACGATTGCAGGCATCATCCTCAACGAGTTGGTGCAGGGACGCAAGCATCAATGGGCTCGATTCTACGATCCTTCCCGCGTCCGGCTCCGCGCGACCCCGGAGTTCGTGAAAGAAAACGTCAACGTTGCGGAACAGTACAAGGATTGGTTCACAGGCGGTGGTGCTGGCGACGTTGCGGCGATCAAGCCCGGTGAAGGGGCCATCATCGGTCGCGGTAGAGGCAAGATCGCGGTCTACCGCGACGAGAGAGGCGACATCCACCAGCTGTCGGCGGTGTGCACCCATCTCTACTGCATCGTTCACTGGAACGACACCGAGAGAACGTGGGACTGTCCTTGTCACGGATCACGCTTCGATCCGTACGGCAAGGTCGTCAACGGCCCGGCTATAGTCGGGCTTTCTCCTGCTTCTCCTGAACCGAAGCCGGAGAAAGAGAGGGACGCAGCGAAACAGTGACCCGGTGATGTTTGCCATCATCGATCAGGTTGATCGCTTTCTCGACCGATCTTCCATCGACCGTCAATTCGGCCGTGCCTCGTTGCAGCCCGTCCGGATTCTCGACGGTGATTTCGTAAGTCGATGACCTGAAGCGGTATTCGATGGTGAACTTCTTCCACCTTGCGGGAATGCATGGCTCGAGGAACAGCTCTTCCCCGCGCTGCCGGAAGCCTAGTATCGCTTCGAGGGCCGTCCGGTACATCCAGCTCGCCGAGCCGGTGTACCACGTCCACCCACCGCGCCCGAGATGTCCTTTCGCGGTGTACACGTCGGCTGCCACGACATACGGCTCGACCTTGTAGATATCGACCGCCTTTGCGCTGTCAGAGTGCGTGATCGGATTCAGCATCTGGAACAGCTCGAACGCCCGATCGCCGTCTCCCTGAAGCGCTGTCGCCAGCACGGCCCAGAGCGCGGCGTGCGTATATTGGGCTCCGTTCTCGCGCACGCCCGGTAGATAGCCCTGAATGTAGCCGGGATCGTGCGTCGTCTTGTCGAACGGCGGCGTGAGCAGCAGTATGAGCCGCGCGTCCTCGCGTACCAGATACTTGTTCAGCGATTGCATGGCGATCCGGGTTCGCTCCGGACTCCCCGCGCCGGAGATGACGCTCCAGCTCTGCGCAATCGAGTCGATCTTGCATTCATCGCTCGTGCGCGACCCGAGTGGAGAACCGTCGTCGAAGTACGCCCGGCGATACCATTCTCCATCCCAGGCTGAGCGCTCGACCGCTTCGGCGTAGCTGTTGGCTTTCGCCAGCACTTCATCGCGGATCTCCGTGTCGCCGCGTTTCTCCGCGTGAACAGCGAACTTGCGCAGCGTCGAGATCAGGAACCACGCGAGCCAGACGCTTTCTCCCTTTCCTTCGATTCCGACTCTGTTCATCCCGTCATTCCAGTCACCGCTGCCGATGAGCGGAAGACCGTGTACACCAGCGGTGCACGCCTTCCTCAGCGCTCGAACGCAGTGGTCGTAGATGCTCCCGACCTCGGAAGAGACCTTCGGTAGCTCGTAGAGCTCGTGCTCGTCCGGGTTCAGCTCCCGCATCGTCAGGTAGGGAACCTCTACGTCGAATATCCCGCGATCGCACGAGACGTTTACGTAGTGGTCGATGACGTACGGGAGCCAAACCAGATCATCCGAGAACCGTGTTCGTACTCCGCGACCGGTCTGCGGATGCCACCAGTGCTGGACGTCACCTTCCACGAATTGGCGGGATGCCGCTCGAACTATGTGCTCTCTGGCTACTTTCGCATCCGCATACACAAACGCCATCACGTCCTGCAGCTGGTCGCGGAACCCGAACGCGCCGCTCGACTGGTACAACGCGGTGCGTGCCCACATGCGGCACGACAGTGCCTGGTACAGAGACCAGCGATTCACCATCAGGTCGAACGTCGGGTCCGGCGTATTGACCTTGATGGTGCCGAGTCTCTTCTCCCAGTCGCGGATGTTCGAATCGACCGCCCGTTTTGCGTCGGCGGATGTGCGGTTTCGCGCGATGATCTCCCGGACCGCATCTTCGCCTTCGGCTGCCCCAAGAAGCATGACGATTTCGCGCGTCTCGCCCGGTTCGATCGTGACACTCACCTGGAGCGCGCAGCACGGATCGATCGTCGCGCCGATTGCTCCGGACAATCCCGCGCGCTCGAGCCCCGCGGGACTCGAAATCGTCCCGTTTCTGCCGAGGAACTCTCGGCGGTCGGCGGTATAGTACGCGACACGCTCGCTGATCGATGCGAACGCAACAGTGTCGGCAAACTGGAGGTCGAAATAATTGCGCGCAAACATCGACTGCGTGGCTTCGTCGAAGCTCGTGCGAATCTGATACTGCGTCAGCTCGCGATTTACGCCCAGCACCCACTCCAGGTACCACGTCAGCGTTAGCTTCTTCCGCACCGCTCCGTCATTGCGCAGAGTCAGGACGCTGATCTTCACCGGGTCGTTCTGATCGACGCCGAGCCGGAAGGAGCTCGCCAGTCCCTTGTGTGTGTGATCGAAGACGGAGTAGCCAGCGCCGTGTCGAACCTTATACGGCGTCGGCTCGCGGATCGGACAGGGCGTTGCCGTCCACAGATCGCCGTTCGCATCGTCGCGAAGAAAGACGCAGTCGCTCGACGGATCCCGCACCGGATCGTTGTGCCACGGAGTGAGGCGATAGAAATAGCTGTTTCCCGCCCAGGTCGTGCCGCTTCCACCTTCGCTCACGATGAATCCCGCGACCGGATTGCCGACGACGTTGATCCATGGCGCCGGCGGCAGGTCGCTGCCCGTCAGGTGGATCTCATACTCACCATCTTCGTTGAATCCACCGAGTCCGTTGAAGCACTGGAGGCCGGTGCCTGGATCAGCAGTCTCCGCATGGATCGCTACCGTGCCGAGAGGCACGATGTCGCGGTTCATGATCTCGAGCTTGGGCGGATATCTGTCCTCGACTCCCGGGAACTCGAGGAAGTTTCCAAGCCCCAGCCCGTCGCAGTTCACCTGCACGCGAGCCATCGCCTTGAGCAGCGTGATCTCTTCTGGTTTGAGGAGATCAGCTCGGCGGATGAACACACCGCCAGGTCGGTCGAGCAGTCCCGCCTCGCTGGACGCCATCGTGGTTGCCAGCAGCTCGTCGCTCAGCTCCTGCATGTACGTCGCGGGATGCACGTTCAGAATCACCAGATCGCAGGTGATTCCCTTGAGCCTCCAGTAGTGGTGCGTCCTGAGCAGCTGTCTCACGCTCGGCATTCCGACCGAGCTGTCCACGGTAGCGAGAAGTATCGGCCAGTCACCCGAGATGCCAAGCGTCCACAACGCCTGTTGTCCGAGTTTGTTCTCCTCGACGGCGCTCTCCGCCGGCCGGAATCCCGGGTGCGGGAACATCAAATGACCGGCGAGGTCCTGATATAGCGCCGCATCGGCAGGCGCAATCCCGAGATCGCGCAGCTCCGCCTGCGCCTGCGCCCACGACAGGTCGAGTGCGCGCCGCGCGCTGTACGGATCGTGATACAGGTCGGCCAGCTCTATCGCGCGCTCTTTCTGCTCGGTTACGAAGGTCGTGAACGCGACGTGCGCCGATCCGCCCGGTGGAATCCGCACTTTCACACGTAGGGAGAAGATCGGATCGAGCACTGCGCCAACCGTTCCCGACAGGTCCGTGCCTTCATCGAGCGCTTCCGCATTCCTCACCGACCGCCCGCGACCGATGAATTTTGCGCGATCAGTCTCGCACGTGACCTTCCCAACGAGTTCCGGTCCGCACGCTACGACGTGCGCGCACCAGATCGCCGCCTCGGTCGCAGAGCGAGGACGCCGCGTGGCCAACAGCGCCGCTTTCCCTTCCAGAAATTCCGTTTGCACGAACAGATTGGCAAACGCGGGATGCGAACGGTCGGTATCAGGCGGCGCCAGAACAACCTCGGAGTAGCTCGTCAGCTCGATCTCACGCGTCTGGAGCGACCTGTTCGTCAGCATCACGCGCCGCACTTCCGCCGCATCGTCGGACGCGACTGCAATTTCCGTAACGGTGTCGATGTCACCGTCGCGACGAATGAACGTGATGCGGTCGCTAGCGAACAGCACGCGGTACCACTGCGGCTCCGTCCCCGATGGCTGGTGCGCCGTCGACCAGACGTGGCCGGTGTTCAAGTCCTTCACGTAGCACCATTGCCCGTAGTTGTCGCGCGTCGAGTCGTGACGCCACCGGGTGACGGCAAGATTTCCGTAACGGCTGAACCCGCCGCCCGCGTTCGTGATCAGAGTCGTGTACGGCACATTCCCGAGAATGCCGACGACCGGCTGCGGCGTGTGCGGCGTCTCGATCTCGCGCACCGCGGGCTTCTCCATCTCGCTCGGGACCCGCGCCGCGTCGTCGCCCTGAACGTCCTGCACCGTCAGCCGGCGGGGGATCCGCTCCTGGAGTACCAGCTCCGCCGAGCGCACGAGTGGATCAAGGTGGAAGCGGCGCGGCCATATCTGCCGGTCAAGCGCGTTGGCGAACGCGACGATGCTCATCCCGATGTGGTGCGCCATGAAGGTGCACACGATCGTCTTGCGGGAGCCCGGTGAGGGCCGGGTGTAGTCGAGAGCATCGCGGAATCCATAGGGACCGAGCGCACCCTCAGCCTCGAGCGTCGTGAGATTCTTGAGCGACTGACGCGGCTCCACCAGCATCGCCAGCACCGTCGCGTACGGCGCAACGACGAGCTCCTTGCTCAACCCGCGCTTGAGCGCGAGATCCGGAACGCCAAAGCCGCGGTATTGGTACGTGTGCAGCCTGTCGCGCACGGCATACGCGGATTCAGACACACCCCACGGTACGCCCCGCTCCGCGCCATAGGCGATCTGGCGCCTGACGCTTCCCTTATGCGTCTGGTCGAGCAGCGTGAAGGGAAAGGTTTGCATCACGAGAGCCGGCATTAGGTACTCGAACATGCTGCCGCTCCAGGAGAGCAGCGTTCTCGTCCCCGCGGTGACCGTGAGCGAGCGGCCCAGCCTGAACCAGTGGTCGACTGAGACATCGTCCTTCGCGATCGCTATGAATGACGCGAGCCGGGATTCGGAGGCGAGCAGATCGTAATACGAGTTGTCCACGGTGTTGCTGCCGATGTGATAACCGATCGTGAACAGCTTCCGCTTGATGTCGTAGAGGAAACGAAAATCCATCTCCACCGCGTATGCGTGCGCCCGCTCGGCGATCGCCTTCAGTCGCTTTGCATCCAGATCAGTGCAGGCTGGATCCTTCAGCATCTCGTAGCAAGCCTGCTTGAGCGCGATGAGATGTCCGGCGAAGTTGCCGCTGTCCACCGTCGAGACATACCCCGGCTCAAGCACACGCAGCTCGTTCAGGTCGTACCAGTTGAAGAAGTGGCCGTGGAAGCGCCGCATCCGCTCGAGAGAGCGGAAGACTTTCTCGACGCGGTCGATCATATCCGATCTGGTGATGAAGCCAAGATCCACCGCGCTCACCGTCGAGAGGAGCTGGAGCCCGATGTTGGTCGGTGACGTGCGGAGCGCGAGAACCGGCTCCGGATCCTCCTGGAAATTGTCGGGCGCGAGCCACTGCGTTTCCTCCGTCACGAACTTCTCGAAGTACATCCAATGCAGCTTCGCGTATCGAAGCGCTGCCTGCCGCTCCGCATCGGTCAGATGTATCTCGCCGAGAATTGCGGGCCGGCTGAGCGCGAACGCGATGCTCGGGCTCGCGAACCAAGCGAGCACCAGCGGCAGCGTCCCCATGATGAACAGAAAACGTTCATCCGAGGTCGAGGCACCGCCGACCGTTACGTGAAAGCCGATGAGCGCACCCAGAACCAGACACAGCGCGGTAACCGGCCACATTTTGCGCCAGGTTTCGCGCTGGGATCCAACACCGAGCGCGCGCTCGACCTGGGAGGCGGTTTGCCACTCGAGAAGATTCCGGTGGCTGATGAACAACCTGTAGAGCGTCCGGACGATCGCATCGGCGGATACGACGGCCTGATGCGGGAGGAAAGCGACAGCCAGAGCGAATTGCTGCGCGTTAGTGATGGCATCACGCCCCACGGCCAGATAGTACACCAGCCACGACTGGTCGCGCGGCGGCTGCAGTAGTGAGATCGTCAGCGAGAAGAGCCAGGGAAACGCGATCACTACCAGTACGATTCCCGTCCACTGAACGAAGGAGCCCCGAAGCAGCAACCAGCCGACGATCAGCATCGTCAGTTGAAAGATCTCGACCAGACTTCGGCGTAGATTGTCGAGAATCTTCCAGCGCGATATCGCCGACAGGCGGTTCTGCATCCGCCCGTCGGGACCTGGAACGGTCCCCTTCAGCCACCCAAGCAGCTGCCAGTCGCCCCGAATCCACCGGTGCTTCCGGCGCGTAAATGTCAGATATCGCGCCGGATAGTCGTCGTACACCTCGATATCGCTCCCCAGCCCGGCGCGCGTCCACGTTCCCTCGATCAGATCGTGGCTGAGCAGCGTGTTCTCGGGGAATCTCCCGTGCGTCGCTTCCTCGAACGCATCGACATCGTAGATCCCTTTTCCGGTGAAGCTGCCCTCGCCGTATAGATCCTGGTACACGTCGGACACCGCTGTCGTGTAGGGATCGACACCAGGGTGTCCCGAGTGGATCGCGGCGAAGTAGGATTTATGCGCACTCGTGAGCGACACGCCGACCCGTGGCTGGATGATTCCGTACCCCTCGGTGATGTGTCCGATATTCGGATCGTAGTACGCGCGGTTGAGCGGGTGCGCGATCGTTCCGACGAGAAGCTGCGCCGCGTCTCGCGGCAGCACCGTGTCCGAGTCGAGCGTTATGACGTAGCGTACGAACGCGAGCCTGCTCGTATCGCCGATGATCGTGCTAAACGCGTCTCTCGCTCCCCCGCGCAGAAATTTGTTGAACTGGGCGAGCTTGCCACGCTTCCTCTCCCAGCCCATCCACACGTTCTGGTTCGGATTCCAGAGCCGCTGGCGGTGAAAGAGGAAAAACACATCTTCCCCCGCGTTTCCGTACCTCGCGTTGAGGCTCTTGGTCCCTGCCGCTGCGGCGGCAAGAATCTCCTCGTCATCCGGCCTGTGCTCGGTTGGCGAGTCAGTGAAATCGCTCAGTATCGCGAACTGCAGATTCGGGTCGCGGTTGGCGAGGTACTGCACCTCGAGGTGCTCGAGCGCTTCCTCCACCCCGTGCACGCTTCCGAGGAGCGTCGGCACGACCACCGCCGTCATGTGCTCTTCCGGAATCCCGTCGTCGCGCAGCTCGAGCTTGGACAGGAGCCGCGGCGGCATCAGCAGCGTTACGAGCTGGTTGATGACGCTGATTCCGATCTCGCTCGCCGGAATGAGGGCCAGGAGCACCATGACCAGCTGAACTATCAGCGACGCGCCGTCTACAACGTCCAGAATCACGGCGAGCGCGAGAGTGGTGAACACAGTTATCCCGCCAAAATACAGCGTATTGGGGTGCCGCTGCGTCCAGCGATACAGCCATTCTCCGGGCGGCGGAGTGTATCCGACTTTCTCCTCGAGAACCTGGCGCCCTTTGTCCACGAGGAAGTAGCCGACGTGCGCGTGTCTCGCATCGCTCGGATCGGCGAGCTTCGCCAGCACTACCACTTCGCTCGCGATTTCTTCTTCCGGTCGCTTGACCCGCTTCGCGATGTGCTCGACGACATGGCGGTAGTGATCCCGGGTCCCGAACGTCATCGAAGCGTAGTGGCCGCTCGGATCCTGACGTAGAAGCTTTTCCGTCGCGCTCTGCGATTCAACGAATTCCTTCCAGTCGAGTCTCGAGATCGTGCGAAGACTCGTGATGCTGTTCGCGACCGTCACCTGCGTCAGCGCCACTCTGCGATTCGATCGCGTTGCCGCTTCTTCCGCGCTTGGCCCGTCCTCCGCGATCCACTGCTCGAGCCAAATCAGCGGCGTGAAGTTCGTTTGGTACGACCGGACCTGCTGTAGGAACCGGGCTACCCAGGTCGGCGTGAACGGCGGATGATCGTCGACGAACGCGGCGAGTGCGGTCGCCAGCGCTCGCGAAGACTCCTCACTCGCCTCACGCAGCGTCGCGGCGGCTCGGTCGGCTGACTCGACTTCCTGCAGGCGCGCCGCGACACGCAGCGCCATTCTCCGGATGTTCTCGACGAGGCCCAATCGGAGCATCGTCGGGATCGCCCACAGCTCGCCGATGCGAAGCTGGGTGACAGTCTGATACTCACGAACAAAAAGCGTGATGTTGTCGAGATCGAGGTGACCTTCCGTATGCGCGATCAGCTCGATTGCCACTTCGTACGCTCGCGGATAACCGGTGAGCGATCCCGTAGCGAGCTTAGGAAGCTCCTCGTAGTAGCCCTTGGGAAGATTGGTCCGGATCTCCATGATATGCTCCTGGACGATGTAGAAGTTGTCCAGCAGCCAGTCTCCGGCTGGGCTGATGTCGAGTCCGCGCTCCGCGCCGTTGTTCAGCTCGTGATAAACGCGGTCGAGTACTTCTCGCGTGTTCTCGAGACGGAGTAGAAGAGGGCCGGCGCCCCGCTGTTTTTGCGCCGGGAGCAGGTGATGTCCGCGCGCCACCGCTCGCGCGCGCTCACCAAGTCGCTCGAGACCGAGTACTTCGCCACGAATCGGACCGACGAGTTCTTCGCCCAATCCGTTTCGCGAACGGCCGAATAGACGACTCAGAATTGTTGTTGGAGCCTTGGGCGGGATTGCTGTTGCCACGTCACTTACTCAACGCCAGAGGTATGCCGCTCTCGGGTGGGGCACGCCCGCAAGATATCCCGTTTTATCTACTCAGCGTAATACGCCTGGATGCAGAGAGTCACAAGCCGCTGGCGGACACGTTCGTACTGATCCGCATTCTGTGGGCGCAATGACTCGGCGAGGGAGTTCCACAGCCCCTTGAAAGTAACTATGAGCTCCTCGGGCGGAATGTTGTTTTCGTGCGCCCCTCGGCCAACTCTCTTCAAGAGAGCGGCAAGCTCCGGCGTCGGCCCGTCGGGCCGTTTGAGCTGCTCCGTGAGCGCGGTCCGCAACTCCTTCATGGTGCTTTCTGAGAGTGGGCTCACAGATGTTTGGGCAATAGTTTTCCCCACTCTCTCACTTGTTTGCGGAGAGTGGACATTTGTTCCTGGAATATCTAAGCGATAGTTTCGCCGTGCGCCAGAGAATCAGAAAGGTCCCGTAAGGTGCCGAGCTAAGCGACGTCCCTTTTTTGGTGGCGGCATTGGGTAACGTGTTGATACTCGCGCGCGAAGAGGTTGTTGCCGCGCTGTTGAGTCTTATGGTAGAGCTTCGTGGTTTTCAGCCGACGTTCTTGAAAGGGGGAGAAATCGGTCGAAGATGCCGTCCCCATTCTCTTCAGTCCCTCCAGAATGCAGGCAGAAGCGCGGGAAGTCGCTGCACGACACGGCATTAGGTCTTTCAGGCTTCCTACGGACCCGACACTTTCGGGAGAATGCTTGAGGCTTAACGAATTCGAATTCCGCCCATCAGCCGGAACAGAGTGGCGTCTGCCGGCACAGAGTAGACCTGGGCTCCGACATCCAAAATCTGCCGAAGGACAGCGGTCAGCCCGCCAAAGATCGCGGGGCGATAGAGGGGTTTCTCGAGCTGACCTGGGTCATGTCGACGCTGCCAGTCAGACTACTGAACCCGACCTGAAAGTGGGGATCGATCCTGTTTACGCCCGCGCCACCGTAGAATGAGATCCCGCGGACCCCCGGAGCAAACCCCGCAGCGACTTCGCCCCCAAACATGTCGGGATGGAAAGTGTCCTTCGATGGATTCGTCCCGTAGCAGGGACTTGAGGGCGCCGTCTGCTGAAGCTGCGATTTCGGGCAGGTGATCGCTCCTTTGACGTTTCCAAAGGTGCCATGCACGCGCAGCATGAGGGTCGTTCCATTTGAAACCGGACCGAGCGCGAAATGGTGAGCATGCGATACGGCGAAGCTGAAGAGATTCGGCGTAGCTCTCGCGATCGTCACCGGAGGAAGGTATGCGGCCTCGAGGGCAAAGCCGAACGGGCCGCCGATCGTAATCCTGGGCCGCCCGAATACGGGAGAGAGTGAGGTGTGCTCGCTCTTCTGGGTGAAACATCGGCCGGTCTGCTCGATCGTGGGATCCGGTTTGGGGATGTATTCCCCCTCCGCACCGATCCTGATGCTGGCGGGCAGAAGCACCTCCGGCGCTATCGCCATCGAGAACACGATCGGCGCGGTGTAGAAAGCGAGGAGCTTCCCCTCGTTGCTGTCGGTTGGGACGCGGCACTGAGCGGTTGCTTCTCACTGCGCGGTGAAGAGCAGCACTCCGATGAACAGACCTCGACGCATTGTTGCTCCTGTTCGGAAGAACTTCTGATGAGCGACTAAGCTAAAGGTGAAGCCCTGATGCGGCGACGATCGGCCGGCAAGCACCCGCATCTAAGGCGCCAATGTACGCGTGCAATCGGCGAACGCCCAGCTAATACTCTGCCGTGATCGGAAAGATCAGCGATCCCCAGACGATCGGGCCTTCCGCGCGTACGTGCGAAGCATGCATTCTGAGTAGAACACCGGATGCTCCTCGTATGCGCTCCACGCTTTGTTGGCGCGCATCATTTCCTTGTCGTAAGCCAGGAAAATCGCCGTCTTCTCGCGCGCCTGATCGGTCGACCGATTGGCGGCCCGCGTTGCAAGCGCATAGCCGACATAGTACTGCGTCTTCCACTTTTGCCTCTTGCGTAGATCGTCCACGAGCAGGCCAGCCATGCGGTGATCGAAGTGATCGTGCGGATTCGCCGCGACGCTCGGATCGCTCGCGTGAACTACGAGATCGGCGGTGGCGGAGCTCGACCCGATCAGCACGCTCGCGATGGCCATAAGATCTCCCCATCCCCGGTAGGCCGCACTGCCATCGACCGCGGTTATAGCTGTGATTTTTTGCCCGCGCAGTTTTCTCAGACTTTCAAAGTCATGGCGAGCGAAGCCCGCGCCGTTTCTCTTTCCATCCGGCAGTCGGAGAAAGTAAGAGTCGGTATTGGCGATCATACATTTTCGAATGGCGTGCTCGAGCACCTCCGTCGTCGAGCATCTGACTGCGGCGGAGTCAGCTGCTTTCACGCCGATGGCGAGACGCGTCGATTGCAGGGCCGCTCGTTCCCGAGTCTGCCAGTAGAGGGAGTCCCGTCCGTCGTCTCCGGCGGTCAGATAGATAAACGTCACCGAGTCCCCGGCTGCAATTTTTTTCGCGGCGACGTCTCCCATGAAAAGTTGCCAGTCGTCCTGATGTGCAACGACGAACACATCGCGCTGTGTGAGCATGGAATTCGATACGTAGCTAACTGACTGGCGCGGCTGGGCAGCGCCTACCACCACCAACTGAAGTAGCGCTGCGGCGATCGCTTGGAGTCGGATAATCGTCAAAGGGTCATTCCGGGAGATTCCACCTTGCTCTACTCGCAGTTCAAAATACCCCATAGATACGAAAGCGGGTGCACACTATGGTGCACCCGCTACTCGTTCGATGCTTATCTAACGCAAGCGTCAGTCGACTTTGACAGCCTGAATCTCGAGCACGATTTTGATCTCATTCCCAACGACAACGCCGCCAGCCTCCAACGCCTGATTCCAGGTCAGCCCAAAATCCCGGCGATCGATCTTGCCCGTCGCGCTGAATCCCACGCGCTCGCCACCCCACGGATCCTTCGTTTGACCCTCGAACTGGACGTCGAGCGTAATCGGCTTGGTCACATCACGGATCGTCAGATCGCCCGTGAGCTTGAACGCCCTCCGATCTCCCTCGATGCTCGTGCCTCGGAACTCGATCTCGGGATATTTCTCGACGTTTAGAAAATCGCCCGAGCGAAGATGCTCGTCCCGTTGGTCGGTGCGGGTATCGATGCTCGCCGCCTTGAGAGTCGCTTTGACCGAAGAATCCCTCAGATTTTTTTCGTCGATGGTGATGGTGCCTTCGATATCTGTGATCCGTCCCTTGACAGTCGTGATCATCAGGTGCTTGGCGGAGAACTCGACTGCGGTGTGCGTCGGGTCGAGCTTCCACTGGGTCTTGGCTCCCGCTGCGGTAGCCGTCTGAACTGGTGCGGTCATTCGTTTTCCTCTCGAATCCGGTGCGGTTCTTAGCCAGTTAAGCCTTTTTCGGGGTGGGCTTACCAAGCTCTGGACTTACTATGAGTATGCTAGTATACTTTAGTAAGTAAGTTGTGTCAAGCGCCCCTATCCGTAACTTCTTCTTCATGACCGATTCCTCCCTGCCCGTTCCACCAGTCTGCTCACGCTTTCACCGGGCCATCGAGCTTATCGGCAGCCGCTGGACAGGCGCCATCCTGCAAACCTTGCTTCAGGGAAAAACGCGCTACGCGGCCATCAAAGGAGCGATTCCCGACATCACCGATCGGATGCTGTCGGAGCGGCTTCGCTTGCTCGAGGGAGAAAAGTTGGTATTCCGGGTTGTGATCCCCGAAAGCCCCGTGCGCGTTGAATACGAGCTGACGCCCAAAGGGCGCGCGCTCCAGAACGCGCTGCGAGAGATCGGCAACTGGGCCGAACGCTGGATTCCGCTCGAAAGCGGCGAAATCAACGAGAAGGCCACCAAATCAAAAGTCGGTAAGCATCGCCGCACACGGCGCGTGCGCAAAGCCAGACCAGCATGACCGGATCGAAAGACGCTGAGTACATTTTAGCGTCTTTTTGTTTCGCATGACATCCTCCGCTCCCGCTTAGATCACTTCCCATAGTGGAGAACCATTGATGCGCACGCTGCTCTCGTCGCTCCTGATTTCGGCAACCGGTTTCGTTCTCGCGCCATCCCCAGCCGACGTACCACTACGCGGATTCTTCCCGCAATCCGTTCAGGCAGAACGTGATCTGGAAGCACGATTCAAGACGATGCCCGAGCCAGACCGCATGAGAGAATCCATGCGCCGCCTAAGCGCACGTCCGCACCATGTCGGCTCCGCTTACGACAAGGACAACGCCGGGTGGATTCTCAACCAGTTCAAGTCTTACGGGTGGGACGCGCACATCGAGAACTTCGACGTTCTCTTTCCGACTCCCGTAGAGCGCGTGGTCGAGCTTGTGGCGCCGACGACCTTCAAGGCATCGCTCCAGGAGACGGCACTCCCCGAGGACCCAACATCAAGTCAGCAATCCGAGCAGTTGCCTTCATACAACGCCTATTCGATCGACGGCGACGTTACTGGCCCTCTCGTTTTCGTCAACTATGGAGTGCCCGCCGACTACGAGGAGCTGGAGCAGCGCGGCATTTCGGTCAAGGGCGCAATCGTGATCGCCAAATACGGCGGCTCGTGGCGCGGTATCAAACCCAAGGTGGCGGCCGAGCACGGGGCGATCGGATGCCTGATCTATTCAGATCCGAGAGATGATGGTTACGCCGGTGGCGACGTCTTCCCCAAAGGGCCGATGCGTCCGGCCCAGGGAGTTCAGCGCGGTTCCGTCGCGGATATGCCCGTCTATCCGGGCGATCCGCTGACGCCGGGAGTCGGTGCCACGAAGGATGCGAAGCGCCTCACCGTCGCGCAGGCTGCCACTATCACCAAGATTCCGGTGCTGCCGATTTCCTATGGCGACGCGCAGCCGCTGCTCACGGCACTCGGAGGTCCCATCGCTCCAGCTGCATGGCGCGGTGGGCTTCCCATCACTTATCGCCTTGGCGCGGGACCCGCGAAAGTTCATCTCCGCGTCAAATCTGACTGGAGCTTGAAGACGCTCTACGATGTAATCGCCAGACTTCCCGGCACCACCGAACCGGACCAGTGGATCGTTCGCGGCAACCACCATGATGCGTGGGTGAACGGCGCCGAGGATCCAATCTCGGGTCTCGTCGCCGAGCTCGAGGAAGCGCGCGCGTTGGGCGCGCTATACAAGCAGGGATGGCGGCCGAAGCGCACCATCATCTACGCCGCCTGGGATGGCGAAGAGCCCGGCCTGTTGGGTTCGACCGAGTGGGCGGAGACACACGCTGACGAGCTCAAGGCGCATGCGGTTGCCTATGTGAACAGCGATGGCAATGGCAGGGGATTCCTCGACGTCTCGGGATCACACTCGCTGGAGAAATTCATCAATGGCGTCGCGATGGATGTCGAAGATCCCGAATCAGGAGTGAGCGCGTGGAAGCGGGCGCAGGCAGCGAAGATCCTCACCGGATCCACGGATGTCCGCCGCGAAGCCCGCGATCGCGAAGACCTTCGGATCGGCGCTCTCGGATCAGGATCGGACTACTCGTCTTTCATCGATCACCTCGGCGTCGCTTCGCTCAACCTTGGATATGGCGGAGAGGATGAGGGCGGGATCTACCATTCGATCTACGATGACTTTTACTGGTACACGCATTTCAGCGACACGTCTTTTGTCTACGGTCGCGCACTTGCCCAGACCGCTGGCGTCGCGGTGCTGCGCCTTGCAAACGCGGATTTGCTTCCTTTCGCGTTCACGAATCTCGCGGAAACCATCCAGACATACGTCAAGGATCTCCAGTCTCTCCGCGACAGGCGCGCGGAGCAGATCACCGAACGCAACCGGCAAATCGAGGATGGCCTATTCAAGGTCGCCAGCGACCCGCGCGATCCAGTGACTGCGCCGCAACGTCAGCAGGTCGCGCCACAGCTCAACTTCGCGCCTCTGCTCAACGCGCTCGATTCACTCAACCACTCCGCTTCCCGTTACGACAAAGCCTATACTCGCGCCGTGAGCGAAGGACGCACTGCTGCCGCGAAAAGCGTGAACGAGCGGCTAGTTCAGGCAGAGCGCGCTCTCACGTCGACGGAAGGCTTGAAGAACAGGCCATGGTATGTCCACATGCTTTACGCCCCCGGGTTTTACACGGGCTACGGCGTAAAGACGATACCCGGCGTCCGCGAAGCAATCGAGCAGGGTGAGTGGCAGGACGCGGATCGTGAGATTGCCCGCGTGGCTGCCGCGGTCGAGCGAGAGGCGTCGTTGATCGGCGGCCTCGCCACGACTCTAGCTGGCGGATCGTGATGGGACCGAAGGCTATGACTCTCCCAAGGCCTCGGTCAAGCCCTGGGCTCTCTCAATGACTGAAAGGGGCGTTCAGTACATCGCTTGGTAGTTCAACCGAAAGCCTCGGGCCGGTTGCGGGATAAAATCTTTGATCACAGAAAGATTGTCCCGGTACACACGGTTGAACACGTTATCGCAATGGATGCTGATGTTATTTACGACGCGTTGCCGTGCAAAGCGCATCCCGACACCGAAATTGACTACAGCATATCCTGGGGTCGGCGTGTCACCCTCGCCAAGCCGGGTTTGGCTTGCGGCAAGTCGCGTTTCAACCATGCCCATGTATGTCCTGTCCTGATAGGTCGCCCGCAATAGCCCTCTTAGCGGAGGCGTGAACGGCAGCGGGACATTCTGTCTTGTGTCCTCGGCGTTCACATAATCAGCGCCTGCCTTGAGCGCAAAATATTGGGCCGGCTGAACGGTGACGCTCGCGTCAAAGCCAAACAACCGCGCATTGGTAGCACCGAATTGCCGCACCGGAAAACCTTGAATGGTGTCGCCGCGCAAGAACCCGAAGATGTAGTTACGGATACTGTTTGCATAAGGCGAGATTTCAAAGGACGTGTTTGCGAAGTTGCCTTTGAGCGACACGTCCGCCCCAACTCCGGTTTCGGGTCCGAGCTCCGCGGTGCCAATAGTGTACGTCCCGCTCGCGGCATCCAGTCCGTTCGCAAACAATTCCTGAACTGTGGGCGCCCGAAATGATCGGGCGAGACTAAATGATCCCGTCAGATGCGGCGCGAACTGCTGGATCGCACCAAGTGAGGCTGTCAGCGCGTTGGAAAGCCGCGAGACATCGAGTGTTTGGAAAACCGGATCGGTTGACTGCAGGTACGGACGCGTCTGAATCCTGTTGTAGTCGTACCGTAGACCGGCTTGCAGTCGAGTGTTGTCCGCCGCCGGATATTCTTCGTATGCGTATCCGGCAAGCCCGCTGGTCAACGAGTTCGGGCCAAGCGGCTCGTCACCGTCTATCGTGAGGTCCTCGATGTTCGTCCACAACCCTAACGTGCCCTGGAGTTTCCCGAGCGGTTGGTGCTGGAGCTGCAGGACACCGTTGAACTGCCGCTTATGAAAATGATTGGCCTGAGAATCGGAAACGCCGCTTGCATCCTGGGCTGTTGGGAATTCCGAGTGACTGTAGTCGTTGTAGCTTGCGTTGAGCTTCACCCGGTTTACGAATGAGAATCCACCGTTGAAGAGGCTGCGGAGCTCGATCGTATTTCGACGCTGCGCGATGCGCGACGTAGTCGGGGGCACATTCACAAAATCCGGATTGGGCGGCACACCAGGTATGCCGTAGTTCGTCTCGAAGTGCTTGCCGCCAATCCCAATCATTCCGAAATCGCTCTGAAATGCGTAGCCGAGACCTGCCTCGCCGCTACGGTCGAACGTCTGTGGCATCCGGTCCAGATTGAACACTGTACCAGTGCCGGGGTCGGTATAGTCCCCCGAGGGAATGCGGATATTGTGAGCCCTGACTCCCCCAGCCGAGACACGGAACGCCTGATTGCCCTGGCTATAGACGTTGTTGACATAGCCTGCACCCTCAGTGCTCACCGTATTTCCTTCAACCGCGGCCGTGCCTGAAATGGGATGATCCGACATGGATGGGACGATGTCGGTGATGACATTTACGACCCCGCCAATCGTGCTGGGGCCATAGAGGATGGTCGCGGGACCACGAACCACGTCGATCTGCGAAACCCCGATCGCTTCAATCGGCGTACCATGCGCGGGATCGAAAGTCGCCAGATCACCCATGCGAAGCCCGTTTTCGAGAACCAGCACCTCGTTGTCACCCAGGCCCCGGAGAATTGGTCGTGACGGAGCGGACCCGTTGCTGCGAACTGAGACGCCCGGAAGATCCGCGATCTTCTCCGCGAAACTCGTCCCTGAGCTGTTCTGGAATTCCACCAGCGACTTGGACGCGGTCGATTGATACTGCTCGTCGGAAGTCCGTGCGGTCGGCGATGCGGTGACCACGACCCTTTTGAGTTGAATCGCAGATTCCCTGAGTTCAACCGATATCCTCGCAATATCGCCCATCACCCTGACAGTGTCGGTCACCGATGCGTACCCGGTGACACCGACATATACTCTGTAAATCCCCTTGGGAACATTGAAGAAAGCGAACTGCCCTTGCGCACCCGTATGTTCGATGCGATCAAGCTCGAGGAGTCGCACCGTCACGCCAACTATGGGGCTCCCCGCGGTCTGAACCGTTCCAGTAACCGTTTGTGCTCGAAGTGTGGCTGGCCACAACAGCAGCGAGCTGAGCATGATACGGGTCGCGATCGAAATGCCTAGAATCGCGCTCGTGCGAACCGCTCGTGCGGACATTTCGGCCTCGTTCTGTAGGTTTTACGGCGGAGGCGTCGGACGTTAGGTATGCTGGAGCGAATTCGTGAAGATCTCCGCGCACAGCGGTCAAACATCGCCAATGGCTAGGGACGGAATCGAACCGCCGACACGCGGATTTTCAGTCCGCTGCTCTACCAACTGAGCTACCTAGCCGAACCGGACTCAACGTCCGGATGGAACAATTAAAACGCCTCTGTGCTCGTTATCAACCAGTGGCGCGACCTACTTTGACGATGGCGCCTTGCCGTGAGTTGCGGTGATGATCGACTTCACGCCGCCACGGACGTTGAAGTCACCAACGACACGCATCCACCTGGGTGACGAGCTGGCAACGAGATCATCGAGAATCCGGTTCACCGCCCGCTCGTAGAAGATTCCATCGTTTCTGTAGCTCCACAGATAGACCTTGAGGCTCTTCAGCTCGATGCACTTCGATGCTGGAACGTACGTGATGCGAATCGTTCCGAAATCGGGCGCTCCTCCCGTGAGCAGTGCCAGCTCCTCGGCATCGCTCTCAATGCCGCCGAGTGGGCAAAGAGATGTGAACTCCGAACAGTCCATGTGGATCTCGTAGTCACGGCCGGAGTAAGGATTTTCGAACGTCTCGAGGAGCTCTGGCTTTGGCATCCTCGAACGATGCACACATGATCGCCGCGGATCAATCCGCGCGCATCATTCGTCGCGCAGTTTTTGCGACATCTCTTCGAGCAATCGCCGCTCGTCTCTCGTCAGGCTTTCGATCCCCTCTTGCGAGATCTTGTCGAGCACGCGATTCACCCTCGCCGCGTACTCTTTCGGTGTTTCCTGTCGCGGCACGTGCTGAAGCGGCTTGCTCTCGCGAAGAATGACGGCGTTGCTGCGCGCGACCACTTCGTCCGCACCGCCTGCACGATCGCGCATTGGCGGTCTGCCGCGTGGAACGGCGCGCGGCATGTCCTCTGATTCATCCGGCACCGTGGACACCCAGCCCCTTACCCGATTGATTCCACCCATCGAGTAGACCTTGAGGAAGATCCACCCGAACGCCATTCCGCCAAGGTGGGCCGTCCAGTCGATCCGCGAGCCCGGCGACAGGGCGAAGATGATGTTCATTGCGAGCATCGCCACGATGAGCCAGCGGGATCTCATTGGAATGACGCCGAAAAGATAGACCTCTTCGTCAGGCCACCGGAGCGCGTATGCGACGAGCACTCCGCTGATCGCGCCTGAGGCTCCGATGACTGCTGAATGCTGCGCAAAGACGAGGTGCGCGATCGCTCCACCCACGCCGCACCAGAGATAGAACCAGACGAACGTGCGGGTTCCCCATTCGTGTTCCAGTCGGGGGCCGAACATCCAGAGCGTGAACATGTTGAACGCGAGGTGCGCGAGCCACGCGTGCACAAACATGTACGTCGCTACGGTCCACCAGTCGGCGGGGAAGCGGGCCGGATCGAGCGCGAGCGCCGAATACACCGCATCCGGCCCAAACAGTGTCAGCTGTAGGAAATATATGCCGATGTTCAGGGCCAACAGCCACTGAACAGCGCGCGTCATGCGCGGAGATTCGGGTGAGTCGTACAGCTCGCTCATGCAGACCTGCGACTAAGAGACTTACATCCTAAGACCCAGGGCGCCACGAAGGGTTCCTCCCGCGGAACCTATTCGAGAGCGAGTCTCACGATCCGCTCACACAGCTCGGGGAAGCTGATTCCCATTGCCGCCGCCCCCTGAGGTATCAGACTGAACTCGGTCATCCCGGGCAACGTGTTTGCCTCGAGACAGTAAAACTCGCCCTCGGTGGTGAGCCTGAAATCTATGCGGGCGTATCCCCGAAGCTTGAGCGACCGAAATGCCGACAGCGCTTGCTGCTGAACCTTTTCCGTCGCCTCACGCGATAGCTTCGCCGGGAATTCCTCCACCGCCATGCCCGGGGTGTACTTGCACTCGTAGTCGTAGATCTCGTGCTTGGGAATGATCTCTCCAACCGGCAGCGCTACGTCACCGAGTACCCCGACTGTCAGCTCGCGTCCCGGGACGAATCGCTCGATCATTACTTCGTCATCGTACTTGCTCGCTTCCTCGATAGCGGCGGCGAGGTCTCCCCGTTTTTTCACCACTGAAAGACCTACCGTGGAGCCCTCCTTCGACGGTTTGACCACCACCGGAAGCCCCAGCATTCCTTCAACCTGCTCGATCGTCACCGGCGCCATCAGCCAGTCGGCGGTTTTTACCTCCTCCGCGCGGAAGAGTTTTTTCGATAGATCTTTGTCCATGGCCAGCGCACTCGCGAGATGTCCGCTTCCCGTGTACTTCACGTGCGCCATGTCCAGCAGGGCTTGAATGGTTCCATCCTCTCCCTGGCCACCGTGGAGAGCCAGGAACGCGACATCTGCATCCTTCACTTCCTTCATCGAAGTGAGATTCGGCAGAAATGCTCCCTCCGCCACTTTCGACAGCGCCTCCAGCGACGGCGGCTCGGTTCCAACCTTCCCCGTGTTCAGCTCACGCTCTTCGCTGGCGCTGATCACCCCGCGCGCCGGATCGAGAGCTGTCACCTGGTGCCCGCGTTCCCGCAATGCCTGCACGATTCGGATTCCCGACGCGAGCGAGACGTTGCGCTCGGAGGACGTTCCGCCCATGAGTACCGTAATCTTCATTCGACCGAATTTCCTTGGGTTAGCGAGACATCATGTAATGCAGCATGTCGGATCGCGTGACGATTCCCTGGACGACCCCATGCTCCTGCACGAGAACCGCGGGATTCGCCTTTGACAACAGCTTCACCACGCTGTCTACCGGCTGATCCGACGCCACCATCGGGAACGGCGAATCCATGATCTCGCTGACGGTCGTATCGAGCAGCTTCGGATTCTCCAGACTCTTCTGGGAAACCGACCAGTCGCTCACCGATCCGACGCAGTTCGCGCCATCCATGACGGGAAGCTGTGAGACATCGTGCAGACTCATGAGGCCGATTGCCTGCCGGACGGTCGCACCCGGTGCGACGCTCACTACCGTGGGCGCAACGCCATTCTTTCTGCCGAGCAAGCTGTGGAGTGCAACCTTGGGCACGTCGAGCATCTGGTTCTCGCGCATCCATTCGTCGCTGTAAAGCTTGGAGAGATAACGCTCACCAGTGTCGCACAGGACCGTCACCACCATTGCGTTTGGATCGTCGATCTCACGCGCTATCTTGAGCGCCACCGACGTGATGAGTCCGGATGATCCGCCGACGAACAAGCCCTCCTCGCGCGTGAGACGCCTTGCCATCGCGAAGGATTCCTTGTCGCTCACGGTGTAGTACTCGTCGATCAAGCTCATGTCGAGCGTGCCGGGAAGCTTGTCCTGCCCGATTCCTTCGATCTTGTACGGCGTTCCCTCGATTTTGTTTTTTCCTTTGCTCCGCCAGTACTCGGCCAGTATCGAGCCGGCAGGGTCACCCGCGATCACCCTTACCTTCTTGCTTCGCTCCTTTAGGTAGCGGCCGACGCCAGTGAGCGTCCCGCCTGTGCCTGCCGCCGCCACGAAGTGCGTGATCTTGCCACCGGTCTGCTGCCACAGTTCGGGGCCTGTCGTCGCATAATGAGCTTCGGGGTTCGCATCGTTGTAGAACTGATCGGCGAAGATAGCGTTCGGGGTTTCCTGCGCGATCCGCTTTGCCATCATCACGTAATTGTCGGGATGATCCGGCGGAACTGCCGTCGGCGTCACGATGACTTCCGCGCCGAATGCCTTGAGTAAGCGGACTTTTTCCTGAGACATCTTATCCGGCATCGTGAAGATGCATTTATATCCGCGGAGCGCTGCCGCGATCGCGAGGCCGACACCTGTGTTCCCGCTCGTGCCTTCGACTATCGTCCCGCCCGGTTTCAGCTTGCCTTCTTTCTCCGCCCGCTCGATGATCGGAAGGCCGATTCGATCCTTCACCGAGCCGCCCGGATTGAAGAATTCCGCCTTCGCATAAACCGGAGTACGGATTCCGCGCGTCACCTGGTTCAGCCTGATCAGCGGCGTCCAGCCGATCGTCTCGAGGACGTTGTCGTAGGGCTGGCGGTTGCGTTCGTGCTTCATTAACGAGTCGCTCCGCGCTTTGTCGTCGCTTTCCGCACCGGCGGTTTCATGGCCGTCTTGGTTGTGGAAGCCTTGGCCGTGTCCGCCTTCGCTGTATCGGTCGGCTTGACGGTGCTGCTCGAGATCGAGGAATCGCGCGGGATGATTGAATCACCAGCGAGCGGTGGCGCGTCGGGGTGCCTGAAGAACACCGGCAAAAGAATGGATACCGGCACCGGTTGACCCTGAGTCTTGGCGGGCTCGAACTTCAGGTCGCGCGAGCCCTTCATCGCCGCGGAATCCAGCGCGGTGAATCCGGAAGTCTCCGCGATGCGGGTCGAGTCGGGTACTATCGCTCCCTCTCGGTCGATGAAAATACGGAGCGTGACATTGCCCTGAACTTTCTGCGCATACAGCGCTGGCGGATAGCGGAAAGGCAGCTCCTTGTTGAGCATCACCGGAGCGACGTCCGGCTGCCTGCCAACTGTCTGAAATGGCAGACCTGACCCGTCTCCGTTTTTGCACCCAGCGGCGATTGTCAGCGCCACTAGCGCTATCGAGCTCAGTCTTGCGTGCAAGCTCAAGTTGATCCTCCCTCTCACTTCACTTCGTCGACGAGTCGAGCGAGCATCTCGAGCGCTTGGATTGGCGTCATCGCATTCGGGTCCACATTTCTCAGTTGTTGCACGACAGGATGCGTCATCATGCCAAACAGTGCCAGCTGACTATCTGTAGCGTCGGTCGGCACTGGTGATGCGCGTCCCGATCGAGGCACGATCTGTTCCGCTTCGAGCAGTCTCAACAGCTCCGTTGCCCGCTTTAGAACCGCGGGCGGGAGGCCCGCCAGTCTGCCCACTTCGATTCCATACGACCGATCGGCGCCACCGGGCTGAAGACGGTGGAGAAAAAGTACCTGATCCCCGACTTCGCGCACCTCAACGTTATAGTTGCGTACTGCGACTAAATTGTCTGCCAGCTGGGTGAGCTCATGATAGTGCGTCGCAAAGATCGTCTTGCACCCGACAGCGTTGTGCAGATGCTCGCTTACCGACCAGGCGATCGAAATTCCGTCGTAGGTCGACGTACCGCGCCCGATCTCATCGAGCAGTACCAGGCTTCGCCGAGTTGCCGTGTGAAGAATGGCGCTCGTTTCCGACATCTCCACCATGAAGGTCGATTGGCCGCGAACCAGATTGTCGCTCGCCCCAACCCGCGTGAAAAGGCGATCGACGACGCCGATCCGTGCCCGGGTTGCGGGGACGAAACTGCCAATCTGTGCCATCAGCACGATCAAACCGACCTGTCGGAGCACTGTCGATTTCCCCGCCATGTTCGGCCCGGTGAGAATGATCATCCGCGCGTCTTCGGTGAGTGCGATGTCGTTCGGAATGAACTTCTCGCGAGGCATCATCCTCTCCACCACCGGATGCCGCCCAGCCGTTATCTCGAGCGCGAAATCGTCGGTCAGCAGGGGACGCACGTAACCTTCCCTCGCCGCGACTTCGGCCATTGATGCAAGCACATCGAGCTCCGCGACGATCTGTGCAACTGCCTGCAGACGGGCGACCTGAGCTCCGACCCGCGACCGGAGCGTCTCGAACAGTTCTCGCTCTCGCTCCTCCACTCGCTCGGCCGCCGTCAGCACCCGCTCTTCGTATTCCTTGAGCGAAGGAGTCACATATCGCTCCGCTCCCGCCAGCGTTTGCCTCCGCTGGTAGTCGCTGGGAACTAGATGCACATTGGTGTTCGTCACCTCTATGAAATAGCCGAAGATTTTGTTGTAGCCGACCTTGAGCGAGTTGATGCCGGTCCGGGCGCGTTCCTCAGCTTGAATCCTGGCGATGGCATCCTTGCCCCCGTCGCGCAGCGTCCTCCATTCGTCCAGCTTGCTGTCGACCCCCTCGCGCACGCTGGACTCATCCCCAATCGTGACCGGCGGTCTGTCGACGAGCGTTCCGATGATCTCGTCGGAAAGATCCGCACACCCATCCCACACGCCGGCGTGTCGGCCAAATGCGACATCGTTTTCGGGTGTCGCCACCGCACGAGCTCGTCCCAGCGCTGATTCGACCGCGGGCAGACGCGCGATTGAATCACCAAGTGCCCGCAACTCCCGGGGAGAGGCGCGACCTGCAGCTGCCTTTCCCGCCAGCCGTTCAATATCGCGCACACCGTCCAGAGCTTCCCGCATCGCGGCACGAATGAGACCGTCTCCCAGCGCTTCCACAGCGCCAAGCCGCGCATCGATATCAGCACGGTTGACGAGCGGAGCGAGAAGCCACTGCCGAAGCAGGCGCGCGCCCATCGGCGTGAGCGTACGGTCGAGAACTCCGAGAAGTGTTCCCGAAGTCTCCACACCACGCATCGACTCGACGAGCTCGAGATTTCGCCGCGTCATCTCGTCGAGAGGCAGAATGCCACCAGGTCTCTCGATTCTTGGACGGGCGAGATGCGACATGCCCGACGGCTGAAGCTCATTGAGATAGCGGAGCAACGCCCCTGCTGCTCCAACAGCTGCGCTGTCTCCGCTCTCGATTCCAAATGCCTCGAGCGAGCTCACCCGAAAGTGTTCAACCAGCTGATCGCGGCCAAGCGTGCTGTCGAATTCCCAGGCTTCGCGCTCAGTTACCATCGGGCCTTCCTCGCCGATCGGGCCCTTCAGGATTTGAGTAAGACTCTCGCCACGCGGAAGAATCACTTCTCGCGGAGTGAATCGCGACAGCGCGGATTCCAAGTCCCGGATTCCAGTGGCAGTGAGCCTGAGCTCCCCCGTCGAGAGATCGGCGGCCGCGATTCCCACCCAATCGCCCTCCCGATTGAGCGCGCATAGGTAGTTGTTGCGACTACCGTCGAGCAGATCGTCGGAGAACGCTGCACCGGGAGTGATCGTTTCCACCACTTCGCGCTTGACGATGCCCTTGGCAAACTTCGGATCTTCGGTTTGCTCGCAGATGGAGACCCGGAATCCGTGCTGGATCAATCGCCGCAGATACTCGCCGGCAGCCTTGACTGGAACTCCGGCTAGTGGCACCGCGCTCGCGCCTCCATTGTTCCTGGATGTGAGCGTGAGACCGAGTGTTCTCGAGGCTACTTCAGCATCCTCGTAGAACATTTCGTAGAAATCACCCATCCGGAAGAACAGAATCGCGTCCTGATGACGCGACTTGATCTCCCGGTACTGCTGCATCAACGGTGTTGATGCGCCGCGACTCACCGTTCGGGCGCCCGCACCACGAAACCATCCATGTGACTGGCCTTGATCTTCCTGAGTGCGTCTTCCGCTTCCTTCTCGGTTGTGTAGCGCCCGATCCTGACCCGGAATGGCGCAACCGATCCGTCCACTCGAGCCGAGTAGCCGCGTTTACTCAGGTTTCCGGCGAGTTTGTCAGCTTCGGGTTTATGGCTGTAGGCAGCTACCTGGACCGAATACCCGCTTCCCCGTGATACAGCCACATTTGGTTTCGCCGCCGATTTCTCGGCTGCTGCCTTCGGCGCTTTCGCCAGATCGACGATGCTCGGCTTTGAATCATTGGCTTCAGTCGGTAGCTTGGGACGCTGAGCCTGCACTACTGTCTTGGGTGCTGTCGAAACAGTTGCAACCGCATGCAATACCGTATCGACGGTTGCCGGTTTTTGCTTCTCGGGCGGCGTAACCGATGTCGGAGATGCCGCAGTCGCGCTGGAGATGTTCGCGGAGGTCCCCGATGGCGTTGTAGAAGCGGTTACGGGGGTCGTCGGGATATTTGCGGACGCACTTGTCGTCGGAGAGTTCACCGTTGCCACGGCAGGGGCCGACGGACAGCGCTGACCCTGATATTGGATCTGATTCTTCAGCTCCACCTCTGAGGCATCGGCCTGCACCAGCGCACTTGCGTTCGCCACACAGGCATTCGGAATGTCATTCTTTTCGAACAGTACCCGGGCGGTCCAGTAGCTCGCTCTCGCGAGCGACTTGCTCCGCGGATAGTCCCGTGGAATCCTCTGCAGATGGCCAAGTGCGCCATCGCGGTCACCGCGTGCGAGCTCGAGCTGCGCCAGTCGCAGTAACGCGTCCTCGGCCTGGGGAGCAAGTGGATAGTCCACCACAATGTGCTTGTAATCGCTTTCTGCATCCGCGGCATTCGCTGCCAGCGTCGCGCGCCAGAACAGCGCCTGCGGGTATAGCTGAGACGTCGGTGGAGTCTTTGCGATCACGGAATCAATCAGCGCCCTCCCTGCCACCCCATTGCCATCGCTCACGAGCGTCTGAGCTCTCACAAAAATCGGATCTGCCGGTCGCGCTGGAGCCTGAGCGGCTGCCAGCGACGCGGCACAAAATAGCGGTACGCCCAAAAGAACTGTCCATCTAGACATCTCACCACTCTCCTATTGACTCATGCGGCAGCGCTTCTCTCGTCGGCTGCGCAAAGGCTGAGTACTACCGTAGCCAGTAATTGTTCTTCGGACGAAACTCTACTCTCCTTCAGCGCTACGTCTGCCTCGAGCAGGGAGTCGAGTGCGCGATCGAGCGATTCGCGGGTCCAGCGTTCCGCGGCACGAGCCCAGACGGCAGTGGCAGATCCCCACGGCCGGCCCGTAAAGGCTCCCGTCTCTTTCAGAAGATCAAAGTATTCTTGGGCCAGGCGAGCTCTCGAGAGACCTTCATCCAGTCTCGCGCGCCCCCACGAGATGGCGAGCATCTGTGTCGATAATGCCATGACGATTGAAACGCCCGTTGTTTTCGGCTGGGTAAGGACATGGGAGACCAGCCCAAGAGCGCGAGGGGCATTCCGATCGGCTACCGCATCGAGGAGATCAGCCTGGGTCTCGCCACGCCGCACCCCGACGACTGCCGCCACGGCGTCCTCACCAATTTCCTCGCTATGGCCTTCGATGTAGCTCGCAAGCTTGTCCAGCTCACCTGACAGTTGATGCAGGTCGCTGCCAACCGCGGCCTGAAGGAGCTCGATAGCTGGCTCACTAATCTTGACTCCTAATTCACTAGTCGCCCTGTGTGTGATCCACCTAGGAATCCGATCTCCGGTGAGGGGGTCGAATTGAAGCACCGTGCTCGACGCCGAGAGCGTCGCATCTGCCTTGGATCCGGCAGCTCCGGTCATGAGGAGCAACAAATCGGGCGCGGGGTGTGCCAGGTATTGATCGAGGACCTTGCGCGAATCTTTCTTGAGTGCACCAACCTCACGAAGCACGATCACGCGCCTCTCCGCCATCATCGGCGGTGTGGAGAGGAGGACTCCAAGGGTCTCGGCGTCGAGCTCGCCGGATCGTCGCACGTCCAGGTTGAAGTCCCTGGCTCCGGGATCCAGAGCGATATCGATGAGCTGCCGGACCGCGTCGTCCTTTTGATAGTCATCCTCCCCCCAGATGTAGTAAGCGCCGTCGAATGACCGGCGCTTGATCGCATCACGAAGTGTTTTGAGAGAGGATGCGGACATCCTCCAAATATACGGCCGCTCTACTGGGCTGCCGATGGCTCTCGAGCGCTAATGCGTATAGTTCGTTAGCTCGAGCCTGGAGTGCGCAAACCGCACCGGAGCCTGCTCCGCAAACAGAGCCGCTGGCCAGATAGTCAGGCCGGCTGTAACGGAGGCGACTATCGCCGGTGTCGAGGTTGTAATTGGGGTGAACTCCGGCTCCGGAATCGTTGCGACCACTGGAGGCATTATGAGATCACGTGGAGCATCGGTATGGTGGTACAGCGTCATCCCTATGTATCCCAGCATAGCAGCGCTGGCGAGTGTCGCCGCGATTGCGCCCCGTCTGAGATTGCGCTGCGTGGCTGCTAGCAAATGGTCGTTATCACATTCTCTGAGACGCGCTTCGAGTCGCTGGGAAAAGTCCGCGGATGGCTCTATGCAAGGAAGATTTCTGAAGAGCAGTAGCGCACGGCGGATCTTCGCATCGTGCTTCGCGCAGTTCTCACATTCAGCGAGGTGCCGCTGCATGCGAACCAGCTCGATCCCGGCAAGGGTATCGTCTACAAAAGCAACGTGCTGATCACAAAACTCGCGACAATCCATGTAGATAGGTTGAGAGGGTTCGATAACAGGTACCCATCAGGGGGGCGCCTGTTCCCGAGCCGTCAGACCTAATCTACATATGGGGCAATGATTTCCGCGAACGAATTTCTTGCCCGGTTAAGACGGGATTTGACCGTCCCGAGATTGCAATCCGTGATCTCCGCGATCTCCTCGTAGGACTTGCCCTCGAGTTCCCGCAGGATGAACACGTTCCTGTGGTGCTCGGGGAGCTTGGCCACGCTCTCCTCGACGATCTCCCTCAAATGGCGCTTATGGTACATGTCATCCGGACGGGACGTCGTGTCCTCAAACTGCAGAGGGCGATCGTCGTCCTGAAAGTTCTTCTGGACCGTCTGAAAGAGAACCAGCGGATTACGCGAGCGGTTGCGCAGCTCGTTCTTCGCCAGATTCGAGGCGATCGTATAGACCCATGTCGAAAACTTCTTCGAGCGGTCGAAGCGATGCAGGTGGCGGTAGACACGAATAAAAACCTCCTGCACTAGATCTTCAGCCTTTTCCCGGTCACCGATCGTGCGGTACACGAAGTTCAGGAGACGGGTCTGGTAGCGTGTGACCAGTTCAGAGAAGGCGCGCTCCTCTCCACCAAGGAATGCAGTCACGACGGCTGAGTCATCCATCGCCAGCAGGCGTTCCCTGACACTAGGTCCTTCCACCGATACAGCTTGCTTACGGACGATGTTCGCCATTTTTCTCTCCTCTATCAAATAGAGACACTCACGACACTGAATCGTGCACAGCTCTGCGGGAACATTCTGCGCTTTCATGTAATGCACGGCTTGTGCCCAATGGCGGTCGGGCGTAACATATTGTCAGTAAAGGACTTATAGCGTTTGGCTCAAGCGCTGAGTTTGTCCAGATTCTGCCAATTCTGTCCTATTTACATGACATGTCAGCGTCTTTTCATTGATTAGACGCCAATTTGGCCCGAAGGGTTAACGACCTGCGCGAAAACCCGCAGCGAACAGGAGACCGAGTACAGTCTTGGCATCCTGAATCCCACCTGCCTCCACCATCTCCAAAGCCCGGGATAGTCGTATCGGATGGAGATCCAAAAATTCATCCGCCTCATGCTTAGTCTCCCCGGCGACCAATCCGGTTGCCATGAAGAGATGGATTTTTTCATCCGTGAACCCGGGAGTCGTGTACATCGTGAGCAAGTGGTCAAACTGCTCTGCTGTGCAGCCGGTCTCCTCTTTCAGTTCCCGTACGGCGCAATCGCGCGGACTTTCTCCCTGATCGAGTCTTCCCGCCGGGATCTCGTAGAGGTAGCCGTCGGCCGCATACCGATACTGCCGGATCATCAGCACCTGCGGATCCTCTCCTCCCGGGTCGCTCAGGAAGGGCACGATCGCGCTCGCGCCCGGATGCCGGATCATCTCCAGCTCACCAATGGATCCGTCGGGAAACCGGACGGTGTCCACATCGAGCGAGATGACCTTCCCTGTATAGACTCGCCTGGATTCTATCCGCCCCGCTTTCGTTTCTCCTTCCATGGCAGCTGAACCCTAGGAGCTGTGAACGTGCAGGTCCCCAACGCTCAGATCGGAAACAGAGGCGCGAATGACCCGCGCGTCACCGACTACGATCGTCTGCAGCTCGTCAGGATGCAGGTGTGACCTGGCTGCCTGGAGGACTGCATCCGCTGACACGTCACGCACGTTCTTTCTGTAGGAGTCATAGTAATCAGCAGGCAGATCGTAGATGACGAGAGTCGCGAGAGCAGATGCGATTGCGGCAGTCGTCTCATATCGAATGGGGAACACCCCATCGAGGTAGTCTCTAGCAAGCGACAGCTCCTCTTCCGAGATTCGCTCGGCGCGGATTCGATCTATCTCGAGAAGGATCTCGCGCAGCGCGAGCGCTGTCACCTCACTCTGCACGGCTGTCGATACGACGAATGGACCTGGGCCACGCCGCCAGTCGTACAACGACGAAGCCCCATATGTGTAGCCGTGTGCCTCGCGCAGATTCAGGTTAATCCGCGAGCCGAAGAGGCCGCCAAGAACGGCGTTCATTACAAGCGTGGGGAAAAAGTCGGGATGCTTGCGCGGCAGACCGACATGCCCAGCCCGCAGCTCCGACTGCGGCGCTTCCGGCTTGTCCACGATGTGAATGCTCTTCCGAGTCGTCCGCGCCACTGCGATTAGCGGTCGGTCCGGTGCCCGTCCCAATGGCCAGCGCTGAAACGCGCGCCTGATCAATGCACGCGCCTCATCCGTCGGGATATCCCCTGCGATGATCACAGTCGTCGATCCGGCGCGGTAGCTGGATCTATAAAACTCCTCAACGTCCTTCCGCGACAATGCGCTTACGCTCTCGGCGCTTCCCTCATCCGGCTTCGAGTACCGGGATTCCTGCGTGTACAGAAACTCCGAGAACTTTTCGTCGGCCAATCCCCGCGGCTCTGTTTCGAGCTGAAGAATCTCCGCGAGACGCTCCGCCTTGGCCCGCTCGACTTCACGTTCAGGGAAAACCGGACTGCTGACGGCCTCGCCAAGGAGCCTCGTCGCTTCTTCCAGCTGTCCTGACAGCACCGTGATCTTGATGAATGCGCTGTCCCAGTCTGCACCGGACTCGACCGATGTCCCGAGCTGCTCGAACTTCTCCGCCAGCTCCGCTCCATCAAACCGCTCGCTGCCCTCGAGAAGCGTGCCGGCAGTCAGGGCGGCGACACCCTCCTTGCCCGCTGGATCATTTGTGGACCCGGCGTCGACGACCACCAAAACCGTAACCACTGGAAGCTTCGCAATTGGCGCAGTAACCAGACGAATTCCACTCGGCAACAACTCATCGTGGAAACCCGGGAAATGGTAGCTCCGGGTTGGTCCTGGTTTCGGACGGAGGGCCGTGACCATCAGTCCGCGCCAGCGGCGGCGGCCCGTACGCTCTCGGATTCGACTCCTTCCTTCGGGACGTAAAGAAGACTTGCCCTGTTGTCTTCGCCGAATCGCTCGGAGATGAGCTCGTTGACTCTCTGGGTGGTTACCGAGCGATAACGGTCTGCCTGCTCGTTGACCAGCTCCGGCCGCTTGAAATAGGTGGCGAACATCGAAAGCCTGTCTGCTCTCTCACCCGCTGACTGGAGGGACGCGAGCAGATCGGTCTCGATCAAGGCGATGGCTCTTTTCACTTCCGGTTCCTTAACACCTTCGCGATGGATCAGGTCAATTTCACGCTCCACCTCTTCCTCGAGCTTGGCGACAGAGGTTTCTGGCCGCGCGGTGACGTCGACGACCAGAATATCGGTACCCTTGGCCAGGTCGAACGTGAACGCACCGACATCTGCCGCTATCTGCCGTTCCCGTACCAGAGAGCGATGAAGGCGGCTTCCCTTTCTCATCCCAAGCACCGCAGAAGCCACACTGGCAGCGTAATACTTCTCGCTCCCAAAAACCGGCGAGCGAAACGCCATAAACAATCGTGCAAGGCTGACGTTATCGTAGACGACCTCCCGCAACCGGTTTCCGAACACAGGCGGGAGATTCATCGGTGGCAACATGGGTCTCCCTTCCCCGATCCGAATCGGTCCGAAGTACTCAGTGACCAGCTTGCGCGCGTCCGTCGAATCGAAATCACCGGCAATCGAGAGAACCGCGTTATCCGGCGTGTAGTACATGGCAAAAAACTGCGCTATGTCATCCAGTGATGCGGCCGAGAGATCCTCCAGCGATCCAATGAGCGAATGCTGGAAGGGGTGCGACGGGGGGAACACCAGCTCCTGCATCTTTTCAAGCATTGTGCCGTACGGCTGGTTGTCCACCGCCCATCGCCGCTCGTTCTTAACGACATCACGCTGAGTATCCAGCTTTTCCTGCGTCATCGCCGGAAGTAGTTCACCCATGCGGTCTGCTTCCAACCAGAGGGCCAGCGCAAGCTCGTTTGACGGTACCGTCTCGAAATAGTTCGTCCGCTCGAGCCATGTCGAGCCGTTTAGCGTTCCACCCGCGCGTTGTATCAGCTCGAAATGCTCGTTCGACCCAACGTGCGCCGAACCTTGGAAGAGCATGTGCTCGAAGAGATGTGCGAATCCGGTTCTGCCGGTCTTTTCGTTCGCCGACCCCACGTGATACCAGAGGTTCACAGCCACGATCGGCGTAGTGTGATCCTCCGACAGGGTCACAAACAGCCCGTTGTCGAGGTGGAAGGTTTCTACCGGAATTCGCATTGTCGTAAATTGCCCGCCATGCAAACCCACTGGAACCCCCTCGGCGCCCGCATATGATTGCCGCACTTGTCGTTCTCGCTCTGCTGTTCGGCTCGCTGTTTCTGCTTTGGTGGTCGCAGGAACGAATCCTGTTTCAACCGCCTCGGCTGCTGAAAGCGCCGCCCGAGTCGGGGCGGGTCTCTTACGACGCGGTAGATGGACAGCGGCTCACCGGCTTCATGGTCGGGGATCCCAGAAGTGCGCCCGGCGTTCTGCTCTGCTTCCATGGAAACGCCGACCTTGCTGTGTGGCAGCTCGACTGGGCACGCGCGGTTGAGCGCCATACCAGATACGCCGTTTTTCTCGCCGAATACCGTGGTTACATGTCGCTTGATGGGAGTCCCTCTTACTCGAGCACGAAGCTCGACGCCCGTGCCGCCTATGACTATCTGCGAACTGTATTCGGTGTCGATCGCACGCGTATGGCTTACTTTGGTCACTCGCTAGGCAGTGGTGTAGCAGCCGAGCTCGCCGAAATCCATCCACCTGGTGCCTTGCTTCTCCAGTCGCCCTTTTCTTCCGCTCACGCGATGGCAAGACTCATTGTGTGGCCGCTTATTGTTCTTGTCTGGAGGACCATCTCACGAATTCACTTCGATACGAGGCGGGTTGTCTCGGAGCTTGATGTGCCGGTTTCGGTGGCGCATGGTCGGCGCGACCGAATCGTGCCATTCAGAATGGGTGTGGAAGTTTACGGAGCCGCCAAGAGAAAAGGTCAGCTTCTGGTCGTGGAGAAGGCCGGGCATAATGACATTGCCGATATTGCCGGCGAAGAATACTGGCGCTGGATTGGCGCCGCGCTGACACCGCGAATCGATGCGGGGACGCAAAGAAAGGAGGGCATGACCCGAGATTAGGTCATGCCCTCTTTTTTCGGATCAGCGATTCGATCACCGACTATTGAATGGGTTGGCCTGCAATGTCTCTGATCGCGATCGGGCCGAGGTTAACCGCTTTCAAGCCCTGTTCGATTGCCTTCCGGTCGCCGACGATTACGACGGCAAGAGAGCCGGGATTGATGTACTGCTGCGCAACCCTGGCCACATCGGCCTGGGTGACCCTTTCAATATTCTGCACGTAATTGTTGTAGTAGTCGAGCGGGAGTCCATACAGCGCCACCGGTACCAGCGCGGTTGCGATTTGCTGTGTTGTCTCGAAATTTGCCGGAAGCTGTAGCTGCAGATAGCGCTTGGCACGGGATAGTTCGTCGGGTGGAACCGACTGGCGGATTCCATTCAGCTCCTTCATGAACTCCAGAAGGGCGGAATCGGTTTTCGCCGAGACGATCTCCGCTGATGCAGTGAAGGGCCCCGCCGCACGTCGCATGTCGAAGCGGGAGCCGGCGCCATAAGTGTAGCCTCGCACTTCGCGAAGGTTCTGGTTGAGTCTGCTGCTGAAGGATCCGCCCAGAATCGTGTTCATCACCGTCAGGGCGAAGTAATCCCTGGTCGAGCGCGGAACGCCTACGGATCCGATGCGAAAGGACGACTGGGCAGCACCCGGTTTGTCGATCAGATAGATCGTCGTGGTGCCCGACTTGGGCGGCTCACTGTAATTGGGCTGGGGAACATCTCCACGCTCCCAGTTGCCGAACAGCGCATTGATCTTCTGCTCGACCTGAGCTGGGTTCACATCGCCCACGACGATCAGGGTGGCATTGTTCGGCCTGAAGTTCGTCTGGTAATACGACTGTAGATCCGCGGTCATGAGCGACTTCACGGAACCTTCTGTGCCGATTAGTGGAAGACCATACGGATGTGCGCTGCCGTAGATGATCGCCGGAAACGCAATGTTCGCGATCGCTGGTCCCTGATCACGTAACTGGAGGAGCTCGGTCTGACGGTTTTTTCTTACCCGTTCAAACTCATTTGCCGGAAACGACGGATGAAGAGCAACGTCCGCAAACAGAGCGAGTGCGCTGTCCAGCTGTGCCGTTGGCGTGTGGAGCGAGAGCGTGCTGGATTCCCAACTGCTTGTCGGAGAGAGGTTGATACCGAGGAATGCGATCTGATCGGCAATGTCCAGGCTCTTACGGCTCGTTGTACCTTCGCGCAGCATGGACGAAGTCAGGTTCGCCACTCCCGTCTTGCCGGCCGGGTCGACTGTGCCACCACTCCCGACGAGAAGAACAAAATCCGCAAGAGGAAGCTCGTGCTGCTCGACGATTATCAGCTTCAGACCGTTCGGCAGCTGCCTCGTGAGGATTGGGGGAAGCGATACCCGAGGCGGAGGGCCCAGCTCGGGTGGCTTGGTTCTGTCAAACGTTCCTTGCGCGGAGGCGACCGACTGGACGGCGAGCAGGGCCAGCACGCTCAGCCTAGTTCCAATAACCTTCATCGATCACCTCCGCTTGCGGTTAGCATCATGTCCTTCTTCCCCTCTGGAACGACGGTAAGAACGATCTTTGGACGTCCGAGGTAGGTCTTCGCGACCCGCTGCACATCGGCTACGGTGACACGCTCGTAGCGCGCAGCATCCTGCTGCACGTAATCAGGATTGCCGACGAAGTAGTTGTATGAGTTGAGCACTTCGGCCTTACCGAGCACGCTTGCCAGCCGGTTGAGGAAGCTCGCTTTGTACAGGTTCTGGGCCCGCTGGAGCTCGCGCGGTGCCACGCCGGTGTTAATGACATTGGCGATCTCCGCCTGAACGATCCGATCGATATCCGCGACCTTCTGGCCGGGTTTCGGAGTGACATCGATCTGGAATTTCCCATCCAGGCGCGACCCATCCTGAAACGCGCTCACGTTCTGTGCGACCTGCAGGTCGTAGACGAGCTTCTTGTACAGGCGCGAGTTCTTGTCGTTGGCAATGATCTGGGCGAGGATGTCGAGGGCGGCATCATCCTTCGAGAATCCCCTTACCGAGTGCCATGTATAGAAGAGGCGTGGCAGCTGAACCTTGTCCTCGAGAACGAGGAATGTGTCGCGTGGAATCACGACGGCGGGGACGGTGAGCCTCCTCTTCACTTCCGGGCCCCGGGGGATGTTCCCAAAGTACTGGGCCACGAGTTTCTTCACCGTCGCCGGATCGAAATCTCCGGCGATTGTCAGCGTTGCATTGTTCGGTGCATAATAGGTCTTGAAGAAGTTCTGCACGTCGGTCAGCGATGCGGCACTCAGGTCGGACATCGAGCCGATGACCGGCCATGAGTAGGGGTGAGTTTTCGGATACAGCGCGGCCAGGATGATTTCGTCCGCCCGTCCGTAAGGCACGTTGTCAACGCGCTGTCGCCGCTCGTTCTTCACTACGTCGCGCTGAAGGTTGACCTTGGGGAGATCCATGGTCGGCAGGAGAAATCCCATCCTGTCCGCATCGAGCCACAGCGCCAGTTGCAGCGCATTCGAGGGCAGGATCTCGTAGTAGTTGGTGCGGTCTTCCGTAGTCGACCCGTTATTGTTGGCACCAGCCGATTCGAGAAGCTGGTCGAACGCACCGACCGGAACGTGCTGCGAGCCCATGAACATTATGTGCTCGAACAAGTGGGCAAATCCGGTACGGCCCACTTGCTCGTCGCCCGACCCGACGTGATACCACGTGTCAACCGCGATGATCGGGGTCGAGTGATCCTCGTGGAGAATGACCTCGAGACCGTTCGGGAGCTTGTACTTCTCGAACTGGATACGAGGGGTGGCTTGTGCATTGGCGCGCGGTCCCGCCAAGGTACCGAGGATTAAGTAGCACAATGCCACTAAAAGAGTTCTCTTCTTCACAACTTCCTCTCGAAAAAGAAGGCGAGCGGTGCTTTGAGTGATTCGCTAAAAATATACTTCCAGCGCTCTTCCCGGTTCGGCGAAATCGGGCTGGTTTGCGTCGGAGATGTGTAGGGTATAAAGCCGAAACGCCTCGCCAGTATTCGCAGGCGCAACATGTGAAAGGGATCACTAACGAGAAGAGCTGTTTGAAGCCCGCGTACTTCGAGCATTCCCGCGACTGCGCGCATTGACTCACTGGTCGTCCGGCCTTCGTTCTCCACCAGAATCGCGCTGTCCGGAACGCCGTGTTTCCGGGCATAGTTTCTTCCCACGGCCGCCTCACTGGTAGTGTCGCCTGCTCCCGTTCCGCCAGTAAGTATCAGAAGCGACGCCAGATGGCGGTTCCAGAGATCGAGTGCGTGATCGAGCCGAGCGCGAAGAACGGGCGATGGCTTACCCGCATACTGCGCAGCACCCAGTACGACTATCGCATGCGCGGGCCGTGCCTCATCGCGTGAGCTCCAAATGAGAACGGCAGTGGCGGAAGCGATCCAGAGCGCGAATGCCGCTACAACCGCGACCGTCAGGATTCGCTGAACGATCCTTACGGCATGTTTTGCTCTCGCAGCACGCTTCATTCGTAGAAGCTACGCTAGAAAGCATATGTCGTGTGAGGCTCCGGGCATTCGACGGAATACCCCTTCGCTACCAGAGCAGCCTTGAATTCGTCCTGCACCGGAGCTTCTCCGTGTACCAACCATATCGGCCCCAGTTTCGGTGATTTGTCCCTCACGAACCCTAGCCAAGTCGTTAGCTCAGTTCGGTCGGCATGCGCGCTGTACCCGTCGATGACCTCGACGCGCGCATGGAGGGCGACATCCTCGCCAAAGATCCGGAGAACCGGTTGTCTCTCCACAACTCTTCGACCGAGCGTATGCTCGGCCTGAAACCCAACGACGAGAATAGTGTTCCTCGGATCGCTTGCCCCTTGCGCCAGGTGGTGAAGAATTCGCCCGTTCTCCATCATCCCCGACGCGGCAATTATCACCATCGGACCGTGAGACCGCGATATGGCCTTTGACTCCTCCACATCACGCGTATAGTGGAGAAGGTCGAAGCGGAAAAGCTCCTTCGCCATCCGTACCATTTCTTCGGTTCGGTCGAAGCTTTCCGGGTGCATCTCGAACACGGTCGTCGCATCAATCGCCATGGGACTGTCGACATAGATTGGAATCGCCGGGATTGCGCCTTCCCTGACGAGACCATGAAGCACGTAGATCATCTCCTGCGTTCGACCAACCGCAAACGCGGGGATGAGAACTCGCCCTCCCCGTGCGGCAGTCTCGCGAACCACCTGGGCCAGCTGCGCTCGGGCGCCTTCTACGGATTCGTGGTCCCTGTTTCCATACGTCGATTCCATGATCAGCGCGTTAGCACCCTCAGGCGGAATTGGGTCCCTGACTATAGCGAGACCGCTTCTGCCAATGTCTCCAGAAAAGACGAGCCGCTTTGTTTTCCCTCCCTCCGTGCAATCGACCAGGACGGACGCCGCACCAAGAATATGACCGGCGTCGACGTAGCTGGCACGCACCCCGGGAACGACGTCGAAAGGCCTGTTGTAGGGAACGCCGACCATCAGGTCCATCGTGCGTACCGCGTGCCGCATTCCATAGAGCGGCTCGATGAAGTCCTTTTTCCTCTTGGCCAGAAACTCGGCGTCTTTCTCCTGGATATGGGCCGAGTCGGCAAGCATTATCGCGCACAGGTCCCGTGTTGCCGACGTTGCCCAGATTGTCTTGGAGTAGCCCTCCGCAATCAGATATGGAAGGCGCCCTGAGTGGTCGATGTGTGCGTGCGAGAGAACAACGGCGTCGAGATCCTTGATTGGGAGCGGAAGCTTGCGGTTCTTCTCGGCTGACTCATGCCGCCTTCCCTGAAACATCCCGCAGTCGAGGGCTATGGTATAGCCGTTGACGCGAAGGAGATGGCAGGAGCCAGTGACTTCGCGCGCTGCACCGACGAACGTTATCTCCAAACAGTTATCCTTCTGCTACTGCATCGCGCTGAAACAGGATCGTGAGCCGTTGCTCGTCCTGCGACATCAGCGCTGGCTCCCACCCTCCCCTGCTTCTCTCGTTCAGAAGATCGGTGAGGGTATCTTCGTCCTCGCGCGTATGCCGCGTCAGCTTGACCACGACAGCCTGGTATTCTTTCATCAGGGATTAGAGATTATGAGCCGGTGAGTGTCACAGTGCTAATGCCGGAATCCTGGGGCTAGAAATGATCGAGCGTATCAAGGAATTCCCCTCTCTGACTATTATCCGGCATCCCCTCGTTCAGCACAAGCTGACAATCCTGCGGGACCAGCAGACGGAGACCAAAACATTCAAGGAGCTCGTCGATGAGATTGCGATGCTCATGGCGTACGAGGCCACCAGTGAACTGAGTCTCGAGCCAAAAGAAGTAAACACTCCGCTCGAGAAAACCTCGGGGTGGCACATCAGCGGCAAGAAGCTGACGCTCGTCCCGATTCTGCGCGCCGGGCTCGGAATGGTAGAGGGAATTCTCCGCCTAGTGCCCTCGGCACGCGTGGGCCACATCGGACTCTACCGGGACCACCGCACCTTGCAGCCAGTCGACTACTATTTCAAGGTACCTGGGGACACGGCCGAACGAGATTTCTTCCTCCTCGACCCGATGCTCGCCACCGGAGGAAGCGCTGCTGCCGCTGTCGCCTCGTTGAAGAGAGCAGGCGCAAACCGCATTCGTTTTCTTTGTTTAGTTGCCGCTCCCGAGGGAGTCCGGTTTCTCAGCCAGGCGCATCCAGACGTCCAGATCTATTGCGCGGCGCTTGACCGGGAACTCAACAAGCAGGGTTATATCCTGCCGGGCCTTGGAGATGCCGGAGACAGACTGTTCGGCACCCGTTGAGCGCTAGCCGAACCATTCCCTGGGATTCAGCTTCTGCTGGTCAGCGGCGTCGATGACCCAGTGCTGGCTCTGTGGATCTGTCACCTCACTGGCTACCAGCTCGAACCAGATTGTCGCCTTCTTGATATCCCCAATTCGTCTCCAGAGCTCGCCGACCAGGTAGGTGAGGATTGCCCGCTCTTCCCTCGGAACGGCATCGTAAGCCTGGAGTGATTTCTCGAACATCCATGCGGCCTGGCGCCGGAAGTAGCGCTCCGCTTCCGCATCTCCCTCGTCGACACAGCACCAGGCGGCACGAAGAAGAAGATCCGCAATGTGACGAGGGTCAAGCCCTTGCCACTGAGCAACCTTGGCGGCGGCTTCATACTTCTCCGAGCCACAAACCAGTGACGGTCGAAGCGGAGCGAGCTCTTTGAGAACGTGCTGTTTCAGCACCGGGCTCACATCCGTCGCAGGTGTAAAGTCGGCCTCTCCACCTGAGTAGCCGCATTCGCTGCACATGTGGATGAGATAGGCAAGAGGCTGTGTGCCGGCGGCCCGTTCGTGGAAATCGGTCCTTTTGCCACCGAACGCATTCGTCGAGACTACACTCTGGGACTTGAACTCATTGTCACACACGGGACAACTAAGCTCGATCTGACGCAGCGTTGTCATGGCTACTCCTCCTAATCAGCGCTTCGAAGCTCTCAGAAATACAAAGGGAATATCTGTGCCACGGTTTTTTTATCGAGGCGGAAGAGATCGGCCTTGTTGAGAGTTTGAGTGGATTGTATCTTCTCGCATCGCAAAAACCGCGACTGGCTCACCACCCCGCGACCTGGTCGTTGATGCTCATCAACCTACTGCCTGACTTCTTCGCAGTTCACAATAGTACAGATCGTGTCGCCGCCTATCTCCGCTATTTCGAAAATCACCGCCGCTTCCTAGAAGCCTACTGGCACAACTACGTGCTGGATCCGGCAGGGCCGCATTTTCTGGAAGTCGCTCGCTCTGCCGCACTTGCGAGCCGTGTAGACCTTCGCACAATGCTCGAAAGAATCGACGTCGTCTCCTTGGCTAGAAATACGGAAGAGCAATGCCGGACCCTCTTCGACGTCGACACGGACATTGACGTTGTGCTCATGGTTGGCGTCGGTGCAGCGAATGCCGGCGAGCTCGTAGTCGAGGGAAAGGGAGTCGCGTTCGTTTGCCTCGAGCATTTCACCAGCGTGACGAACCCGGAGACCCAGGGCCTGGGACTCGACCCGGAATTGATCCCACTGTGGCTCACCCATGAGATCGCGCACACAGTCCGCTATACCTCGCCTACCAGCCGGAGCGAGATGAAACAGCTGATCGACGATGCGGGCGGCTATTACTCGTATTGGGAAACCGGCAGACGCGCTTCGCTCCGCGAGCTCATGATCAACGAAGGCCTGGCCACGATCGCGTCGAGGGCAATCAGCCCAGGGCATGCTGCCTGGGAGTACTACGGCTACACGAGACGCGAGTACGCTAGCGTCCGTGAGCTCGAGCCCTTGATGACGAGAGCGCTCAATAACGATCTTGACCGTGCTGGCCTGGGACTACGCCTTAGGTATCTCTCCGGCGGAATGAGCGATGACGCCCGAACTGTCGAACGTCACGTCTTCCCCGAGCGAAGTGGCTACTTCCTCGGCACGAAGATGGTCGAGGCGGCTGTCAACTCACGCGGGCTTTCATGGGCGATTCGCGCTAGTGCCGGCGAGATTACGTCGCTTGCTAGCTCTACTGCTGCTTCGGCTTAGAACTATTTTCCAACACAAAAAGAGCTGAACACCCGGTCGAGCACATCCTCGACTTCCACGGCTCCTATCAGTTCTTCGAGCGCATGGACTGCTGTGCGGAGATGGACGGCAGCGATCGTCGCCGGAAGTTTCTCTTCCCGCCAGGCGTCTGTGAATTGTTCGAGCTCTGAGCGGGCAGTACTAATCGCTTTCCGATGACGGGCTCTGGTCAGTATGGGCAGATCGGGAACGATCTCCCCATGCTTCGTATCCAGCGCCTCGTCGATCGCGACTAGAAGCTCCTGAAGACCTGTTCCTGTCTCGGCGCTGACCGGAATCACAATCCGGGAAGGCATATTTTCATAACGTTTTGATACTAAATCGCTCTTGGTGCGAACCGCCAGAATCGGCGCCGTCGAGCTACTACTCACGAAACTGACTGTCTCCTCGAGGCTCCTCGAATCCTCCGCGCATGCGAGCACTACATGCGCACTCCCCAGATAGCGCTCGCTCACTTCGATGCCAAGGCGTTCAATTCGGTCTTCGGTTTCCCGAAGCCCCGCGGTATCCACGAGACGCAGGGGCCACTTGCCACTATCGATCACAGCCTCGAGAGCATCTCGCGTGGTGCCAGGTATTTCCGTCACAATCGCGCGGGATCTACCCAAAAGTGCGTTGAAGAGCGAGGATTTCCCGACGTTGGGCGGGCCCGCGATTACGACGATCGCGCCATCGCGGATGACCTCACCAACCGGCGCGGTAGAGAGGAGCGCTTCGAGAGAGCTCGCAATTCCTTCCGCGGCCTGATCAATCCTTTTTCGCGGAATTGGTCCATCGTCTTCTTCCGGGAAATCCACATCGTAGGCAATCAGTGCCTCGAGCCCGATGAGATCATTCCTCAGGCTGAGGAGACGACGCGACAGCCCTCCATCCAGCTGGCCGAGAGCCGTACGCTGCATGGTGGGAGAGCTCGCATCGATCAGATCTCCAATCGCTTCAGCCTGAAGGATGTCGAGCTTGCCGTTGAGTACGGCTCGACGCGTGAACTCCCCGGGCGTTGCTTGTCGCGCCCCCGACGAAATCAGAGCCGCGACGATCGTGCTCGGCACAAGGTGGCCTCCATGCGTGGAGAATTCGACTGTGTCGTCGCCGGTGAACGAATGGGGGCTCGGAAACAGCGTAACTAGCGCTTGATCGAGTCTCTGCTCGCCATCAAATACATCACACAGTTGGCTTACCCGCGCCTCCGGCGCCGAGCATCGCAGATGCTTCGCGGCAATCGAAAAAGCATCCAGACCACTGAGCCTGACAAGAGCGACTGCACCACGCCCCGGGGCGCTCGCGACAGAGACGATCGTGTCCTCCAGCTGCACGACATTTGTGCCAGTCGATATCACGGGCTCATCGTCGGAAGAACAAAAGTGGTGCCCGGTTCCAGAATTTTGACGGCCTGATAAAGGGGATGGTCCTGAAGCGTTGCTCTCAGTCTGTCGATCGCATCGAAAGCAGTCGACGTAACGTGATTGAACGTTCCCCAGTGATATGGGATGAAATACCGGGCGTTCAGCCTCTCGAAGAGAGTGAGCGCGTCGCTGCTCGTCAGATGTCCTTTGCGAAATCCCGGCTTCCACCACGGAGCGTGCCCGATCGGCAGAAGGGCGAGATCCAAGTTGCGCCCGCTGGCGACCAAATGGTTCTCGACGAGGTGTGTCGTGTCGAAGTTGAGGGCTGTGTCACCGGCAAAGAAACACGATACCCTGTTCGTATCAATGAGATACATATTAGTTGCGCTTCTCCAGCGATCCACGCCGTAACGGTTTCCTTTGTGCGTCGCTGAAGCTGCTCTGATGTTCACGCCACCGAGCTCGATTCCTTCGCCTGGAGCAACGGCAACCGCATGGCTGTAGCCCTGCTTCCCAAGCCATTTGGCAATCACCGGCGGAGCAAACAGTGGGATATCTTCCGGAAGCGCATCGAGGGAGGCGAAAGACAGGTGGTCGGCGTGTGCGTGCGTCAGTAGGATCGCATCGAGTTTCGGAAGCGCTTCGAGAGCGATGCCGGGGGCGCTGACGCGAGAGAGGAATTTCCCCAGCGTTGGATCGAAATTGGGGTCCGTGAGGATCCGTTTTCCGCCGATTTCAATTAGTAGCGTTGCGTGACCAATATACGTGACACGCAGCATGGCTCCCCCTTACCCTGCCGGACGTACCTTTGCGCGTTCTCTCGCCAGCATCCATTGCTGCGGAAGTGCCGCAATGTTTTGCGCCGTGTAGTAGAGGTTGAGGCCCGAAGCCATGTTGAGCAGCACCACCGTCATCATCACGGGAAACATGTAGCCCATCATCTTTGCCTGTGGATTTGGAGGAGCATTACGCATTCCAATCCAGGACAGCACATACATGGACGCACCCATGAGCAGGGGCAGAATGTAGAGCGGATCCTTGATTGAGATGTCGTGCAGCCACATGAACGGCACACCTCGGAACTCGATCGTATTCTGGAAAACAAAGAATAGCGCGAAGAGAATCGGCATTGGGAGGAGCGCCGGCAGACACCCGGTCAATCCAGCAAAAGGGCTCACTCCCGCGTCATGATAGACTTTCATGATCGCTTCACGCTGCTGATTGGGATCCTTGTACTTCTTCTGGGCGGCCGCGAGTTTCGGTTGCAGCTCCTGCATCTTGAGGCTCGAACGCATAGTGCTCTGATTGAGCGGCCATAGTGCGAGTCGCACCAGAATTCCCAGAATGACCAGCACCCATCCATATGTCAGATTGAGCCGATTGTGCATCCAGAGCAGGGCCTGGATAACCTTCGATGCAATCGGATGCACTACACTCTGAAGAAAGCGCCAGCCGTAGGGGTTTACGTGGTCGAAGTCCTGACCCATTCGCAGGAGGCGCTGTGACTCCTGCGGTCCTGCGTAGATCTCGAACGAAAAGCTGTCATTATGAATTTCTTCCACCACACTTGCCGATGCATTCGTCGCAATTTTCGACGTCCGTGTCCCACCAGCCAGAGTTACCTCGCTGAACGGCGCGCCCTTGGGCGGTGCAAGAATTCCAAACACGAAGTATTTGTTCTTTATGGCGACCCAGGCGAGTGGGCCGGCTTCCAGCGTTTTCTCCCCAGGATCCAGACTTCCAAAGAGGACGCTTCGCGCATGATCGCGCTGTGGCTTGAAGCTGTAGGCCAGACTCCGATGATCCCCGATCGTATCGGCCTCGGTTGGCTGCAACGTCTTGGGAAGCTCCGTAATCAGGTATGTCGATCCCTGTGCTCCCGTTACCCGGCCGGCGACACGAATCGCGTAGCTTGCAGCAGTGTCCTGGGAAATCGTATATGAAATCGAGACACTAAGCTTTTTTGCCGAGGCATTGTAGGTAAGAGTCTGGTCTCCCTTGGCATTCCTGACCTGAGTGAGCGCAAACGGCACCAGCGACAGATCTGCCGTATCCGTAGGCGTAACGAGCTGATAACTCAGAAGCGGGGAACCAGAAACTCCCAGATCAACCAGGCCGCCGTTTGTCGATTGGTTCTTGTAATCTCGAATCACAATCGATACTGGAGCCGCGCCGACGTTACTGAACCTGTAGATCGCTTTCGGAGTGGTGACCGCTGTCATTTCAGCAACTGGTCGCACCTGCGCATTGCCTGTTGCTGCTTCTCTTACTCGTCCTTGTGGACTCGCGGTTGCCGGAACTTGCGCCGCAGATGACTGCGTAGCTAGCGGCTGCGTTGAGGAGGCAGTGTTTTTCAGACCTGAGATGGAGTCCTTTCCGATCGCACTTTGGCTCGAAGGCGTCGGCTTGGTTGGTGGAAACAACAGCTGAGAAATCGCAATGACTATGAGCGAAAGAAAGAGAGCTAGAAAGAAACGCTTATCCATTCAGGGAACCGGGTCGTAACCGCCCGGCCGAAAGGGGTGACATCGGAGAATTCGACTCACACTGAGCCTCAGCCCTCTTATCACTCCATATCGCTCGAAGGCTTCGAGTGCGTAGGCCGAACATGTTGGATAGTAACGGCAGCTGGCCGGTAATAGCGGTGAAATGGCTAACTGATAGCCGCGAATCAGAACGATAAATAGGGACCGCATCGCTAGGGTGACATTCGCAACACCCACTCACCGATTGCACTTACATCACCGGCAAGCTGCGCAAAATTCGAATCATAAGCTTCAGCTTTCGCACGAATTAAGACGTCGATCCCTTCCAGTCCAGGCAGCAACTTGATTCTTACAAGCTCGCGCAGACGACGTTTTACGCGGTTCCGTTCGACAATTTTGTGCCTGTGCTTCGGAACGACTACCCCAGCCCTCGGATGCAATAACAGGGAAACAGATGCCCGAGCTTCCAGACGCTCGGTTTGCATTCGCTTCCCTGTACGCCTTACTGCTTCCAGATCGACCTCGCTCGTTAGCCGGGAGCTGCGAGGAAAGCCGAATGTTCTAGGCGCCAGCGTATTTCGTCGGCAATTGAACGGTGAGCCGTTTGCGTCCCTTCTTGCGGCGGCGGCTAAGAACTTCACGTCCCCAACGGGTAGCCATCCGCAACCTGAAACCATGTGTGCGGATACGGCGCTTGTTGCGGGGACGGTAGGTGGGCTTGCCCATTACAATGCTCCAGAAACAAAAAAGAACAAGTGCAGCATAGAGCCGGTAAAACTATTCCAGCATTGAAGATAGTTCAAGTCAGATGACAGAGTTAACGTCTCGTTCGTTTGACTTTTCCACATAAACTGGGTAGGGTAGCGTGTCATGTCGCTCAGCCCCGCAGAAGTTTGGAAACGCCTCCTCGATCGCGCCCGTCAGGAGCTCCCCGATCAAACCTTCCAAGCCTGGCTCGAGCCTACTGAAGCTCTCTCCATTGAAGGCAGTACCATTTTTGTAGGGGCTCCCGATCAGTTCACCGCTGACTGGAACGAATCCAAACATGCCGAACTACTGTCGAGCTACGCTCCTATTGTCCTTGGTTATCCACTGAGCGTTGCGTTCCGAGTCATCGAAGAGCGAAAAAAACGCTCTCAGATGGATTTTTTTGTCAGCCCACCACCCGCATCGGCAAAGCCACTTCCGGCACACAACGGGACCAGTTCACCGCCACTAAGTGAACGGTATACGTTCGATCTCTTCGTCATTGGGAAGTCAAATGAGCTCGCTGCTGCGGCCGCGCACGCTGTCAGTCAGGCACCTGGAAAGGTCTACAACCCGCTCTTCATATATGGCGATACAGGTCTCGGAAAAACGCACCTGATGCAGGCGGTCGCGCATGAAACACTCCAGCGCAGCCCGAAGACCCGGATCACATACGTGGGGACTGAGCAGTTCATGAACGAGTTAATCGGCTCCATTCTAGATCGAACCGGACCTGAATTCCGGCGGCGATATAGAGAGACTGATCTACTCCTTATCGATGACGTACACTTCCTGAAGGGGAGAAAGGAAACGACCCAGGAAGAGTTCTTTCACACCTTCAACGCACTTTACGAAGCTGGCCGTCAAATTGTGCTCACGAGCGATCGGCCTCCATCAGAGATCGCGGGCCTCGAAGCAAGGTTGATCAGCAGGTTCCAGTGGGGAATGGTAGCCGACATTGGACTGCCTGATTTCGAACACCGAGTCGCTATCCTGAAACAGAAGGCACAACTCGATCGGCTGGAACTCACCATTCCGGACGATGTCATTCATTTCATTGCTGAGCATGTCCGATCAAATGTGAGAGAGCTCGAAGGATCGATTATCAAGCTTCTCGCCTACGCTTCCCTCAAGCACAAGGACATTACAGTCGATGTCGCACGCGAAGCTCTACGAGACAAGCTCCGTGCGATCGAAGGGCTCGAGCAGGAAGGAAGCACCTCCCTCACCATTCTCGCAATTCAACAAGCCGTCGCTAAGGAATGGGGCGTCACGGTGGACGGACTTCGCTCGAAGACCAGAACGAAAACGCTTACCACACCGCGACAGATAGCCATGTACCTAGCACGTCAGCTCCTCGCCACCCAGCTCGTTGAGATTGGAAACGCCTTTGGAGGACGTGACCACTCTACAGTGATTCACAGTCTCGAAAAAGTGCAGCAAACCATCATCCATGATTCAGATCTGAAGTCCCGCATTAATCGCATTCGTAATTCGCTCGAAACTCTCAACTTCCGCCCCACCTCTCGTGTGGAAACCACCAGAGCTTCATAAGATCGATGTCGACAAACTCTTACAACTCAGATTACCCACATCCGACCACACATCACCCAACGTAGCGGAAATCCTGCTGCTACCATAAGTTAGACCCACTCGACAGAAGTCCACAAAACCTGCTACAGCTACTATTTTAAGTCTCTTATAAAAAGACTACTTAGTACATCACTTGAATTTCCACAGGGGAAGGGATGCGCTTTACGATCTCTCGTGAAAAGCTTCAAGAAGGACTGGCTGCTGTAGCAGCAAGCATCCCGGCGAAAACAACACTGCCGGTATTGGCGAATATTCTTCTCGAGACGACCGACAAGGGGATCAAGCTGTCAGGGACAGATCTCGATATTGCTGTTAGTACTGAAGTGATGGCTGACGTAGAAGTGGCAGGAGCGGTGACGGTGCCCGCGAAAAAACTAAGTGAAATTGCTCGGGAATTACCACCAGCTCCGGTTAAGATTGCTGCGGTTGGAGAGCAGCGTGTAACGCTGGATTGTGGACGCTCTCGGTTCAAACTACTGGGACTATCGAGAGATGAGTTTCCAACCTTTCCATCCGTGCGATTCAACGAGAGCTGGAGAATTCGGTCGGGTGATCTGCAGCAGCTGATTTCTCACACCTCGTTCGCGGTCTCTTCTGAAGAGAGTAGACCGATTTTGAATGGTGTTTTGTGGGAACTGAGGCCGGATAAAATGCGTATGGTGGCAACGAACGGTCATAGGTTGGCGAAGATGGAAATGCCGATCAATTCGGCTAATGCACCAGCCAGCGATCTCATCGTTCCTCCTAAAGCACTGGAACAGGTGAGAAGGCTCTTTCCCGCGGAGGAAGAGCTTGAGATTGCGCGGGGAGACAATCACATCGGTTTTAGATCGCCATTCACGGCGGTTTTTACAAGACTTATCGAAGGACCATACCCGAACTACGAACAGGTCATCCCGAAAGACAATGACCGAGTAGCAATTGCGGACAAAGTTGCTCTTGCAAGCGCTCTGAAGAGAATGTCTGTAATCGCTTCCGATCAGACGCATCGAATCCGGCTATCGTTTAACTCAGGTATGCTGAAATTCAGCGTGCAGACTCCAGATCTCGGCGAAGCTCAGGATGAGCTTCCTATTCGTTACACTGGTGACCAGCTTGATATTGGCTTTAATGCTAGTTATCTCCTCGAAATTCTGCGTTATATCCCAACCGACGAAGTTCGTCTGACATTCAAGGCACCGGAACGTGCAGCAACGGTGGAGCCGGAAGGTTGGAAGGATCCGGCGTCGTATATGTGTCTGGTCATGCCACTTCGGCTCGTCGACTAGCGCACGAAGCTGAAGTCTTGCTTCGAGCTTTGCTTGAAGCGATGGACCTTGCCTGACATCGTGATCGCCAAGTCGAGATCCTGTCCCGTATTGAGTTGTACAATGCGTCCGTCTTTTGGGCTCACGTAATAAACTGCATTTCCAGTCCCCCTCGCATCGAGTGTTAGCGGATGCTGTTGTTGGGCCCCCTCCCCGTGAGCCTGGATCGTATCGGTACGCTGCACCACGAGAACCAGATAGCCCTGGTATGTAGTTTCGCCTGATACGATGTACAGTCGGATAATGCGTGCCGTCGTTGGGATCATGCCCTGGCATGCCTTCAACTCTACGGAATCTCTCCAGCTGCTTCCCTGCGAAATATGAGCAGGGAAACGTATGAGCAGATTGTGGAGATCTGCTGAAAGTGCCGAACTGACAGGATTGCATTTTTCAGCGATGCTGTCGGTTGAGACTATCAGATTGTCGCCCACGAATATACCCGACAGATGTACAGGCAGCTGTACGAATTGTACCGGACTGATTGCACCTTGGGCTGTCGTTGAAAAAGTGTCGATAGCAGCGGCAAAATGAACCGTATCGCTGACTGGCTCGAGCGTGAGCAACTCGTGTGTAGTGTTCGTGGAAATTTCCTGGTGGGAGCCAGAATCTGATTGGCTCTCTATCGCCGCTTTTCTGGATATTTGGTAGGATATAGAGCCCGGCGCATAGTTGAAAGCCCATGAACTGGCTGCAGGAGATAGAGGCACTGGATTTGGTAACGAGGGTGATGGTGTCGGCCGCCCAGCCCGTGGTACCGTGGAGGCTGTACAGGCAGCCGTGAGGTAAACGAGGAAACACCAACTGCTGGCTCTTCGCTGCATCGTCTCGCTCTTTATAGGGCTTTTCATTTAGAAAAACAAACAACCTCCGACAGTACTTTGTCGGAGGTTGTTGCATCATTGGCAAACGGTCTGTAAGCCGGGTTCTGTCGGGTTACTTGCGTAACCCGGACGATCATTTCTCTACGAGCATGGTCACCCATACTCTCTAGCAGCCTACCCGCGGTGTCTTGATCGAGGTGGACGCCTCTCGCCGCATATTTGGCCTTGCTCCAACTGGGGTTTGCCATGCCGCACATGTTGCCATGAGCGCGGTGGGCTCTTACCCCACCGTTTCACCCTTGCCACCAGTAAAGATGGCGGTCTGTTCTCTGTGGCACTTTCCGTCGCGAACGACTCTCGCTGTTCGCGCCCAGGCGTTACCTGGCAGCCTGTCCACCGGAGCCCGGACTTTCCTCGAATAGGTACCACATGGATACCAATGCGCGATCGTCCGACCGTTTACCTCCGTGAAATATAGCAGATTGACGAAAGAAGGCGGATCCTCGTTTCAGTCCACCAAGTGCATGACGAGCTTCTGACGGGTGCCTGTATTGTTCCGACTTGGCGCGGTCTTACCCGTTAACCGTGAGGATCTATATGCCTTCCGACTCGAAGCGTGGCACCCGTACTCCTGTCTCGACTATCCTTACCCCTCTTGAACGTTCGAGAGTGGATGCAGCAGCACAGGGATTATGTGATGCGCTCCACAGAGAATCGCTTGACGAAGTTCTTTCAGATCTGAGGCATCAGAAAGCAAGCCTGGTTCTGATCTCGGTTAGCCGGTATGGCTCACAGAACTCGAGTCGAGTCGCGGCAATGGTTCGCGAATTCCCGAGAGTGCCCACTGTAGCGTTGCTGACCGAGACGCAGAATTCCACTCCGCATACGACGCTTGCCCTGGGGCAACTCGGGATCCGAACGCTCGTTGATGCAAGAATGCCGGCTGGGTGGCAAACACTGAGGAATATTCTCGTGTCTCAAGGCTCGAGCGATCTGCAACGCTCGGCGCTGGCGCAGATCAGTCTTGATTTGCCCGGAATATCGAAAGACTGCTGGCGTTTCTTCGAGCTGCTTTTCGAATCGTCGCCGAAGATCTCAACCGTCCGGCAACTCGCGCGCCACCTCAATATTCTGCCGAGCACACTCATGAGTCGTTTCTTCCGTGCGAAATTACCGGCTCCGAAACGCTATTTGTCGCTTGCGAGACTCATACGGGCGGCGCGGCTTTTTGAGAATCCAGGACTATCTGTCGCGCGGGTAGCGAATCATCTCGACTACTCGTCTCCTCAGAGCTTTGGCCGCCACGTACGTACGATTATGAGGATGTCGCCCGTGAAATTCAGGAGCGCGTACGATGGTCAGGGGATGCTTCAGCTATTCAGGACGGAGCTGATTCTTCCATATGTCGACGTCCTGTGCGCGTTCCGCCCCTCAGCGGCATATCCAGGCTGGATGCCGAAGACTCAGCCGGGTGAAGTTTCTAGCTCTCGAGAACTTTGATGATCTGGCTCGCCGAGACGAGGCTGATAACCGGAACGCCAGCTGCTTCAATCGCCTGTCGCCCACCCTCTTCACGGTCGACCAGAGCGAGCACGCCCACTACGGTTCCGTTGGCGGCGCGTACGGCTTCAATGGCGCGAAGCGCTGATCCACCGGTAGTGATCACATCCTCTATCACAGCGACTCGATCACCTTCTTTGAAAGGACCCTCGATGGTTTTTCCTGTTCCATGAGACTTTGCCTCCTTTCGCACGGTGAATGCTCGCAGAGGACGATCAGAATCGGCACTGGCGTAGCTGATAGCGTAAGAGATTGGGTCAGCGCCGAGGGTGAGACCGCCTACCGCATCAATTTCCCATCCCGATTGCCGGAGGGAAAAAAGCGCCAATGGACCGATGACTGATAGACCCTCCGGACTCATCGTCGTCAATCTTGCGTCGATGTAATACTTTGACTGCTTGCCGGAAGCGAGTGTAAACTGACCTCGTTTAGCGGAGCGTTCGGCAAGCAGTGCGACGAGCACGGAGTGATCAGTCATGGTGCGGGAGGTTATGGATTCTTATGATTGGAGTCAATGCATTTGCTTTCTCAGATCGGGTTCGATCACTGGACTGGTTTCGTCGGGTGGATCGTCTCCCTTGCAACCGTACTCGGTCTTGCTCTCGTTCTTCGTCACGAGCGGCGCCAGGCGCGTAGTCTGGTTGAACGGTCGAAGGAGCTCGAAAGACTTTCCTCTGAGCTACTGCGGGTAAACCGCATGAAGAGCGAGTTCCTGGCAAATGTGTCCCACGAACTCCGAACTCCGCTGAACGCCATTGTTGGCTTTGTCGACCTGTTGCGGGAAGGTGTGTATGGAGAGCTTGCTCCCCGGCAGGTAAAACCGGTTGAGCGCATAGAGGCCTCAGCCAATCATCTCCGGCATCTCGTTGATCAGATCCTTGATCTTGCCAAGATGGCTGCTGGCCGACTCGAGATTCATACCGAAAATATTGACTTGCGCCCCTTTGTTCTCGATGTGGCGAGCGAGATAGAATCGCTGATGAGCGAGAAGGATCTGAGCCTGTCGCTCGTAATGGGTGCGGGTCTTCCGCGTATCAGAACCGACCCGACCCATTTGCGGCAGATACTTGTGAATCTGCTGGGGAATGCGGTGAAGTACACGAACGAAGGTGGAATCATCATCCGCACTCATCTCGTCGATTCCCTCCCCGATAGCGGATCCGCTTCCGTCGACCGGAGCTCGTATCCGACGAATCCCTGGATTGGCATCCAGGTAATCGATACTGGAATCGGCATTGACCCTGCGGACCAGAGTCGGATCTTCGAGGAGTTTGAGCAAATAAACGCTGGCCCTCGAGGCAATTCCGCAGAGCGCGGCACGGGATTGGGACTTGCGATTTCTCGCCGTCTTGCTGCGTTGATCGGTGGAATGGTGGAGCTCGACAGCGAACTCGGAAAGGGCTCGACTTTTACACTTTGGCTACCGGTCGACCCTGACGATTTACCGGTTGCGTCTAAGTAATCCCTTGATTTTATCCAGAATCTTTGGTTGTTCCAGCGTGATGCTGGCTGCTTCAGCGAAAGCGTTTGCAAAAGCCATCACGCTTGGATACCGGGCTGCAGGCGACCGGGAAAGAGCGCGCATGACTACGGCGTCGAGCTCCGGCGCGAAATCGAACCCTCCCTCTCCTGCATCCTTCAGTGGGATAGGAGGCATGGTCAGGAGTTGAGTGAACATTTCACGTGGCGCCTTGGCGGTATAAGGCAAACACCGCGTCAGCAGGAAATACGCGATCGTGGCGAGACTGTACTGGTCAGCCGCGGCCGTTACTATCTCGCCCGACAGAGCTTCGGGGGCGATGTACATGAGCGTACCGACAAAGAATCCAGCCCGGGTCAGACGTTCGTCAGTCGACGCTTGCGTGTCGGTCGCAATTCCGAAGTCGAGCAGCTTCACTTGCCTGGTCTTCGGGTCGTACATCACGTTTTCGGGCTTCAGATCGCGATGTACGATGTTTGCGTCGTGAGCCGCCTGCACGCCGGCTGCTATCTGTGTAACAATGCTGGCGACTTCGTCTCTTGGAAGGGGCGCATTCTGCTTGGCATAGCGCTCCAAGATTTCACCTTCGGCCCACTCAATTGCGAGAAAATGGAGACCGTCTGCTTCTCCTATCTCGATGGTCTCGACGACATTGGGATGCTTTACCCTGGCACCGTACTCTGCCTCGCGGACGAAACGGGCTACTGCTGTCTTGTCCTGGCGTAGTTTTTCCCGTAGCACTTTAACTGCTACGGTGCCATGATTGGGATGATCGGCAAGGTACACGGCGGATGTACCGCCTTCACCTACCTCTTTCCTGATTGCATAGCCGGCGACCGAAGCACCGACCATTTGTTCTTGAGACACGCCGCGAAGCTAATAGAAACCGGCAAGACCGGATAGGGTATTAACTGCTCATGCTGATTTCTGCCAAATATTGTCTGGGACTGCTTTTCCTTGGGACCACGGTTGTTAGTGGTTGCAGCTCCGCACTCTCGCGTGGCAACCCCCAGCCTAATCCAAGGGTACTTCCTCCTGCGGGAACCGCAACGCCGGATGTGAGCGAGCTCTATCGGGAGATTGGGTTGCTCGCTGCTCCCAGTCCTGTCGCGTTCGTCGGAAAGATTTCCTCTTTTGCAAGCGCATTTCCGGACACGACGCTCGTTCTGGTGAGTATTTCGATCCCCAACCGCGCGCTCACGTTTACCAGAGAAGGCGATCGGTATCGCGCCCCTTACGAGGTAAAGCTCAGCCTCAACCGTGGTGATATCGAGGCGGCAAACGTCAATGTGATGGAGATCGTTCGCGTCGGATCATTCCGGGAGGTAAACCGCACCGACGAGAGCATCATCTTCCAGCACTATTTTCATGTGCCGCCAGGGGTTTATGCGATCTCGGCAATGGTACGTGATATAGGCGGGTCACGAGGTGCAACTCAGCAGGCTACGATCACGGTTCCCGCGCTCGGAACGGGGCACCTCTCTACTCCAGTCGTTGTCTACGAAGCGACCGGAAGATCCAGCCTCGACTCTGCGCCAGGCCTGCTCGCAAGCCCGCGTTCGAGTGCAGTCTTCGGTCGCGACAGCACGGTGGCGATTTATGTCGAAGCCTATGGTCAGGGAACTCGCCTGCCAGTCGATTTTGTCGTTCGCAACGACAAAGGAGTACAGCTGTTACGTGACTCCGCTACACTGGCGCGACGGGGGGCGCTATTCAGCGGTGTCGTGAGCGTGCCTATCTCGACTGTGGGTGTCGGCATCGCTCAGGTTTCTTTCACCCGGCGAGACGCCCCCGACAGCGTGAAAACTCCACTGTTCGTGAGCTTCGGTGAAGACATTCCTCTCATGTCGTTCGAGGACATGCTTGGCTACCTGCGATTCTTTGCGAGCGCTGGCCGTCTCAGCGGGCTTCGAAATGCTCCGCCCGAGAGACGCGCAACCGTGTGGGCAGAATTTCTTCGTACAACTGATCCGATACCCGAAACGCCTATAAACGAAGATATGCAGGCGTATTTTGGCCGGATTCAGCTCGCGAATGCTCAATTTAGGATGGATCGGAATCCGGGTTGGCTCTCCGACCGCGGAATGGTGTTCGTAGCGTTGGGAGAGCCCGATCAAATCCTTGAGCGGAACGTGAATCAGACGATCTCAACCACGCAGATGGGGTCTACAGCGCGGCTTCAGATCTGGCAGTACCGCAATTACAGCTCGCAGCTGATCTTCTATGAAGAAACCGGCAGATGGAGACTGACCAGGCCTAGCGAGACCGAATTTCTCGCGCTTAATGCCCGGCGGCAGCGATAGATACGCTTCACTGACCGCCGCACAACTCTTCCAATAAACGCTCTCGTGCTCCTGCTAAAATAAGGGTGTTTATATTGACTCCATGAAAGGTCCAGACAGCCCGCGACTGTTTCTGGTCGACGGTTACGCCCTCATCTACCGCGCCTTTTTCGCGCTCATTTCGCGGCCCCTGACTACAAGCAAAGGCGAGAATACTTCTGCCAGCTGGGGGATCGCCAATTTTCTGCAGCGCCTTATCACCAAGCACCAGCCGGACTACCTCGGCTGGGTGCATGACTCGGGTCTCTCGTTCCGGCACGAGCGCTATCCCGCCTACAAGGCAACGCGCGAAAAACTGACGGAGGAGCTTCAGTCCGATTTCGATCGTGGTATGGAGCGCATCTCTCAGATGCTGGATGCCTACCGGATTCCGATCTTGTCGCTGCCCGGGTACGAAGCCGACGATGTAATCGGGACGCTCGTTGCAAGGAGCGTCGAAGCAGGGGTGAACGTGGTCGTGGTGTCCGGTGACAAGGACTTTCAGCAGCTGGTGAGACCCGGGGTCTGGTTGTTGAATCCCGGCCGCGGCGGACCCGCGAATGTCGAGGAGCATTGGGTAGGGGTTGAAAACGCGGATGAGCGCCTTGGCGTCGCACCCGAATTCGTTACCGACTATCTCGCGCTGGTTGGTGATTCGTCGGACAATGTGCCCGGAGTGCGCGGAATTGGTGACAAGACAGCTTCCGAGCTGGTGAAACAGTACGGCCATCTCGAGTCGATTCTAGCCCACGCGGGGGAGATCACCAAGAAGCGTCCTCGGGAAGCCCTTCTCGAGCACGCCGACAATGCTCGGCTGTCGAAGGAATTAGTAACAATCCGCACCGATCTAGAGGTTCCATTCGACCTCGACTCGCTCGGGATAAAAACGCCAGATCACCATCGCCTTCGCGATCTGTTCATCGAGTTGGAATTTCATGCGCTGGCGAAGGACAGCGCCATACAGGCACCACAAGCCGAGGAGAAGCTGAAGAAGCTGGTCAACTATGTGACTATCGATACGGTTGAAGGATTGCAGCAGGCAGTCAATCGCGCGCGCGAGGCTAAGGCGATAGCCCTGGACACTGAAGTCGTGATTGATCCTGACAGTCCGCAAGCCGTCGATCCACTGCGTTCCTCGATCATCTCAATATCGATTGCCGTCGGCGAGGGAGACGTGTACTACTTCCCACTTCGCCACCGACTGTCACGGAGGGGGCAGGGAGAGCTTCTTGTTGATGCCGTCGGAGATCGATTCGCTACCGATGCCCCGGAAGAACGTGGTCTTATCCTGGGTGGGGACGAGGTTTTCCCTGAAACGCCGTCGAAAAACAAGAAAACCAATAGCGATTTGACAAGCATCGCTGCCAGGATGTTGCGACAAAACCGCCCCACACAGGTCCGCAATCTTCCAGCGCTCGACTCGCCGGAGATGCAACCCCTCAAGGACCTTCTTGAAGATCCGTCGGTGCGAAAGACTGCTCAGAATGCGAAGTTCGACCTGCTGGCACTTCGCTGCGCAGGTGTTCGGCTTGCCGGGTTGGATTTCGACACGATGCTGGCGAGCTACGTGCTTGACCCAGGCCGCCGGTCCCACGGTCTTGATGTCCTAGCGCTCGAGTTTCTTGACTACACCATGACATCGTATGCGGATCTTTGCGGCAAGGGTCGTTCTGCGATTGCGTTCGACGAATGCCCTGTTGAAGCCGCTCGTGACTACTCGTGCGAAAAGGCGGACATGGCCCTGCGTCTTCGGAGGATATTCGAGCCCCAGCTCGAATCGCACGAGCTGACACGCCTCCTGGATGGCGTCGAGATTCCTCTCATCAACGTCCTGGCCGAGATGGAATGGACGGGAATTGCGATCGATTTGCCGTGGTTCTCGTCGCTTAAGCAGCGCTTTCAGGCTGAGCGCGAATCCGTCGAGAAACAGATCTACGAAACAGCGGGAACAGAATTCAACATCAACTCGAACCCTCAGCTGCGGGAGATACTTTTCGACAAGTTGAATCTGCCGATTCTGAAAAGAACAAGCACGGGTCCATCTACGGATGCCAGTGTTCTCACCGAGCTGGCTGAAGATGGCCACGTGCTGCCGACGCTCCTGATGGAATACCGGGAGCTGTCAAAGCTCGAGAACACCTATCTCGATGCCTTGCCACGCCTTGTCAACCCGAAGACGGGACGGCTTCATACCTCATTCAATCAGACCGTCGCTTCAACGGGGCGGCTCTCGTCAAGCGATCCGAATCTTCAGAACATTCCAATCCGGCGAGAGTTGGGTCGTGACATTCGGCGCGGATTCATACCGCGAAAAGGCTGGCAACTCCTGGCCGCGGATTATTCACAAATCGAGCTCCGCCTTCTCGCCCACCTTTCGCAGGATCCTGCGTTTGTGGAAGCCTTCCAGGCTGGCGGTGACATCCACCGCCAGACAGCGGCGCTGATCTTCGACGTGCCTCTGACCGAAGTAAGCGGCACAATGCGTAGCCGCGCTAAGACGATCAACTTCGCTACGATCTACGGTCAGGGTCCGCACGCACTTTCCAGGCAACTTGGTATTGAGCATGCCGAGGCAAAGGAGTTCATTGCTCGCTACTTCGAGCGGTTTCAGGGCGTGCGGAATTATCTCGATGCTATGATCGCGTTTGCCCGCGAGAACGGATATGTGCAAACGATCTTTGGACGGCGACGGTATATCCCGGAGCTGCGCGAGCGGAACTTCAACATCCGCGCATTTGGGGAGAGGACAGCTGCCAATTCACCGATCCAAGGCTCAGCAGCCGATCTGATCAAGATCGCTATGATCAGGATCGATGACGGGCTCAGGATGAAAGAGCTACAGAGCAAGATGCTTCTGCAGGTTCACGATGAGCTTGTCTTCGAAGTGTTGCCGGACGAAATGGATCAGGTTCAGGAGCTCGTGAAATACGAGATGGAACATGCGGCCCAACTTTCCGTCCCGCTCGTGGTCGATCTCGGAGTCGGAAAAAATTGGCTCGACACGAAGCTCTCCTGAGCTAGTAACGGCGTGGGTGCTGCTCGAACGCCGCCCAGTATGCGCCGCTGAGTAAGCTCGCGAGATAGAGAAAGCTGATCCAGAAGGAATGGATGAGCACACCGAGGATCGTGAGATGGATGGCGTACGTGAGAAGCACGAATCCGATTCCAAACATTATCGTCAGCATTGCAGGCTGATCAGCGTCGGTACTCCGCTTCACCGCGATGCTCCTTGCGATTCTCACCGGGAATTGGTGAGTGAGACGGCCCCAGGAAGCTGCGAGGGTAATAAGCTTCTCTTTCAGCGAGCTGTTACTTTGCCTGACAATGTCCCCTTCGGGGAGAGGTAGCGCGGCCTCTTCCGATACGCTCCGAAGCCGCCTGGCGATCTCTTCGGTCAGGGCAACGTGGTTGGTGTTCGGCCACGAGTCCATCTCAATCGGCTCTCCGACATGCACTCCGGCGATTGTGCCCGGTACGCCCTTGTCCTCGAATACGAGTCCGAGCGGAAGGATCGTGACTCCCTTGATTGAACGCTTATCTCTGGCTTGAAGAGCGAGTCTTGCCAGACCCGTCTTGAGCGGCTCGAGACCCACTTCATTGTGGCTCTTCCCTTCTGGAAAAATGAGCACCGCTCCACGTTGCCCGAGGAGATTCAGAATTTCTCGAAAGGCTCCAGTGTTGCGAGAATGATCGGCGGGAGATCCGTTCGACTTCTGGGCTTCATCGTTTACCCTGCTAAGTGGCACGACTCCGAGAACTCTGAACACCAAGGCAACCAGCGGATTCCTAACGAGTGTAGCCTTGGCAGTCATCGCAATTCGGCGCGGCACGACCCACGCTACGATCAGCGAATCGACAAGCGCATTCTGATGATTCACCGCGATGAGAAGCGGAGCACTGGCCGGAATCATGTGCCTACCCGTGACACGGATGTCGCGATAGAACCAGTGAAGCGCAATTCCATTGACCCACCTCAACCCATTGTAGATCATGGCGATCGGACAGTTTGGGTGAAATTGTCAGGAACACCGCGCAACATCCAAAGCGCGAGCGTCATTCCAATCGCGACCGTCATTACGCCAGCTCTGTAAGCGAAGCCGATTCCCATTGAAGGCGTAAGTCCATCTACTGCGAGCGCCCACACGAATGGACCTACTACCGCCGCGGCTCGCGAAGAGAGAACCATGAGGCTGAAGAAACGTCCCGCCTCGACATCAGGAACCAGACTGAGAAGTAGAGGGCGCTCCGCCGTGGCAACTCCTCCATAGATCAGGCCTATGCAGGCGCCCACAACCCAGAAGGCGGTTCTCGTCGGAACGATGATCATCGAGAGAAGAAGCAGGATCCAACCGGCAATGACCCACGAAAGAGTTCTCTTGGGCCCAAATCGGTCTACCAGTCGTCCGATGCCGTAACTCCCGATGACTGCTGGAACAGTGAGAATGACGAACAACGTCGCCTCGGAGCCCTTCATGAATCCCATCGCGAAGATTGCGTAAAGTGCCATATTCGTGATGATCGTTCCCATGGCGTCCTGATACAGGAAAGATGTCAGGATGAATCTCAGCGTTCCGGGATACTTCTTTGCCTCATCTAGCGTGTGCCGGACATCGCGAAAAGCTTCGCGCCACGCGATGTGCCGCTTTCCGTGGATCACGTTGTGATCTCGACAGAAGAGAAAGAGTGGTAACGAGAAGAGAAGGAAAAGAATTGCGGTCGGTACGAATGTGGAAACACGACCGCCGTGCATCGTGAAGGGAACCGCGCTTCTCAGGAAACCGATAACCCGGTCCGGAATTGTTCCGAGTATTGGTATTTCGCCTGTGAAAAATGGAAATGTCAGTAGAACGCCGGTAATCGAACCGACATATCCTAATGCGGCGCCCATACCAGAAAGCCGACCACGATGGTCAACCGGAACCAGCTCCGGCATCATCGCATTATAAAACGGCTGTGCTCCCTGATACGCGTAGTTCGCAATCGTAAAAGCCGCAAGCACTCCAAAGAGAGCGATGCCAGGTGATAACAACTGATGAGATGCGGTCGCAGTTACACCCTCTCCAATCAATGGCAAGCCTGTCTCGCCTAGGATGGCCATTACGACCGTTGATAGACACGCGATCAATGTGAAGCCGACTACCCACGGCTTCCGTCGCTGGGTCGCATCAGAAATTGCGCCGAATAATGGGATCGATACGACGACGAGCGCGGATGCAATTCCATTCACTGTTGCGTACAGCGTATTCGAGTGTCCCAGATCTTCTATGAGCCACACGGAAAAGTAGAGTGTGGCAATGTTCATGGAAAACACCGTATTCGCGAAATCATAGAGTGCCCAGCTGAGCCGCTCTCTGAAGGGCGCAAGGGGTGGATTGAAGTCTCCGGCCGGAGTGACGCTGAGAATGGCGCCAGGGGCTTCTTCTGTTTTAGTGATCGAACCCATTGTCACCGATTCCATTGTTAGCCTCTTGCGGTGGCCTCACATATGTACTCTACATCGGTCGGTGGTGGCACTCAAATACGTACGGTGACGTAGCAGGCGTTACGTACTCTCGACGCTGTAGGAAGTCGACGACAAATTACTCCCATGATGCTTCGTGCAGCGGGTCTCTCTTTGCCGGTACTGCTGCTTATCAGCATGGCCGCGTGTCAGGACAAGGGACAAGACAAAGCCGACTCGACTGGAGCATCACTCCCACCGGTTTACCCGTCGAGCCCTTTGGGGAATACGAAGTGGAACGTGGATGCCGGGCCGGTGATGATCGTCTCTGTTGGAAGCGGAGGCGATAGCATAGCCGTTGTGCTCCCCGAAGCAACGGACAGCACGGTTGCGTCGTTTCAAGGCATCAGTCCACCAATTTTAGGTCTCACGTTCGATCTGTTTGGAAGAGGTGGGAGAATCGGATCGTCTATTGCCGCGTTACCGCTTCCACCAGTTGATACGAAGCAGGAATGTTACTCATGGCCTCTGGCCAAACTTCAATCGGCGCATTCAAACTGGCGAGTCGGATTTGCAAGTGGATATGTTCACGCAATCATGCTTGACTCAATCGAAGCAATGCCGAGCGGTGATTCGGCTGCGCTCGCAGTGTCTCTTGCGCAAACAGCGGCAACCCTGCCCTTTGCCTCGGATCCGACGTTCAGAGGACTTCCATTCAGAGTGCGTTCAGCGTACACGTTCCGGCTGGATTCGGTCGACGTAATGATCGCGGATGTGGTGCGAAGCGTGAATGAGGAAGCGAATCCGAGGCTCGAGCATCTCCTCCTCATCGGTGAACGACCAGCGAGGACGAGCAGCAAGTACAACATCGGTTACTACAACAGAACGGCAGGTGCCGAAGAGTCCACGCAAGCGACGGAGGTTCTAACGGCAGTGGAGATTGGAGCGGCGAAACGCCCTGCCATCATCGTGAACATCGAATACGACGACGGTGGTAAACTCGGGCTGATTGAGCGCACCGGTCCCGGTCAATGGCGCGCTACGTGGAGAAGCGCCTACACAGATTGCTAGATCTCCGCCGCTGTCGCTCGACGCAGAGATAGTTGGCTACAGACCCGTTGGTGCGCTGACAAAACTCGATGAAACACCGTACCTCTCTCCGAGATGCTCCGCTAGCGCGCGGACGCCAAGCGTCTCGGTTGCGTAATGTCCCGCATAGATGATCGCGAGCTCGTTCTCCTCAGCGTAGACGGCGGTCCAATGCGGACCCTCACCAACGATGAGGGTGTCGATTTTCATCTCACGTGCTTCCTTGAGAGTTTCGACCGACGCGCCGGCGCCAGTGCAGATTGCCCATCGCCTCGTTTGGCGGTTCCTTCCAATTGGTGTCGTCCGTATCTCGCTCCCGTGATTCCTCACGAATTTTCGAGCTCGCTCAGCAAGTGCCATAGTCTCGATCTCACTCTCTCCGCTCACGCCGATGAAGATTCCTTCGAACCCGGCGAAAGGCGCGCTTGGTGTAAGGCCAAACTGCTTCGCGAGCAGCACGTTGTTGCCAAGGGTTGGATGCCGATCGAGCGGCAGATGCGATGAATAGACCGCAATATCATTCTCGACCAGAAGTTGCAGCCGTCGGTACGTTGAGCCCCTGAGTGGATTCTGGCCGTCCCAAAACATTCCATGGTGAACGATGAGCAGATTGGCGTTGGTCGCGATAGCGCCATTTATGGCTCGGGTTGAGAAATCCACCGCCGCTGCAATGCCCGCGATTTCTGATCGATTCTCCAATTGGAGGCCGTTCAAAGCGCCGGGGTAGTCGGGTGTGATTTCACTCTCCAAAAACTCGTCCGCGTACTCCGCGATCTCGAGGATTCTCGTCATTGACCTAGGTGTATATTTGTGTGGAGAACCACTAGCCTAGTACGACTTCCATCAAGCTAACCCCTTGTATAGCAATGTGTTACGGCTCAGGTTCATAACTCTGTTGATTAGTCAGGAACTCTCAAAAGCTCGAGCAGCCTTTCCAGGTCGTCAGGCGAATAAAAGTGAATCGTCAGCGTTCCCCGATTACGAGATCCGATCTTGATCGCGGCGTCCGTTTGAAGGAAACGGCGCAATCGATCTTCGATTCTTTTCAGCTCCAGTGATTGCCGATCGATGGCCCTTGGACGTCCTGCTTTCTTGCCACTTCTGGTGCCGACAACCTCACGGAGCCGTTGTTCAACCTCGCGCACTGTCAGGCCCTCTCTGACGATTTCGCGCGCGAGACTCGCAATCTTGTCCTGATCCTCGAGACCGAGGAGGACTTTGGCGTGGCCCATCGTGAGATGCCTTTCCTGAAGGAGTTTTCTCACGGACTCAGGCAATTGAAGTAGTCGTAGCATGTTCGCGATCGTCGTGCGGTCCTTCCCGACCGTTTCAGCAATCTGTTGCTGAGTAAGACCAAACTCCCGCGACAGTTGATGATAGCCTTCTCCTTCTTCGATCGGATTGAGATCAGTCCGCTGAAGGTTTTCGACGAGCGCCAGGGTGAGGATCGTTTTGTCGTCGATCTCCTTGATGATGGCAGGTATCTCTTTCCATCCAAGCTTTGTGGCCGCACGTAAGCGGCGCTCACCGGCGATGAGCTCGAATCCATCTTTACCTGGCCGGCGGCGGACTGTTATCGGCTGTAGAAGTCCGCTTGCTTTGAGGCTTTCCTGTAACTCGGCAAGATCCTCGGCGTTGAACTCCTGGCGCGGCTGAAACGGGTTCCGAGCAATTTGTCCGATTGGGATGGATTTCAGCGCGCCGTCATCGCTTGAAGCGAGTCCGGTGGCGCTACCCAGAAGCGCTTCGAGTCCTCGGCCAAGTCGCCGCGGTGTTTTCTCAGTGGCCACTGTCATCTCCCTGGGCGGTTCGTTCGATTAACTCCTTCGCGACATTCATGTAGGCTTGTGCTCCCACAGAGGCGACATCGTAAAGGATGATAGGCTTTCCAAAACTTGGTGCCTCCGCCAGGCGGACATTCCTTGGTACAACGTTCTTGAAAACCTTCAGGCCGAAGTACTCTCTCGCGTCTTCAGCAACCTGTCTCGAGAGGTTTAGGCGAGAGTCGTACATGGTGAGCAGAACGCCGTCGATGCCGAGCTTTTCGTTCGCGCCATGTTGAACACGGTGCACAGTGTTCAGCAGCTGCGACAGGCCTTCGAGCGCGTAGTACTCGCACTGGAGAGGAATGAGAAGAGCATCAGCTGCCACCAGCATATTGATCGTGATAAGCCCAAGCGAAGGTGGGCAGTCAATGATGACGAAGTCGTAGTCTTCCCGGAGTGATTCGACTGCTCCGCGCATGACGAGGTCGCGGTCGCTTTTGTCGACTAGTTCTACTTCCGCGGCCGCCAAATCTGGAGTTGCACCCACCACATCCAATTTCTCGAACTGGACGGAAACTTGTCTCGAAGATCTGAGGTCTGAGTTTCCGACTAGAACGTCGTAGAGAGAGAGGGGAACGTTTTCCTTCTGGAGTCCCAGACCGCTGGTGGCATTACCTTGCGGATCGGCGTCGATGAGGAGTGTGCGTTGTTCCGCAGCAGCGAGACTTGCGGCGAGGTTGACGGCGGTAGTCGTTTTACCGACCCCACCCTTCTGGTTTGCAATTGCGATTATTCGAGCCACGATGTGCCGATGAGTGTACAGCGCCTAATCTAGCCACCGAGGAGAGGGGTTTCCACGTGGAACGGAAATCCAATCGTTCCACGTGGAAATAGCCTATTGCCCCGCGATGAACCTCCAGCGGGTGCTCACTTCGACGAAGA
>JADGQV010000046.1 GCA_017881465.1 Gemmatimonadaceae bacterium
GCTGTCGGAATCATCTTCGCCGCCGCGTTGGTAATTCTGGTGAGAAGCGCGGAAGGGGGATCCAGGCTCGCCATGTTTGCAGCCACCGCTCTGGCGACGTTATGGAGTCTCATCGCCGGCCTCGGCGGGCTCGCGCTCGTGTTCGCTTGGGCTTTCACCAAGCACTACTTCATGGGCCGAAACGAGAACCTGATGCACTTCGATCCGCTGTCGATTGCACTGGTGGTGCTGATACCGCTCTCGATCTACGGACTGCGCGGAGTCTCGAGAGCGATAAAGTTCGCGGGGTTCATCGCCCTGCTCTGCCTGTTCGGATTCGTGGCCCAGGGGATTCCATACTTCAATCAGAAGAACGGAGAGATCGTCGCCTTGGCGCTTCCGATCAACCTGGCCGTGTGGTGGACTGTCTTCCGTCTTACCGCCTACAGGCGGACTTCCTTACCCTCTTCCGCCGCCTTGTAAATCGCCTCCATCAGCTTGATCACGATGAGCGCATCCTCGGGCGGGTCGTACGGAGTCGTCTCGTTCACGACCGCGATGAAGTGCGCGAGCTCCGCCCGATACGATTGCAAAAACACGCTCTCGCGCGCGGCCGCCCCGCTCGGCGACACGTCGGTCGGCTTGCCATTCAGCATCTTCACCACGCGGAGAGGAGCGAGGCGGGCGCTCCCACGACTCGTGAGCACCTCGAACCACCAGCGCTCTTCCTGTCCGACATACGACCATGAGACGTCGAAGCTGAAGCTCATCCCGCCGGCGCACTCGACATGCACTATCATCGAGTCTTCGACAGTGCTCGTGCCGCGAGTTCGATCCATTTGCGCGCTCACTCGAACGGGCTCCGGGAAATCGGCGACCCAGAGCGCGAGATCCACGAGCGGATATCCGTGCTCGAAGAACGCTCCTCCGCCCGCTTCGGGTCGTCTGAATCGCCAACCGGTGCGGCTGGCCGCGAATTGATATTGCCCGGCCCTCACACCAAAAAGGCGTCCCAGCTCCCCTCCCTGCAGGAAGCGATATAGCTGCTGCACATCGCTGCGGAAGCGGTGGTTGTTGCCGACTACTACTTTTTTCCCGGCCTGCTTCGCGGCGGCGAGAATGCGCTCGACCCCGCGCGACGTCAGCGAGAGCGGCCGCTCGCACAGCACGTCCACCTTGGACTTGAGCGCGCGGAGAACGTGCGGCTCGTGCAGGTGGTTGGGCGTAGCGATGACGACTGCATCGACCTGATCGAGCTCCAGCAGATCCTCGATGTCGGTGTACACGTCGGGGATCTTCAGACGCTCGGCTATCGCGCTCGCCTTGGGTCCGTCGTTGTCGCAGAGTGCAACGAGCTCCGCGCCCTTGAGCTTGGACAGGACGGGAAGATGCGCGAGCTGGGCGATCGCCCCCGCCCCGACGAGGCCGATGCGGACGGGGCCCTTCGGGGATTTCGATTCCTTGCTGTTAACCGGAGATTCGGCCAATCGTCGTCCCCGGATAATAGGTCTCTAGAATCGTACGATAATTCTGCCCCGCACGCGCGCGTCCGATGGCGCCCCATTGGCACATCCCGATTCCGTGGCCGTAACCGCGGCCGCTCACGTTGAGACTGGAGATTTCCCCACCGCTCGTTTCCCTCGCGAATGTGAAGTTTGTGCTGTTGAGGATAGCGCCTTTGGGATCTCTCAGCACGAATCGGATGTCGTTGCCACGAAGAGTATAGCTTCCGGTTTCCGTTTGTACGATGAGCGCGGCGACCCTGCCCGAAGATGTTCGTCCCTGTTCCCTGATGTCGGTGATCTTGCCGACGCCGTTTTTGGGCGCGTTGGTATAAGCCGCGAGGTATTTCTCCATCACCGCGCGGAGTCCGGCGGCATCGTAGCTCTGCGTCCAGCTGAATCGGGGCGAGGGATCGCAGTAGTAATTGTTCGTTCCCGGAATCCGGTCACTCACGGGACGAAGATACGGCTGGTCCGGCTGATCGTACCAGACCTCGCTCACGGCCGACGTACTTCCACCGCAGGTCGAGTGATACGGAGTGGTGATCGGCCGCCCGTTGTAGAGAACGACCACGTCGGCTGTCGTCGTAATGGCCGTGTCGGAGAGCGGCTTCTCCACGTCCACTCCGCCGTACACCTGGTCCTGAACGGTGGCGTACATGTCGAAGGCGCGCGTGCTCGTGAGGTGCTTGTAGGCGTAGGTTCGCGCGGCGACGGCCTGCACCTGTACCGCCGCCATTTCCGCCGAGGTGCGATTGCCGATTTCGAGCGGAACCACGCCGCGCAGGTAGGAATCCATCGAGAGACCGTTGACAACCAGTAGTCCCGAATCGCCGACGCTGATCACTAGCTCGCCCCGGTATCGCTTTCCATCCCATGTAACGAAAGAGTCGCTCGTCAGAGGCCGCGCGACGACGGGACCTGTGCTAGTCCCGAGGCTAACTGCGGGAGTCACGGCGAGCAGCGAAGTGCAGTAGCCTACGGAATTGCAGTCTTGGAAGATCCATGCGCTCAGCTCCTGGCCCGGCTGAAACCGCGCGATTGGATCGCCCTTGTCAGGCTTGAACAGGCCCCAGTCGCCGGTTGCGCCTATACGAGCACCGGCGGCGGTGGCCAAGGCAATCCGAACCTGCTGTTGGGCGCCGCTCTTGTAGGTGCCGCGCACGACGGGAACGTTTCCCGGTCCGCCGCCACGAGGGGACGAGAGCGAGACACACGCGGCGACCACGAGGACGCCCGTCATCACGACCCAAGTCCGCGGGCGCGTTCTCCAATGAGCTCTACGCAATGGCTTGCTCCAATGCGGCTCCCATTTTCTCGAGTGCGCTCGCGACTTCAGCATCGCCGTGCGCCGCCGACATGAAACACGCCTCGAATGCTGATGGCGCCAGGTAAACTCCTCGATCCAGAGCCGCGTGAAAGAAACGCCGAAAGAGGCCCACGTCCGATGCTTTCGCGTCTGTGAAATTACGGACAGGCTTGGTGCTGAAAAAGAATCCCCACATCGATCCGGCGCACCCGGCCGAGAGCGGAACTCCGAGGCCAGCCGCGATCTTTTGCAAACCTTCGACCAGCACGGTGGTCCGTTTCTCTATCCTGGCATGGAGCGCCGGCGTGAGCGCCGTGAGAGTCGCGATGCCCGCGGCCATGGCCAGCGGGTTTCCGGAGAGCGTACCGGCCTGGTAGACCGGACCAGACGGTGCAACGCGCTCCATGATGTCACGACGCCCGCCGTAAACGGCGACGGGCAGTCCGCCCCCGATGACTTTGCCGAGTGTCGTCAGATCGGCGGTGACTCCAAAGCGCTCCTTTGCGCCGCCGGGCGCGATCCGGAAGCCGGTCATGACTTCGTCGAAGATGAGAAGCGCGCCCGAGTTGTCGGCCAGCGCTCGCAATCCTTGCAGGAAACCCGGATCGGGAGGAATAAAACCGGAGTTGCCGACGACCGGCTCGACGATGATGGCCGCCACTCCGCGCTTGCTGTCGCGCATGAGTCCCGCGGCGGCGTCGAGATCATTGAACGGGGCCGTGAGTGTCAGAGCAGCGAGCTCGGCAGGAACGCCCGGCGAATCGGGCAGGCCCAAGGTGGCGACACCAGAGCCCGCGTGAACGAGAAACGAATCCGCGTGGCCATGATAGCAGCCGTCGAACTTGAGTATTGCGTCGCGGCCCGTGAACGCGCGCGCAAGCCTCACCGCGCTCATCGTGGCTTCAGTGCCGCTCGAGACGAAGCGCATCATCTCCAAGTGCGGCATCCGCTGCCGGATCAATTCGCCGAGCTGAACCTCGACCTCGGTTGGCATTCCGAAGCTGGTTCCGTTCTGCATCGCGCTCGCGAGGGCGTCGAGAACGATCGGTGGGGCGTGCCCGAGCACGAGTGGTCCCCACGATAGGACGAAATCGATGTATTCCCTGCCGTCGACGTCCCAGATCCGCGCGCCTTCGCCACGCGCTGCCACGACGGGCTCTCCTCCAACGCCCCGAAAAGCGCGCACGGGAGAGTTCACCCCGCCGGGGAAGAGCTCGCGCGCGCGCGCCATGAGTTCGGCGGATCGCACGCTAGCGGCCGTAACTTCCGATCGTCACCTGCTGGATTGGAAGCTGGCGAGACACGCGACGCTGCTGCGGAGCTCCAGCGGGCAGGGCGACGCGAATCACCGACGCCTGAAAATCGTAATCATCCACAACTTCCTCCACTGCTACCTCGGCGATGGTGCCCGGCGGCAGCGCCTCGTCCAACTGGGTCACGCCATCGATGTCGTCGGCCTGCCACGGCAGCCGCGCCTGCGATGTGCCGCGCTCTGCATCGCTTCGATCCACGAGTGCCAGCGCCGTGCGGGCGGTACGCGACTCGTATTTCTCGCCCGTGATCGCGCGCTGAAGCTCGGTCAGTCTTTCCAGCCGCTCACGCTTCACTGTCTCGTGCACGTCGTCCGGGTATTGCGCCGCCTGGGTTCCTTCCTGCGGCGAATACGTAAACGCGCCCACCCGCTCGAACTGCATCTCCTCCAGAAACTCGAGCAGCTCCTCGAATTGTTCCTCGGTCTCGCCCGGAAAACCGACGATGCACGTCGTGCGTATCGCGACATCGGGAACGGCATCGCGGAATTTCTTCACGCGCTCGCGGATGGTGCGCTTCCTCTCCGGGCGCCGCATGCGCGCGAGGACCAGATCCGAGCCGTGCTGAATCGGCATGTCGAGGTACGGCAGCACGCGGCTTTCGCCGGCGACGACCTCGAGAAGGCGGTCGGTGATACCAGCGGAATAGAGGTAGAGCATGCGCATCCACGGTATCGAGGTCTCGGCAATGAGCGCTTCAAGAAGCTCGGGGAGTTGGATTCCGTCGCGCCGGTCGCGTCCGTAGTGCGCGAGATCCTGGGCTACGAGATTGATCTCGCGCGCGCCCTCAAGCTCGAGCAGCTGCGCCTCACGCACTACCTCGTCGAGCGCGAAGGAGCGGTGCTTCCCGCGCATGAGCGGAATGGCGCAGAACGCGCAGCCGTGGTCGCAGCCTTCGCTGATCTTCATGTAGCGGACGTGCGGCAAGTCGCCGGTGTAGAGCCGAACTCCGGGGTGCAGGTCCTCGCTCGCCTCACCCAGCAATCCCCGCTCGTTGAGCTCCGGCACGAGTCTCTGCATCTCGGAGGAGCCGAGGAAGAGATCGACCTCGGGGACGGCCTCGACAAGCTCACTCTTGTGCCGCTCGATCATGCAGCCGACGGCAACGACAGCCTGACAACGTCCCTTCGTCTTGAATCGCGCGGCTTCGACCATCGCGTCGATCGATTCCTTCTTGGCGGCGTCGATGAAGCCGCAGGTGTTGACGATGATGACTTCGGCTTCGGCGAGCTCCGCGGTGTACTCGGCGGAATAGTCCGACAGCTGCGCGAGGTACCGCTCGCTATCGACGGTGTTCTTGTCGCAGCCGAGTGTGATGATTCCTACTTTCATTTCAGGGCGGCGAAACCGCCCGCACCGAGCGAGCGCGGCATCAACGGTAGTTCCCGAACTTGAGCTCGACGCCGAAGTCCTTGCCGCGCAGAAGCGCCATCGCTTCCTGAAGATCGTCGCGCGAAGGAGAGGTGACGCGCACCTGGTCGCCCTGGATCGCCGCCTGAACTTTCTTGAGCTTGGCTTCCTTGATGGCGGCGGCGACTTTCTTCGCGGTGTCGCCATCGAGCGCCAGCTTGAGGGCGATATCGCGGCGCACGGTGTCGCCGCCGGCGGGCTTGATCTCACCGGGATCTAGGTTCTTCACAGAGACTCCGCGCTTTATGAGCTTGGTCTCAAGCGCGTCCCAGAGCGCCTGCATCTTGTAGTCGTTCTCGGCCGTGAGGGCGATTATCCCTTCCGCCCGCTTGAGCTCGATGGTCGCCGGTGATCCCTTAAAGTCGTAGCGCTGGGAGATCTCCTTCTGCGCCTGATTGACGGCGTTGTCGACCTCCTGTAGGTCGACGCCGGTCGTCACGTCGAATGAAGCCTGTTGTGCCATGCGGGAAATGTAATTGGGAGGAGCAGACACGTCGTGCCGATCAGCTCTCCCGAGTCCACCACGTGTCCCATATGAAAGCCTTCAGGGACCCGGGCTCACCATCTCCGTATCGCCGCGCGTCACCACGTGATCTTGACCATTTATTCAGCCGAGGAACGACTCCAGTGAGCGGCGGCGCGAGTTGTGGCGCAGCTTGAGCAGCGCCTTCTCCTTGATCTGGCGCACGCGCTCGCGGGTGATTTGCAGGAGAGTCCCGATATCCTCGAGCGTCATCGGTTCGGCGCCATCGAGCCCGAAATAGAGACGGAGAATCTTGGATTCGCGCTCCTTCAACGATGACAACGACTCCTCGATCGCCTCCGACAACGCCTTCTCGAACGTGATCTCGTCCGGCGTCGGATTCATGTTGTCGGGGAGATAATCGAGCAGGCGGTTGTCCTCGCCCGGCGTCATCGGCGCGTCGAGTGAGAGATGCACTTGCGAGATCATCATCGTCTTGGCGACTTCGTCTTCGCTGATGTCCATGCCATCGGCGATCTCGAGGTTGGTCGGCTGGCGACCGAGCTCCTGGAGCAGGCTGCTCGCTCTCTTGCCAATGCGATGCAGCGTGCCGGCGCGATTGAGCGGCACTCGCACGATGCGCGACTGCTCGGCCAGCGCCTGGAGTATCGACTGGCGGATCCACCACACCGCGTACGAGATGAACTTAATGCCCTTCGTCTCGTCGAACTTGTGGGCGGCGCGAATGAGGCCGAGGTTGCCCTCGTTGATCAGATCGGAGAGTGAGACTCCCTGATTCTGATATTTCTTGGCTACCGAGACGACGAATCGGAGATTTGAGCGCACCAGGGTGTCGAGTGCTTCCTGATCATTCAGGCGGATGCGCTTCGCGAGCTCCACTTCTCTCTCGCGAGTAATGAGGGGAAAGACGCTGATGTCCCTGAGGTACTGATCGAGCGATCCTTCGTCGACGGTCGATTTCCGATTCGTCGAAACCTTCATAGCGATAGCGTCATCCTCTCGGAAATCGAGAGATCTAGTGTACGATCTCTCCGAAGCGCTTCCACCGTTGACGAGTCAGCCAATCCAGCCGGTCTCCGATGTCGGGCGCGTAGCTATAATAGACCACTATCGGCTGGCCGCGCACAAGTGAGTCGGCCACGAACCCCCAATACCTCGAATCCGACGAGTTGTCGCGATTATCTCCGAGGACGAAGTAGTCATGAGGAGGGACGATCAGAGGGCCCCAGTTGTTACGGGATGGATGATAACTTTCGATCGATGCTCCACTCACGAGATAAGCCTTTTGCCAGCGGAAATCGTCGTCTGACTGGTCGGCCTCGTCGGGAGTGTGCTGGACGTAGTCCTCGTGCACCGGCTGCCAGTTTCTGACGAGTGTCCCGTCGCGCATTTGAACCGTGTCGCCGGGTATGCCGACGATCCGCTTCACGTAATTGAGCCGCGGATCGACGGGGTAGCTGAATACGACCACATCCCCGCGCCTCGGGGCGTGGATGGCGGGCAGCTTGCGACCGCTTCCAGGGATGCCGGCGCCGTATACGAGCTTGTTGATCAGGAGAAAGTCACCCTCGAACAGGGTGTGCTCCATGCTGCCGCTCGCGATCTTGAACGCCTCCACGCCAAAGGCGCGGATGACGACGAAGAGCGCCAGCGAGACAACGACGATGTTGGCCCAGTGCACGAAGAACGCGAGCCTGCTTCCGGTGCGTCTTCGATTCGCGCGCCTGAGGGCGTGCGCCCGCTTGTGTTCGTAGTTATCCATCGTCCGTCTATGCCGGTGTGATCAGTCGGGCGTTCCCAGATACGTGTCGATCTGAGCGCGCTGAAGCGTGCCTGAGAAGTCGGCGTAGCCGACTTTGGTCTCGGAGTAGAACTCGTAGACTTCCCAGCCGCCCTCCCTGTGCCCGTTCCCAGTCTGCTTGACCCCACCGAACGGGAGATGAGCCTCCGCGCCGATGGTTGGTGCGTTTACGTAAGTAATTCCGTTGTCCAGCTCGTTGAGCGCGCGGAATGCCGTGTTCACATCCCGCGTATAGATCGACGACGACAATCCGTACTTCACATCGTTGTTCACCGCAAAAGCCTCGTCCGCATCCTTCACTCGAATGACGGAAAGAACCGGGCCGAAGATCTCTTCCTGCTCGAGACGGCTGCCAGGCTTGACGTTCGTGAAGATCGTCGGCTCGAAGAAGTTGCCCTTTGAAAGCTTCCCGGGCCGCTCCCCGCCGGTCAGCAGCTTCGCCCCTTCCGACTGACCGATATCGACGTAGGTCTCGACCTTCCTGAGGGCATCTTCGTTAATCAGCGGCCCGACGTCAGTCCCCTTCTTCCTTCCATCGCCCAACTTGAGAGCCCGGGCGCGGTCCTCGAGCATGCCTACAAACTTGTCGTGAACCTTCTTCTGTATGATAAGACGACTGGTGGCGGTACAACGTTGCCCCGTCGTGCCGAATGCGCCCCACAGCGCGCCTTCGAGCGCCAGGTCGAGGTCGGCATCGTCCATCACGATCTGCGCGTTCTTCCCCCCCATCTCAAGCGACAGCCTCTTGTGGAGGCGGCCGCAGGTCTCCCCCACGAAGCGGCCGGTCTCGGTCGAGCCGGTGAAGGAGATCAGGGGGATTCCCGGATGCTCCACGATGGCGGCTCCCACCTGCTCCCCCCGGCCGTGCACGAGCTGCACGACCTCTTTCGGGAGTCCGGCCTCGAGAAGGATCTCCACCAGGAGGGTTCCCGTGTGTGGGACGTCCTCCGCCGGCTTGAAGATCACCGCATTTCCGCATACGAGCGCCGGGAACATCTTCCAGGTCGGGATCGCCATCGGGAAGTTGAACGGGCAGATAAGTCCAGCGACGCCGATCGGGCGGCGGTAGCTCATCGCCCACTTGTTCCGCAGCTCGCTGGGCACCGTCTTGCCGAACAAGCGCCGCCCTTCGCTCGAGGCGTAGTAGGCTGTATCGATCCCCTCCTGCACGTCACCGCGCGTCTCCGTGAGCGGCTTCCCCATCTCGCGCGTCATCGCGTCGGCGATTTCTTCCTTGCGCTTGGTCATGATGTCGCCTACGAACCGCAGCACATCGCCGCGCGCGGGAGCCGGCGTGCGTCGCCATCCTGCGAAGCCCCGCTGGGCGCTCTCGACCGCGCGATCCACGTCGCGCCGGTCGGAAAGAGGGAATTTTCCGATCACATCATCGCGATCAGCCGGGTTACGGTTCTCGAAGTATTCGCCCGATTCGGGGGCGACCCACTTTCCGGCGATGTAGTTGCTGAACTTTTTCATTTCGAAGGGTCTGTGATGGTGGCGTGAACGACGCCTCAGCTATGCTCGCGGGAAAGCGAATATCGCTCGATCTTCTTGTAAAGGTTGGACCGCGGCATCTCCACCGCGCGCGCGGTCTCGGACACGTTCCAGTCGAATTCGCGCAGCTTGTTGAGCAGAAACGCCCGCTCGGCCGCGTCCTTGAACTCCTCGAACGTGCGGCACTGCGTGAGGGTCGCAAGTCCTGCATCATCGAGCGCGCGCTGGCCGGCGAGCCGGTCGATGTCACGCGCAGTTATCTGCGTGTCGGGCGCCAGAATCAGCAGCCGCTCGACCGTGTTCCGCAACTCGCGCACGTTGCCGGGCCAGTCGAGTGAGCTCAATCTCTCCAACGCATCCGCGGTAAATGTGCGCGGCGGAATTCCTTCCCGCGCCGACAGCGTCGAACCGAAATACTGGGCCAGCATCGGGATGTCCTCGCGCCGCTCGCGAATCGGCGGAACGTGGATCGGCACGACGTTGAGCCGGTAGTATAGATCCTCACGGAATTTGCCGCCCGCGATCTCGTTCTCGAGCGTTTTGTTCGTGGCGGCGATTACCCTGACGTCGACCGAGATCGGCTTGGCGCCGCCGATTCGGGTGATGACGTTGTCCTGCAGCACGCGCAGGACTTTCGCCTGCGCGGCGAGGCTCATGTCGCCGATTTCGTCGAGGAAGAGCGTTCCCTTGTTTGCCTGCTCGAACTTACCGGCACGGTCCGAGATCGCGCCGGTAAAAGAGCCCTTCATGTGGCCGAACAGCTCGCTCTCGATCAGCTCGCCCGGAATCGCGGCGCAATTAACCTCGACAAATGGCTTGGTCGCGCGCGGCGACATGCGATGAAGCGCGCGCGCCACCAGCTCCTTGCCCGTCCCGTTCTCACCGGTGATCAGGACGCGCGCGGGAGTCGTCGCGACTTTCTCGATCTTTTCCATCAGGGCCCGCATCACCGGCGTCTTGCCGACCATCTCGAACGGAGCGTCGACCGATTGCTTCAGGCGGGCGTTCTCTTCCTGAAGGTCAAGATGCGACAGCGCGTTCCTGAGCATGACGAGGATGCGATCCGTGTCGAGCGGCTTCTCCAGAATCTCGTAGGCGCCGGCCTGAGTCGCTTCGACGGCGGTGCGAATGGTGGCATGGCCGCTGATCATCACAACCGTGGCTGAAGGATCGAGCTCGCGGAGCTTCCTCAGCGCCTCCATTCCGTCCATTCCAGCCATCTTCACGTCGAGAAAGACCAGGTGCGGGCGCCACTTCTGGTACTCCGCGATCCCGTCCAGCGCGTTCGGGATCGTGTGCACCTCGTACCCCTCGAACTCGAGGAGCTGTCCCAACGCCGCGCGGATTCCCTGCTCATCATCGATGACGAGAATCCTTCGACTCATTTGACACTCTTGTACAGTGTGATCTTGCCGTCGGAAATGCGCACGTCTGAAATGTAAGCCGCCATGACCATCGGAAGCCCGTTCTGGGAGATACCTTCGACCGGCTTGCCGCGTTTCATCTGGGTCAGGATCCTCGGGATCAGCGCGCTCGGCACGTCGATCCTGCCAAGCTTCACCTCCTGAACGAGGAATTCCGCCAGGCCGGGCTTCAGCATGTTGATGGTGCCTCCGAACCGCACGCTGTCACGCTCGCCGAGGAGCATTCCAACGGGACCGAGTGACTTGGCGCCGCCAAAATCCTTGAGCTCCACGTCGGACCGGACGTAGAGCCGGTCGCCGATGATCGCGGCTTCAGCGTTTTTCGCGGATGGAGGAAGCTGTTTCGCGACGACAGTGAAGATGTACGACGCCGCCTCCGCGGGAGTCAGGTTCGCGAAGACTGGTCCCGATTGGCGCCCCAGCGATTGCACGGCGACCTGCCCACGCGCCGCGTCAGCAGCCGTGAGTGGCTGCCAGCCTGAGCTGACCGAAGTTGCAGTCGCTGCAGTGCCAGCGGCGGGGCGCTCGACGCGCGCGTACCAGTACCACAGCGCGATGAGACAGATGATGATGACGAGACAGCCGGCCCTTTTTAGACAACCTTTCATGGCGTATATGCGTGAAGGATGGGGGAGAATACCCCGTCAGGTGGAGTCAGGCAAAGGGGGGGCCGACTCCGCCCGGTGCCCGCTACTAGCTGCCGGGACCCCCACGCTCGGACGACCTTCCGCCCTCGCCGCCTTCACGCCGCAGTCCGGGCGTCTTGATGCTTTCCGGCACCTTGGACCACTGCGCTGGCGTCAGAATCGCCTTCGAGTCGTTGATCGCCTGCATCGCCAGCTTTCTTGCCTCGGCAATCGTCGGCTGGAGCTTGGTGAAAATTGTCATCGGGTCCGGGTTCTTTGTCGTCGTGTCGCCGAGGACGTTGGCGACTTTGTCGACCAGAGAATCCGATCTGACCTTGAAGGCGTCGCCGGCGGTCTGAAGCCTTGCGACCTGATCCGGCGTTAGCTCGAGCTTCGCCGAGTCGTTGACGGCGATGATTTCGAGGAATGCGTTCGGCACGAGGCGCGTCATGCGCGCCTTGAGCGCCTCCGGATTGAGGCGTCCCGCCCCTCGGCCGATTGCGTTGTTGAACTGCTGGCGTGCGGGATCCGTCCCGAGTGTAAGGCGCCCCTGAACTGCTATCTGGAACGGGACACGAAATGCGTTCCGCGTTCCATTGGTGGCTCCGAAGTGCTCGTTGACCTGGTACCGGTAAGTATCGGTCGTTGGATCGAATCCGCGCACATAAAGAAGGGTACGGTCGGGAAACGATGGCTGTCCCCACCCGTGAAGATTGTTGCTGCCGTGGAGCAGCTGATCGAGCCCGGTGAGTGTGTTGAGCGCGATCACCGAGATGGTGAGTCTGCGATCGAGGCCGAACGAGGCAGGCCTGATATTGGCCTGGAGATCGAGGGCGGGAGACCACGGGCTCGAGCAGCTGCTGCGGGTGGCGACCTTCCCCAGTTGACTGAGGAGGCAATCGCGCGCGCGCGGCGAGGTAGTGGCGAGCAGACGAGTCATTCCGTTCGCGACCGCGGTATCACCGGCGGCCGCGGCAGCGGCCGGATCGAAGACGAATGCGCGGTCGTTGTTGCGTCCGTCGCCGTTGATGTCGCCGCCTACGAGCGGAGCGAAGAAGCTTCCGGAAGTCGCGCGCGCGATCGCCGTCAGCTCGAGCACCGGCTTGATCGGATACGTGATCGTCGCGAGGAGCGCGTGGCGCCGCGCGTTGTCGCTGCGCCCCCATTCCGAGATGTTCGGATTGCCGGCCGTCGATCCGGCAGTTCCACCAAAGCCCTGCACTGCACCTTGCGAAAAACCCTGTGACTGATCGAACGAGCTCGTGAGTGTATACGACGCGTTGAGCAGAATTCCCTTGCGGTTGATTCCGTTGAGCCCGAAGGTGATCTGCTTCGTGTCGGATCGGAGATTCGACTGGATCTGGCTCACGACTCCAAACTCCGGATGCAGGCGGGAACCGAGCACTGACAGGGCGCCGCTGGTCGGCACGATCGCGTTTGCCGGAGCGTACACGGGACGATTGCCTTCATTCGCGAGGGTGAACTTCGGAACCGTGTCCAGATTGATGTCGGTTGATCCCGTTTGCGCCACACCGCGCGCATAGCCGGCGTCGATCGAGAAGGAATAGCGGTCCCAGAAGCGGCGATTCAATCCAAACGATGCGCGCCAGGCGCGCGGAGCCTGGAAGTCAGGATCGAAGACCGTGACATTGCGACGCTGGTTGGCGAATATCGGCGTACCGCCGTTGCACGACGTCGGAATCGTGGATGGGTCGGCGAGATATGCCGCCCAATCGGGGGTCGGTGCCGCCGGGCCGACGCAAGTGAGCAGCGACTGCCCGTTGGTGAGACCCGTGGCGTTGAGCGCCGACGCGAACAGCTGCGCCGGAGCGGTGCCACGGAATTCGCCGAAGCCTCCTCGCAGCGTGAGCGGTGGCGGACCAAACTGCGATTCGCCGACGAATACTGTAAATCCCGCGCGCGGGCTGACGTGGAACTCCGAAGGAAGATTGTCCGTGCGCCGGCCAAACGTCGAATCGACCTCGGGGTTGTATTCCGGCTTGTCGGGATAACGCGATCCTTCGGCGCGCAGTCCGTAGGTCAGCTGCACCTTCGGGTTCACACGCCACGAATCGCCGAGGTACGAGGCGAGATTGTTTGTGGCGGACTCCTGGTCGCGCGCGAAAAGCGCGCGGGTGAACTGCGTGGGCTGGCCCGCGGCGAAATCAGCGAGCGAATTGAACGTAAAGGTGCCGAACCGGTTGGGCGCGAATCCGACGGAGCTTCTTTGTTCGTTGACGAGTCCGCCAAGCTTGAAGCGGTGCCCACCCGCGGTCGTGAGGCGGGAGATCTCGTCGCTCATTTCGAGCAGGCTCGATTTCGTCTCTTGCGGCAGTGATGGATTCCCTCCGAACTGGAGCGTGGAGATGGCGCTCGTCCCATCTTCGAGGACCGACGCGACCACCACGCGCCCGTCGGGAGCCGACAAATATCCGGAGGTATTCCGGTTGTCGACCGATTTGTAGCCGCGGAGCTCGTTGATGAACATCCCGACGTGGGATGTGAGCGTCATCATGCCTCCGCCACCGGAACCCTTGAGATCACCGCCCGTGTGCGGCAGCGCCAGCGCGTTGAGACGCGAGCCGAGCTGAGTGTTGCCGCGCCAGTCTCCGCGCAGCATCAGGGAGTGGTCTTCCGCGAGGTTGTAGTCGACGCGCACGAGCGCCGACGTATTGTCGTTGCGACGCTCATCGGGTGCGAGCGGTGACGTGAGCGGGAGCCCGAAGCCCTGAACGAGATTCAGAAAACGGCTCACCGAGTCCGGATTGGTGCCAAGTCGCTCGAGCGTGAGCGGATCGGCCGCCAGAAGAGAGAGGAGCGGATCGGTGCGATGCGAGAATGTGAGCGCGCCGAAGGTAAAGAGCTTGTCCTTCACAATCGGTCCCCCCACACCGAGGCTGATCTGATTCTGCGTGTACTTCTGACCGAACGCGGGATTCGAATCGTCCACGAACTCCAGGCTGGGGTCACGCAGCGAATAGCTGAACGCGCCCTGGACGTTGTTGGTGCCCCCTCTCGTCGTTGATGCGACCTGCCCGCCGGTGAACTGCCCACGCGCGACGTCGTACGTGTTCGTCACCACCCGCGTGTTGCGAATCGCCTCCGAGGGAACACTCCCCGCGCCAAAGCTGAGTCCGTCCAGGGTGATGCTGTTCTGATTGGAGGGCTGGCCGGCGACGTTGAAGGACGCCTTGGTGGAATCGGTGCCCGGCACCTGAATGACTCCGGGCGCGAGCGCCGCCAGCGCAGCCAGATCGCCCGCATCGATGGGAAGGCGATTGATGAGGTTGGGAGTGAGATTGCGCTCCGTGTTCCCGGGCTCGGGCCGCTGATTTGGATCGCCGCGCCGCGCTCCCGCGCGCACCTGCACCGTCGCGAGCTGGGTGGCGTTGCGGCCCATATTGAAGTCCGTGATGAGCCGGTCCTCGTCGCCCTGCCGCTGGATGTCGCGTAAGACCGGCGCCATGCCGATCGCGCGCACAGTGAGGCGATAGCTTCCGCCGCCATCCGGAAACACGATCGTGTAGCGGCCATCGGGCCCCGTGGTCTTGGTGCGCGTGATGCCCGTCTCGGCGGATGTGGCTTCGACGCGTGCGCCGGCGACCGCCTGACTGTCGAGTCCCGAAACGCGGCCCATCAATATGTCCGTGGTCGATCCGACCTGTGCGAAGATCCGCGCGGGAAGAAGCAGCGCAAGCGGTACGATCACAATGCTGAGCGACTTCAATTTCATGTCCGACAATCTCCAAAGTTCTTCATTCGTGCTGCCTTCACTCTTACGCGTCTCGCCATTCGAATGCTGTGAGCATCGCGTTATCCATGCGTCTCGGCTTGGGTCGAGATCGTTAACTGCATTCGCCACTTTCGCCGCCTACGGGAATGTCCTCCCTCTTCCATAGGCGGCGCTAACAGCATCGGTTTCGCGATTGTTCTGCGGAGCGGTGATTTCGCGCGGTTCGAAACGCTTCGCGCCGCGCGCTTGGTGCGCATTACGATGACTCATGCTCGCCGCGGTCCGTTCGGCTGGTCTCGTCGGCATTGACGCGTACGACGTCATCGTCGAGGTCGACGCGGCGCAGGGACTTCCGCAGTGGACGATTGTCGGGCTGGCCGCGAGCGCCGTCAAGGAAAGCCGCGAGCGGGTCGGTGCGGCCCTCGTCAATTCCGGATTCAAGGTACCGCCGAGGCGCATCACGGTGAACCTGGCGCCCGCCGACATCCGGAAGGAAGGCACGGCCTTCGATCTGCCGATCGCCATCGGTATTCTCGTCGCGACCGGACAGCTGGAAGCCGGCTCGGTCGCGAAGCGAATGTTCGTGGGCGAGCTCGGCCTCGACGGCGGACTGCGGACCATGCGAGGCGCGCTCTCGATCGCACGCCACGCGCGGCGTGCCGGTGTCTCAACGCTCGTGCTTCCCGCGCCCAACGTCACCGAGGCTTCCCGCGTCAGCGCGCTCGATCTCTCCGCGCCAATGACCCTCGCCGATCTCGTGCGCGAGCTGCGAGAAGGAGCGCTGACGCTCGCTCGTGAGGTCTCTGGTTCATCGCAACCGCGCACTGATGGGACCGACTTCGCCGACGTCGTCGGTCAGCAGGGCGCCAAGCGTGCGCTCGAGGTTGCCGCCGCCGGCGGACACAACGTGCTGCTCGTCGGGCCCCCTGGCGCCGGAAAAACGATGCTGGCGCGACGACTGCCGACGATCCTTCCATCACTGAGCGAAGAGGAAGCGCTCGAGGTAATCGCCATTCATTCCGTCGCCGGTGTTCTCGGACGCAGCAACGTGAGCGAAGGGATGCGGCCTTTCCGCTCGCCGCATCACTCCATCTCCAGCGCTGGACTCATCGGTGGAGGCTCCCTCCCGCGCCCCGGCGAGGTGAGTCTCGCACATCACGGGGTGCTCTTTCTGGATGAGATGCTCGAGTTCCCGCGGCACGTGCTCGATGGATTGAGACAACCGATGGAGGATGCCAGGGTTGTGATCGTCCGCGCGTCACAGGCGGTGACCTATCCTGCGCGATTCACTCTGATAGGCGCGTGCAATCCATGTCCGTGCGGCAGAGCGGCGGATCCGCTCGGAGTGTGCAACTGCAGCGCGACGGACATCGAGCGCTACAACGCGCGCATCTCCGGTCCGTTGGCTGACAGAATTGACATGCACGTCACCGTTGGTGCCGTTGCGCTCCGCGATCTGAGCGGCGCCAGCAATGGTGATTCTTCCCCGTCGATTCGCTCACGGGTCGAGCGTGCTCGCGCGACACAGCGAAAAAGATTCGCGAGAAGATCGGGAGTGTCCTGCAACGCTTACGCGATCGGTCGCTGGCTCGACGCCAACACACCCATCCATACCGAAGCGAGAACGCTTCTTCAAAACGCAGCCGAGCGTCTAGGCCTGTCGGCGCGCGGCTATCATCGCGTCCTGAAGGTCGCGCGCACGATTGCCGACCTCGACGATGTCACGGAGGTCGCGCCAGCTCACATAGCGGAAGCGCTCCGCTATCGCCCGCTGTCCCGGACGGCACCGATCCTGGCCGCTCGTGAACGCAGTTAACGATCTCCAGTTGTAGTTTGCGCGCGACGCTCGCAGCGTGTAAGCGAGCTAGCCGCCGAAGAGGATACCCTGTCTCGACCCAAACCGAGATGCATAGGCAACGCGCGGGACAACCGGCGAGATGCAGAAAGGCGGAGCGCCCTTACGGGACGCTCCGCCTTTTAGTCTCTGTACCGGACCCCTTTCGGGGCCCGGCCAGAGAAGGTGCTTACTGCGGTGGTATTACGATCCTGTCGCTGCCGATCGTCACGATACGGAAATCATCGCGACGGTTCTGCTGCCAGCAGGCTTCGTTGTGCTCGGTGCAAACCGGGCGCTCCTCGCCATAGCTCACGAGGTCGAAGCGATCTGCCGCAATGCCGTGGTCAACGAGGTACCGCTTGGCGCTTGCCGCACGGCGCTGGCCTAGGGCCAGGTTGTACTCGTCAGAGCCACGCTCGTCAGCGTTACCCTCGATACGAATTCTCATTCCGGGGTTAGCCTGCAGCCACGGGATCTTCACATCGAGTGTAGCAGCTGCATCCGGTCTGATCGTCGACTTGTCGAAGTCGAAGTAGATCGGGCC